>JASJGQ010000066.1:0-15392 GCA_033791425.1 Acidobacteriota bacterium
ACACAGACGGCAGCCGACGACACGGACACTGAAGAAGAAACCAAGCCGATGTCTGACGCGACCTTTTCCGGTCTTGAATGGCGCCTCATCGGGCCGGCCTACAACTCCGGCCGGGTTTCCGACTTCGCGGTCCATCCCGATGCTCACCACATCATCTATGCCGCAACCGCTTCGGGCGGGCTGTGGAAGACCGTCAACAGCGGCACCACATGGGAGCCCATCTTCGACAAGGAGAAGTCGTACTCCATCGGTTGTGTGACCCTCGATCCCTCGAACCCCAATGTGGTTTGGGTCGGGACCGGCGAGAACAACAGCCAACGGTCGGTGGCCTTTGGCGACGGCGTCTACAAGAGCCTCGACGGCGGCCAGAACTGGGAGAACGTCGGGCTCGGCGAGTCCGAGCACATCGGCATGATCGTGGTCGACCCGCGCGACTCAAACGTGGTGTATGTCGCGGCGCAGGGCCCGCTGTGGAACTCGGGTGGAGACCGCGGGGTCTACAAGACCACCGATGGCGGCGCGACCTGGGAACGCGTGCTCCACGTCTCGGATGACACCGGCGCCAACGAGATCCACATGGACCCCCGCAACGCCGACGTGCTCTACGCGTCGTCGTACCAACGCCGGCGCCACGTCTACACCCTGGTCAACGGCGGACCGGAGTCGGCCATCTACAAGTCGACCGACGCCGGCGCCACCTGGCGCAAGCTTACCGAGGGCCTGCCCGAGGCCGACATGGGCAAGATCGGCATGGACATCTCGCCCGCCGATCCCGACGTCGTCTATGCGGTGATCGAAGCGCAGCGCAAAAAGGGCGGTTTCTTCCGCTCGACCGATCGCGGCGAAAGCTGGTCGAAGATGTCGGACTACGTCTCCGGCAGCCCGCAGTACTACAACGAGATCTTCGCGGATCCCCACGACGTCGACCGGGTCTACGGCATGGATACGTTCCTGCAGATCACCCTCGACGGCGGCAAGACCTTCAAACGGGTCGGTGAGAAAAAGAAGCACGTCGACAACCACGCGTTGTGGATCGACCCCGACTCTACGGACCACCTCCTCGTAGGGTGCGACGGCGGGATCTATGAGACCTTTGACCGGGGCGCCACCTACCGTTTCTTTGAAAACCTACCCATCACCCAGTTCTACCGGGTCTCGGTGGACAACTCCAAGCCCTTCTATTACGTCTACGGAGGCACCCAGGACAACAACACCCTCGGCGGCCCGTCGCGCACCCTGGACAGCTCGGGCATCTCCAACGAAGACTGGTTCGTCACCGTCGGCGGCGACGGATACGAGACCGTCGTCGATCCCACCGACCCGAACATCGTCTACAGCGAGTGGCAGTACGGCGGTCTCGTCCGCTACGACCGTGTGAGCGGAGAAACGGTGGACATCCAACCCCAGGAAGAACCCGGCGAGGCGGCGCACCGTTGGAACTGGGACTCGCCGGTCATGATCAGCCCGCACCTCCACACCCGGCTTTACTTCGCCTGTCAGCGGCTCTACCGGTCGGATGACCGGGGCAACTCGTGGACGGCGGTGAGCCCGGACCTCAGCCGCGGCGTCGATCCCAACACGCTGCCGGTATTTGGCAAGATCCAGAGCATCGACGCGGTGGCGAAGAACATGTCCACGTCCAACTACGGCAACATCGTATCGCTCACCGAGTCGCCGCTCGTCGAAGGCCTGATCTACGTCGGGACGGATGACGGTCTCATCCAGGTCACCGAAAACGGGGGCGCCGACTGGCGCGCCATCGACCAGGTCGCCGGTGTGCCTTCCACGACCTACGTCAGCCGGCTCGAAGCATCCCAGCACGACGAAAACACGGTGTACGCGACCTTCAACAACAAAAAACGGGGAGACTTCAAACCCTACGTCTTCGTCAGCCGCGACCGCGGCCAGACCTGGAGCTCCATCACCGGCGATCTGCCCGATGGCGACATCACGTACGCCTTGATGCAGGACCACGTCAAACCCGAACTGCTGTTTGTCGGCACCGAGTACGGAATCTACTTCACGGTCAACGAGGGCGCCAATTGGATCAGGCTCAAGGGCAAACTGCCCACCATCCAGGTCCGCGATATCGACATCCACCGCGGCGAGAACGACGTTGTGATCGCGACCTTTGGCCGCGGCTTCTACATTCTTGACGACTACACCCCGCTGCGGCAGGTCTCCGACGCGACGCTCGAGGAGGACACAATCCTCTTCCCCACCGAGAACGCACTGCGTTACGTCGAAAAACGTTCGCGGATCGGTTCGCGCGGCGCCACCTTCTACACTGCAGACAACCCCGAATTCGGCGCGACCTTTACCTACTATCTGAAGGAAGGGCTCAAGACCCTCGAGGACGCGCGAATCGAGTCCGAGAAAGAGGCCGCCAAGGCCGAAACCGACCCCGCGATCCCGACCTATGAGGAACTCCGGGCCGAAGAGGAACAGATCGAGCCCTCGGTCTTCGTCACCGTCCGTGACGGCGACGGCAACGTGGTTCGCCGGGTCGACGCCAAGACCACCAAGGGCCTGCACAGGGTGACCTGGAACCTGCGCTGGCCGAGCGCACGTCCGACCGCACTCAAAAAGGCTGAAGTGAACCCGTGGGATCGTGAGCCCTCCGGTCAGCTGGCGATTCCAGGCACCTACACGGTGACCTTGTCCAAGATCGTGGACGGTGTGGTCGCGGACCTCGCCGGACCGCAAGACTTCGAGGTCGTCGAACTCGGCCTCAACCCCTTCAAGGCCGAGAGCTTCGCTGAAGCGCTGGCCTTCCAGCAGAGGACCGCTGATCTTCAACGTGCGGTCACCGGTGCCCTCAAGTGGGCGGACGAGGCCGACGAGCGCCTGACCTATACGCGCAAGGCGCTCAGCGATGCGCCGGGGGCCGACACCGCTCTCCTCACCGAGTCGCAGCGGTTGCAGACCGACCTCGACGACATCCTGGTCCAGCTGCGAGGAGACCGCACCAGGAGCAATCGCAACGTCTTCACGCCGCCCTCGATTTCTCAGCGCGTGAACCGCATCGTCGGCAGCCAGTGGGACACGACCTCGGCGCCAACGACCACGAACCTGAAGGACTATGAGTGGGCCGCCGAGGCCTTTGCCAGCGAGCTCAACCGGCTCAAGACCCTGGCGGCCGCCCTCGACATCTTCGAGCAACAGCTCGAAAAGGCAGGCGCGCCGTGGACGCCGGGACGCCTGCCGGAGTGGAGCATGAAGTAGGGGAGCAAATTTCGGATTTCGGATTTCGGATTTCGGATTTTTCGCTCAACACCCTCCGGTCTTTCGAGGCCGGGGGGTGTTTGATATTGGAAATACCTTCCGATACGAGCCGCATGCGGCGGAGGTGCCATTTGTCGCATTGTTGGAACTCGAATCACCAATCCGACTCAGCATTCCGAGCCAACAATGCGACGGGTGGCTCCTCTCGGGAAGCGCGCTCGGAAACGGCCCGCGTGCGGCGGAGGTGCCATCTTTTGCATTGTTTGACGCCCCCATCCTCAGCAGACCCGTGGGGTGTCTCGGGCAAACAATGCTATAGGTGGCTCCTCTCGGGAAGCGAGCGAAGAGAGGCGTGAATCTCAGAGCCCTTCATAGAGACGTAGGCGGGTCGTTCACGGCCCGCCCGAAAAGCTACGAAGGTGGTTGCTCCTCTTGTGGTGCGGGCGTCCCGCCCGCACACGCAGGCGGGACGCCTGCGCCACAAAACCGCGGCTGGAACAGAGTTCCCGCAGGATCTGTTGACCACTTCGGAGGACCGAATCATGGCAACAGCGACTTTCGGAGCAGGATGCTTCTGGGGCGTGGAAGCAGCATTTCGACGCATTACCGGCGTGACCGACGCGGCGGTCGGCTATGCCGGCGGCCAAACCGAAAAACCGACCTACCGGGACGTGTGCTCACACAGTTCGGGTCACGCAGAGGTGGTCGAGGTGGAGTACGACCCCACGCGGGTCTCATACGAAACTTTGCTCGACGCGTTCTGGCAGATGCACGACCCGACCCAAGTCAACCGCCAGGGCCCCGATGTCGGCGATCAATACCGCTCGGTGGTCTTCTTTCACACTCCGGAGCAGGAAGCGGCGGCCACGAGGTCCAAAGAAGCCCTCGATTCCGGCGGTTCGTTCAAACGCCCGGTCGCGACCCTGATTCAGCCGGCACCGACCTTCTGGCGGGCGGAGGAGTACCACCAGCGCTACGTCGAGAAAAACAGCGGTGCCGCCTGCAACCTCGGTCACGCCGGGGGCGGCCGGTAACGACTGATCACTTCACCTGTTGCGCCAGCGACACGAAATGGGTCGCGGTCAAGAGCAGCAGGACACGGGCACCGACCGGGATCGTGCCCTCGATGCGCAGCTTGCGCAACGCGGCCAGGGTGGCGGCACTCTCGTAGCTGCCAGCGATGCCGTGCTGGCCAAAGGTCCTGAAGGCATCCTTGATTGCGCCCTCCGACACCGCCACCGCGGTCCCTCCGGAATCCTTGATCGTCGACAGGATGCCGTGGCCCATGATCGCACCCGGCACATCCAGACCGTCAGCGATGGTCCCTTTGGATTGGACCGGTTCCACGTGCTCGAGCCCGCGGTTGAATGCCTCGATCACCGGTGCGCAGTTCTCCGACTGCACCGCGACCATTCGCGGCAGCTCGTGCTGCGTTGGGTCGACGACACCCAGGGCGACCAACTCCTGGATCGCCTTCCAGATACCGACCAGCCCGGTGCCGCCGCCGGTGGGATAGAGGATCCACTGCGGGAGTTTTTCGGGGCCAAAGTCCTCGACGATTTCCAACCCCATGGTCTTTTTCCCCTCGAGCCGGCCGGGCTCGAAAAAAGTTGAAAGATCGACGAGCTGCCCACTCGCTAGATCCTCGGCATGCTTTTCGCGCATGATTTTGCCCGACGCAGCGATGTTGTCGCCGGCGAAGTGGACCTCCGCACCGAAGAACTCCGCCTCGCGGTGATAGATGCCCCCCTGATACCCATCCGGCATGTAGACCAGACAGCCCGGCAGGCGAAGGCGAGTCGAAAACAGGGTGGCCGCCACACCCGCGTTGCCCTGTGTCGGAAGACAAAACTGTTTTGCCCCGCAGGCAACGCCGAAGGCCACCCCTACCGCCAGACCACGATCCTTGAAGCTCCCAGAGGGGTTGCAACCCTCGTTCTTGAGGGAGAGCTCGACGCCGTTCTCACCCCCCATCAGTTCGTGGCGAACGGTTGGGGTCAGGCCGACATCGGGAGCGAACCGCCACGGCAACCCAAGGACCGGGAGGAGCGCGCCGTAGTGCCAGATGCCCGGGCCCTTGCCCCACCCCCCTTTTTCGAGCCGTTGATTGACAGCTTGAAGGTCGTACACCACGACGAGAGGTTTGCCGGGCGCCGGACAACACGAACACAGGCCGATGGGTCGCTCGAATCCGTGGGGATCGTACTCCTGAGCCGTCACCGAACACACGATTCGGGATATATCAGGATTGAGACGAATGCGGCCTTCCGGTTCACCCATCGCGAAAACCCCCGTAGGGTATTTTACTCCCTCCGCACTCGAGAGTTCAGCGGACTGCCGTCGGCATCAATCGAAATCAGTGAGCTCGAACGGATTGGCGGCCCTGGAATACGTCGATTCGAGGCGCTCGCGGTAGGGTTCGAGACCGATAGCGAAAGCTTCAGGCAATCCGGTCTGCCACGGGACTCTCTCGGGGTCTGCATCCAACTCCGCAAGCTCCGCGGTCACCGCCTCGAGCAGGTCTGCGTTGCCGGGATCGGCCGACAGTTCCTGTTCGAGGTGTTTCAGCATGGCCGTGATATCGCGCCGCAACCGCCAGGTCACGCGATCAGGCTCCATCGCACCGTCCATGTGAATCTGCATGGACCCGTGCTCCGAATTTCGCTTGTCCATGAACTCGCGAAGCTCTGAATCGTCCGCAGGGTGCCCTAACCACGCGCTGTAAGTGAACCAGTAAATCCAGGCGTATTCGCCCACCCCCATGCCCGCTTCCAGAAGCGCTCGATTGCGGGCGCCCGCGAACTCGAGCACCCGCGGCGCGAGACCGATACCCGCGCGGGCCAATCGGAGTTCGTTTCCGATGCCCGCATCGCCGTCGACTCCGGCCAGAGCTGCCACCCCTGAGGCCAGTTCGTCGCGCGGGCCCGCGAGCGCGTCCCGCACAGAAAGGAAGGCCTCCATGCGGTCGGCAGACACGCCTGGTGCGGCGGGTGGGACAAAGTCCCGTACCTGGCCGTACTGGTCTTTGAGCTCGCGTTCGATCCTGCCCGCCTCTTCAACAGCCTCGGTGGTTTCCCTCACCCACCGGTAGCCCATATAACTCAGGCCTGCTGCCAGGACGATCACCATCAGACAACCGATACCGCACCCAGTGAGGACCTTCGAGGTTGTGCTGGTCATCGCGCCGCCCTCAGTCGCCCGCTTGAAACTCGGACTCAGCGAGAATGGTGAAGATCACCGCCGCGATACCGAGAGGGAAAAAGCCGAAGACGGCAGCAATTGAACCCGCGACTGCCAGACCCCACCTGCGGCGATTGAAAGCCGCGATTCCACCGGCGATGGCGACCACTCCAGCTGTGAAACACAGAAGAGCGAGCGGAAGAAAGATGCCCAGGGGGATGATCGCCAGGGCCCGAACCTCTGCCTCGGGAAGGGCCGCCAGCACACCACTACCGACCAATGCCATGACCAGCAACGGGATACTGCCAACCAGCCCCGAGATTCCAGCGACCACATCGAGAATTCCAGCTATCGTCGATCGAGAGGTCTGCGCCATCTTTCGTCCTTCCTGTGCTCTCGTCCTATCTCACATTACGCATATTGTCGCCGACTTGTTCCCGGTCACCCGGCCGGATACCCGCTCGGATGCAGGTTTCAGGATGCAAGATTCAAGATACAGGATGCTGGATGCTGGATCCTGCGACCTGAAACCTGCATTCGCACCACTCGATCGTTCGCGTAAGGTATGAGGTCATGACACCCGAGGAACCCGTCTCCACGCCGGTCGAACAGACCGCTCACGATCTCGGTCCGTGGGCGACGGTGAAGTTGGCTCTGACCGGAAGGGAGGTCGACTTCACATCGGGCCCCATTCGCCGCGCCATCGTCTTGCTGGCGATCCCCATGGTGCTCGAGATGGTGATGGAATCGGTCTTCGCTCTCACCGACGTCTTCTTTGTCTCGCGTCTTGGAATCGATGCGGTGGCAACGGTCGGGCTCACCGAGGCCATGATCTCGATTCTGTTCGCGGTCGCGGTCGGAACGGGAATGGCGACCACCGCGATGGTGGCGCGGCGTGTTGGGGAGGGCAATGTCGCAGGAGCCGGTGTCGCCGCCGCTCAGTCCATCGTCCTCGGTTTGATTTTGACCCTTTTCGTGGCAGTGCCCGGCGTGGTCTTTTCCGCACGGCTGCTCTCGCTGATGGGCGGCAGCCCGGAATTGGTTGCTTCGGGCCTCGGCTACACACAGGTCCTGTTCGGAGGGTCAGCGACCATCATGTTGATCTTTCTGTTGAACGCCGTCTTCCGCGGCGCCGGAGACGCCGCCATCGCGATGCGCGTTCTATGGATCGCCAACCTCTGCAACATCGTTCTCGACCCCTGTCTGATCTTCGGCCTCGGCCCGTTTCCCGAACTCGGCGTCACCGGCGCGGCGGTCGCGACGACCATCGGCAGGGGGATCGGGGTGGCCATCCAGTTGTGGGTCCTGTTTCGGGGTAGAAGCCGCATCCGCATCACCCTCCGGGAAATGCTCCCTGATGTCCGGATCCTCGCTCGACTTTTCCGCCTGTCAGTGGGCGGCATTCTCCAGTTTCTGATCGGCACTTCGAGTTGGGTGGTCCTTGTCTGGATCATCGGTGGATTTGGTTCTGCCGCCGTCGCCGGCTACACCCTGGCGATCCGCCTTATCGTGTTCGCAATCCTCCCGTCATGGGGTCTCGCCAACGCTGCCGCAACCCTCGTCGGTCAGAACCTCGGCGCCGGCCAGCCCCACCGTGCGGAGGTCTCGGTGTGGCGGGCAGGTCTCTACAACATGCTTTTCCTGCTTGCGATCGCAGTCGTTTTCATTGCAGCTTCGGGCCCGCTGATCCGTATCTTCTCGAACGATCCCGAGGTCGTCCGATTCGGTGTTTCGTGCCTGATCTGGGTTTCAATCGGCTATCCTTTTTACGCTTGGGGCATGGTCATGGTGCAGGCCTTCAACGGTGCCGGCGACACCTACACCCCGACCGTCATCAATTTCTTCTGTTACTGGCTCTTCCAGCTGCCGCTGGCGTATGTCCTCGCCCACACGGCAGGCTTCGGGCCGACCGGGGTCTTTGCCGCCATCACGATCGCCGAGTCGCTCATCGCAGTTGTCGGCATGGTGGTTTTTCGTCGGGGACGGTGGAAGACGCGGGTGGTGTGAACCTGGGGCCTGGGACTTGGGGCTTGAGGTCTGGGGATTGGGACGGCGAGATCTATCCGAAGTGGAGATCCCGATTCTCTGAGCTGCATTGCCCGTGAGTGCCCCCCTTGAGGATATTTTCGACCGAGATGCCCGCTCGTGTCGAGGCATGGTGATCGCAAAATTTTCAAGGACGGCACGTCCGGTGGACGCGAATGGAGCGGGACCATCGTCGTCATGCGGTCAAGCCCCTGGCCCCTGGCCTTTGTGGTGCGGCCGTCTTGACTGCACGTGCGGGCGCGACGCCCGCACCACAATCTGTTTCTGAGTTGTTCGGGTGGACGCCTCAATCCAAAAATGGATTCGGTCGGCCGGTCTTGACAATCGCCGCATCGCGTCGTAAATTCTCCCTTCGCCCGACCGACTGGTCGGTCAGTTTCAGGAGCCAGACGTGATACCCACATCAACAGACCGCGGTGACAAACGCCCCCGGCTCGTCAGAGCCGCCGGTGATGTCTTTGCCGAAAAGGGCTACGCCTCGACGCGAGTCGCCGACATCGCCGACCGCGCCGGAATCGGCAAGGGCACGGTCTACGAGTATTTCTCGTCGAAGGAGGAGCTCCTTTTCGCGGTGTTCGAAAGCATCAATGAAGACATCACCCTGCGCATGAACGCCGTCCTCGACGACGACGAGCCCACCCAGGAGCAACTGTTCAACCTCCTCCGTCTCGGCGCCGAGGTGATCACGGAACAACGGGATCTGCAGCCCGTCGTCCTCGACTTCTGGGCGGCCTCTCGTGGTGGTGGATTCGAGGAGATGTATCGCGAGTCGGTTGTGGCCAGTTACACCCTGTATCGAAAACTGATCGCCGATTTCATCCGCGGCGGTCAGAAACTCGAGAGGTTTCGGAGCGATGTCGATGCCGACGCCCTTGCCGCGATGCTTGTCGCAACTGTTGATGGTCTTGGCATCCAGCTCTACTTCGACCAATCGATCGATCCCAGACGGATCACCGAACAATTCGCCCACCTGCTCTACGAGAGCCTGAGCATGGAGTCGACATGAGGCTGCCATCTGAAATCTCTGCCGTACATAGATCAAAGACCCAGCGGAGGGTGCCAATGCGTGTGAAATTGACGCGTGCCCTGTGTGGAGTGTTCGTTTTCGGAGCGGTCAGCGCGCCGTTCCAGGCCGGCGCGCAGGAGGGGCCGTCGCTCCCCCTGAAAGACCTGGTGCTTCAAGCAATCTCGACTCACGAGGTGGTGCAGCGGGCCGACAGCCAGATCCGGCGAGCCGACGCCGACATCAAGCTGGTGTCATCCGCCCTCCTGCCGCGCCTCGACTTCAACGGGGCCTACAGCTTCTACGCCGACGAACAGGTCGTCGAGTTGACGCCCGACGAGACTTTCGTGATCCGGCCCAGTCAGGACTGGAGCGCCAGCTTCGACCTCCGCCAGACCCTGTTCTCCGGCCTCCGTGATTGGCGGGCCCGCGACATCGCCAGACTCCGCCGGGACATCGCCGATCTCGACCGATCCATCACCATCAGCGATCTCACCCTGCAGGTGGCGGCCGCCTTCTACGACGCGCTCGCCCTTGCCCAATGGGTGGAGGTGCGCGAGATCGTGCTCCAGGAGAACCAGAACCAGCTCAAGGTGGCCGAACGGCGCTACGAGGTCGGCGAGACGGCCATCGCCGATGTCGCCCGCTGGCGGGCCCAGGTGGCGGCCGCCAAACAGGCGCTGGTGGTGGCCCAGGGCGACGCCAAGCTGTCGCACGATCGGCTGCGACGGTTGGTCGGGCTCGATACGCTCGGTGAGCTGACGTCTCCTGGACCAATCCCCATTCCCGCCGGCGGCGAACCCGAGCTGATGACCCGGGCCTACGACCAACGCCTCGAGATGAAAACGCTCCTCAACCAGTTCGACGCCGCCGGTCTCCTGGTCAAGGTGGAACGCGGAGCGTGGTACCCCGAACTCGAGCTCGTGGGCCAGTACTACCAGCAGAAGGCCGGCTTCCCGGCGAACGACTGGATGTCTGTGGCGCTTGTCCTCAATGTCCCGATCTACGACGGCGGCCTGACCAGGGCCCGGGTCGCCAAGGCCAAGGAAGACGTCCGCGAGATCGAACTTCTGGCTCAGACCGTGCGCCGCACCATCGCAGACCAGGTGGACTCCGGCTACCTCGGATTCGAGGCCGCCAGCGCCGCCCTCGATGCGGCTGGAGAACGCACCGATGCCTCACGACTGGCCTACCGCCAGGTGGAGCGCGCCTACCGGGTCGGGGAAGCCTCCGCGACCGATCTGCTCGTCGCCACGTCGGAGGCGACGGACGCTGAAACAACCCAGATCGTGGCCAGCGCCCAGCGCGAGTACCAGGCGATCTTTCTCCGCTACGCGGTGGGCCTGCCGCCGCTGCCCGATCTCGATTTCCGCCAGATGAGCGATGCCGACCCTCAGGAGTAAGAACATGAACACCATACAGAGAATCCTCCAGATCACCTTTCTCCTCAGCTTCGGAGCCGGAGCGCTTGCCGGTTGCCACGGCGGCGACACGGATGATCGCGCGGAAGCCCAACAAATTGTCGAGAGAGCACTCGCGCCACGCGAGGTGCGGCTCGTCATGCCGGAGGTCCGCAACGAGAACCCCGGGGTCCAGTTGGTGGGTGAGATCCGCGCCTTTGACACCGTCACCATGTCGTCCGAGATTGCCGGCAAGGTGGACAAGGTGCTGGCCGAGGTCGGCGACCGCGTCTCAGCCGGGTCTCCCCTTGCCGAGGTGGATCGCGAGACATTCATGATCTATCTCCAGCAGGCCGAGGCCAATCTCGCGGCGGCCAAAGCCGAGCTCGCGTTGGCCGAAAAAGAGCTCGATCGGAAAAAGGACCTGCGATCGGATGAAACCATCTCGCAGGCCGCCCTCGATCAGGCCATGGCGGCCCACGACCTGGCGACCGCGCGGGTGGCCGCAGCCAACGCGGCCCTCGACCTCGCCCGACGCAATTACGACCGCAGTATTATCCGAGCACCTGCCGCCGGCGCCATCACCCAACGCCACGTCGTCGCCGGCCAGTGGGCCGAAGTCGGGGTTGGGCTGTTCGAATTGGCCGTCGGCAACAAGGTCAAAGTCGCAGCGCGGGTCCCGGCTGCATGGGCACCAAAACTCGCAGGCCTCGAGCAGTTCACCTTCTCGATCGGCGTCGCCGACACGACCCGCACGGCGAAGGTCTACAGCATGCAGCCGGTGGTGGAGGAGGCTAGCCGCTCTTTTGAGATCGTTGGAACCGCCGTCAACGACGGCAGCATGAAACCCGGGATGTTTGCCAACGTGACATTCGAAAGCCCGACCGTCGAACAGTCGGTTTGGCTGCCCGCGTCGGCGGTGGCAACCTCCGATCTCCCCCAGGTCCTAATGGTCGAGAACGATGCTGTCGCCTTCCGGACAGTTCAGATCGGACGGCGCGTCGATGGAATGATCGAGATCGTGGGTGGTCTCTCCCCCGATGAAGCTGTCGTGGCCGACGTTTCCGGGCTCTCCCGCGGAATACCCGTCACCGTGATCGAGTAGCGGGAGAGATTCGATGAGGAAATTCTCAATTCTCAATTCTCAATTCTCAATGATCGAGTGGAATTCTCACCTCTCGCCTGACGAATCATCAATTGAGAATTCAAAATTCAAAATTCAAAATTGCATGCGAATGGAATGAGCATGAATTTATACGACATCGCGATCCGTCGTCCGGTCTTCACTGTGATGCTGATGGTGGCGCTGGTGGTGTTCGGCGTCCTCGGCTACCAGACGCTGCCCATCAATCTCCTGCCGTCCATCGATTTTCCGATGGTCACCGTGATCACCCTCCTTCCGGGCGCCTCCCCGGAAGTGATGGAATCCGATGTCACCGACGTCATCGAGTCGGCGGTCAACACCATCGAAGGCATCGACCAGATCACCTCCTACTCGGGCCAGGGCGTTTCGCAGGTCACGGTGATGTTCACCACCGACCGCGACGTCGATATCGCCGCCCAGGACGTGCGCGACAAGGTGTCGGGCGCAGTCGGCCAGTTGCCCCTGGACGCCGAACCGCCGATCGTCCAGAAGTTCGACGTCAACACCCAGCCCATGTTGTGGATGGCGCTCGCCGGGCTCGACGCCCGCGAGCTTTCGGACTACGCGGACCAGGTGGTGAAGCCGCAGCTGCAGTCGGTACCGGGTGTCGGTAATGTGCTGGTCCCCGGTTTCCGCGAGCCCATGATCCGGATCTGGATCGACCGTGACAAGCTCGCCGCTCATGGCCTCACGGTGAACGACGTCATCATGGCGCTGGGGCGCGAGAACCTCGAGCTGCCCGGTGGCTTTATCGAGGGTCCCTTGACCGAGATCGCGGTGCGCAACCTCGGTCTGTTCGAGACCGTCGAGGACTTCGACAACCTCATCATCACCACAGTCGACGGACGACCGATCCGGCTCTCTGACGTCGGCTTTACCCAGCTCGGCGTCGCCGACGAGCGCGGGATGGCCCGTTACAACCTGACGCCGACACTCGGCCTCGGTATCGCCCCACGTTCGGGCGCGAATCTCGTGGACGTCAACCGTGCCGCCCGCGAACGGATGGACGAGCTCGCCAAGGACTTCCCTCCGGGACTCTTCTACGACGTCGCATTCGACGGCGCCGAATATGTGGAGAAAAGCATCGAGAATGTCCAGGTTGATATCGTCTACGGCGCGGTGCTGGCGATCCTCGTCGTCTTCGTCTTTCTGCGATCGTGGCGATCGACCTTTATCGTCTCCCTCGCTATCCCGACCTCGTTGATAGCCACCTTCGGCTTTATGCGTCTCTTCGGTTTTTCGCTCAACAACCTCACCACCCTAGCGCTCGCGCTGTCGGTTGGCGTGGTGATCGACGACGCCATCGTCGTCCTGGAAAATATTTTCCGCCACCAGGAAGAGGGCGAGGACCCGTTCACCGCCGCACTCAATGGCACCAGGGAGATCGCGCTCGCCGCCATGGCCGCCACCTTCGCTATCGCCGCGGTCTTTATCCCCGTGGCCTACATGAAGGGCATGATCGGACAGTTCCTCTACGAGTTCGGCATCTCGGTTGCGGCGGCGGTCCTGATTTCGCTTTTTGTCGCTTTGACCCTGACCCCGATGCTGTGCTCGCGCATCCTCAAGGTGCAACCCAAACACGGACGGCTGTACGACATCCTCGAAAACGGTTTCAACCGTCTCGAACGAGCCTATTCACTCGCCCTCGACTGGGTCCTGCGCCACAAGCTCACCACCCTCTTCGCATCGGCGGTCATCGTGTTTGCGAGCCTCGCGCTGACGCCATTGATCGGCGCGGAGTTTGCTCCGGCAGAGGACATGTCATCGTTCATGATCACCACCGAAGCGCCGGTCGGTATCTCGCTCGAGGCCATGGACCGCAAGATGCAGGAACTCGAGCGCATCGTCCTCGAACAACCCGAGATCCGCTCCGGTTTTGCGGCCCTCGATATCGAAGAGAGAGGCCGGGTCAACTCCGGCATCATGTTCATGCGGATGTTCAAACCCGACCAGCGCGAAGCCACCCAGGCCGAGGTGGTGCAACGGTTGCGGCGCGAGGTGGCGACTATCGAGGGACTGCAATCCTCGGTCATCGAGTTCAGTTTCTACAACGTCGGCGGTGAGGGCGGCGAAAAGGCCCTCGCCTACTCGATCCGCGGCCCCAGCCTCGACGAGCTCGACCACATCGGTCAGCGCGTGATCGAGCGGCTCTCCGCCGAGCCAGGCTTTGTCGATCTCGACACCAACCTCGATCTCGAACAGCCGCAGCTCTTCGTCACCGTCGATCGCGAGCGGGCCGCGGATCTCGGACTCGACGCTGCCAATATCTTCGAAACCGTCTACGCACTCATCGCGGGCCGTGAGGTCGGCTCCTTCACCGACGAGGGCAAACGCTACGACGTCCGCGTCAAGGTCCACCCGACCCAGGCCCGGAGCCCTGAGGACATCGGCCGATTGCAGGTGAGAACAAAGACCGGTCAAATGGTGCGGCTCGATTCGGTTGTCGAGATCCAACACGGCGTCGGCCCGATCAACATCAACCGAACCAACCGCGAGCGCTCGATCCTCCTGTCATCCAACCTCGAGGGCGTGCCTCTCAACCGCGCCCTTGAGACCGTTGACCGCATCCTCGACGAGGAGCTGCCTGAAGGGTATCGCGCCATGGTCACCGGCCAAGCGGAGGAGTTCGCCTCCTCCATGAACTCGCTGCTCTTCGCCATCGGTCTCGCCATCCTCATCGTCTACATGCTGCTCGCGAGCCAATTCGACTCACTGCTCCATCCGTTCACCATCATGTTCGCCCTTCCGCCGGCGATGGTAGGAGCTCTTCTTGCCCTGTGGATCACTGGAGACACCCTCAACATCATGTCGGTGATCGGCATCATCCTGCTGTTCGGTCTGGTTACAAAAAACTCCATTCTGCTGGTGGATCTGACGATTCAGAAACAGGAGACCGGGCTCGACTGCGAGGCGGCTCTGCGCGAAGCGTGCCCGATCCGACTGCGGCCGATCCTGATGACCGCCGTGTCGATGATCTTCGGTGTGCTGCCGGTGGCCCTGGCCCTCGGTGAGGGCGGTGAGGCCAGGGCACCGATGGCGGTGGCCACCGCCGGTGGTATGACCCTCTCCACCTTCCTCACCCTCTTCCTGGTGCCGGTGGTGTACTCATATATGGATCGGCTCGGTTCGATCTTCCGCGGCAAACGGGAAAAGCACGCGCGGTTGGAGGCTGTGGCCGAGGCTGAATAGCCCTGCTCGAACGGCCGTCATGAACGTGACGTTGGAACGTTCAACTCTCCAACGTACCCACCCAACCCCCCGGCAGCCGGGACGGCTGCCCCACAAGCGCTCCGGGATCGGTCTTCTTGTGGGGCACGCGTCTCGTGCCGGGGGAAACGGTCGGCGTGCGGAGGAGGTGCCATTTTCAATATTGTTGGTCACTCCGACTTGCACG
>JASJGQ010000067.1:0-8331 GCA_033791425.1 Acidobacteriota bacterium
GTATCCCAAGCGTCTTGATGCCTCGCCTGACGGCCCTGAGATGGCGCACTCCTTCGACGATATCGCCCGATCCGGCCTCGCCCTTGGTGCGGATCATCGCCGCGCCCTCGCCGATCCGGCGCAGCGCCTCGCCGAGGTTGCGGCAACCGCAGACGAACGGAACGTTGAAGGAGTGTTTCGAAATGTGGTTTTCCTCATCGGCCGGGGTGAGAACTTCACTCTCGTCAATAAAATCGACTTCGAGGGCCTCGAGAATCCTAGCCTCGGCTATATGGCCGATTCGCACCTTGGCCATCACCGGGATGGAGACCGCCTTTTGGATTTCCTCGATCATGTCGATCGACGACATGCGCGCCACACCACCCTGCACACGAATATCAGCGGGCACTCTTTCGAGCGCCATGACCGCAGCCGCACCCGAATCTTCCGCGATCTTCGCCTGCCCGACGTTGGTGACGTCCATGATGACGCCGCCCTTGAGCATCTCCGCCAGGCCCACCTTGACGCGGAACTGGTCATCCAAAAACTGCATGCTTTTCCTCCCACCGCTCGCGCTCATTGTACAACCTGTTGCGTCGACTCAATGCTTCCGATCACGAACTTTCCGTGGCACGGAAACGGCCGAGAGAGAGTCCGTTGATGACAATGTGTGCGGCGGCCGCTGCAGGATAACCCCACCGCTCAAATACTCCGCCGACCACCAGGCCGAGCGCCAGTGCGACGACTGGCCACATCCACAGCTTCCGGTCAGGGACGAAGTGGAGCGCGGCAAAGACGGCGGCGGCCGGCACCAGGCCGATGACGGGTTGCAAAAGGGCGCGGATCAGCGCTTCCTCTGCGAGACCGGAAAAAACAGCGACCGCCAAGGCGTCGCCGATGGACCACCCTTCGACCATGCGGCGCTGCCAGGACTCGAGGTCGCGCAGCGGGCCGGCTGTTCGGACGAGCCAGAGCAGGCAGAAACAGCCCAGCCCCGAGCCCACACCCGCGAGAAGTGCTGTCGCCAGCCCACCCCGGGGAGCAAACGCCGTCGCCAGCCCAGCGTCGCGAAACCACACTCCAATCAGCGCAATGAGTGCGATCACTCCCTCCTGGTGGATGATCATCGTCGCCGGGATCATCCGCGGCGGGAAGTTTTCAGACTCGGTCATCGGCCGCGGCTGACCGAATCCTGGTCAGTCGGTGTCGGCATCGGCGGATTCTTCGGGCGCTCCGTCCGGACTCTCCTCGCCGTCCACTTCGTTGGTGTCGTCATCCTCCACAACGTTGTCGGCACCGGACTCATCGGCTTCCGACTCTTCGGCCTCCGACTCATCCACTGCCTCGGCCCTCGCCACCGAAACGACGCGGTCGCCGTCCTTGAGGCGAATCACCCGCACGCCCTGGGTCGCCCGCCCGATGCGGCGGATCTCTCCGGCGTTCATGCGGATCATCATGCCCTGTTCGGTGACCAATAAGACCTCGTCCTCTTCCGTGACGTGGCGGATGGCAGCCACGACGCCGTTCTTATCGGTGAGCCGGATCAGGGTGATGCCGTACCCGCCGCGGTGCTGGACGCGAAATTCTGAGATCTCGGTGCGCTTGCCAAAGCCCTGGTCGGTGACCACCAGAATATCGTTGTCTTCCTCCGGGCCAAAAATGGCCACCTCCTCGACCGAATCGCCGTCGCGAAGCTTGATGCCGCGGACACCGGCGGAAACACGACCCATGGAGCGGACGTCGGTTTCTTCGAAGCGGATCGCCTTGCCGTTTCTGGTACCCATGAACACGTGGCTGCGACCATCCGTGAGCCGGACCGCGAGGAGGTTGTCGTCATCGTTGACGACCACCGCCCGCAAACCGTTGGCCCGGATATTCGCGTAGGCGGCGAGCGGGGTCCTTTTCACCCGCCCCCTGCGGGTCGCGAAGAAGAGGAAAGCGTCGTCGTGCTCCTCGAAGTCCCGAACCGCAAGCAAGGTCCGAACCGTCTCTTCGGGCGCGAGCTGGAGCAGGTTGACCAACGCCCGGCCGCGAGCGGCCGGCCCCACGTCGGGCAGCTCATGGACCTTGCGAGCGAAGACCCGGCCGGTAGATGTAAAGAATAGCATCGTGGCATGCGTGGAGGCGACAAAGAGCTGCCACCCCTCATCCTCGTTCTTGGTGGCCATGCCCCGGCGGCCGCGGCCGCCTCGGTGCTGCGCCCGGTAAGTCGAGGCTGCAGACCGTTTGACATAGCCCTCGCGGGAGACGGTGATCACCATCTCCTCTTCGGCAATGAGGTCTTCGATCGAGATCTCACTGGGGTCGTCGATGAGCTCGGTGCGCCGGGCGTCGCCATAACGCTCTTTGACCTCGGCAAGTTCCTCGACAATGATCTCGGACACCATTTCTTCCGAGCTGAGGACCTTCTCGAGGTGTTCGATGAACTCTTTCACGTCGTTGTACTCGGCCACGATCTTGTCGCGCTCGAGACCGGTGAGACGCTGCAGCCGCATGTCGAGGATCGCCTGGGCCTGGATCTGCGTCAGCCCGAAGTTTTCCATGAGGCCGTCACGAGCCGTTGCAGGATCCGCCGCGCCCCGGATGAGCTTGATCACAGCGTCAAGGTTGTCGAGGGCGATGACCAGGCCCTCGAGGATGTGGGCGCGCTCCTGAGCGCGGGCCAGATCGTACTCCGTTCTGCGCACCACCACCTCGCGGCGGTGGTCGAGAAAGTGCTGGAGGAGCTCTTTGAGGTTGAAGACCTTCGGTTGGTTGTTGATCACCCCGAGCAGGATGATGCCAAAGGTAGTCCGGAGCTGGGTGAGTTTGAAGAGGTTGTTTTGAACCACCTCGGGGACGGCGTCGCGCTTGAGCTCGATGACGACCCGAATGCCGTCGCGGTCGGATTCGTCCCGGAGATCCGCGATGCCCTCGAGGCGCTTGCTCTGGACCAGGTTGGCGATCTGTTCGACCAGCCGCGCCTTGTTGACCTGATACGGAAGCTCGTCGACGATTATCCGCGCGCGCTTGCCCTTTTCGGCTTCCTCGATGCGGGTGCGCGCCTGCAACCGGATGATTCCGCGGCCGGTGGTGTGGGCGTCGTAGATGCCCTTCTTGCCGAGAATGAACCCGGCCGTCGGGAAATCCGGACCGAGTATGAAGCCCATGAGATCGGTGACTGAGAGCTCGGGGTCGCTGATGAGGGCGATGGCAGCGTCGACGACCTCGCCGAGGTTGTGCGGCGGGATGTTGGTGGCCATGCCGACAGCGATACCCGATGAGCCGTTGACCAGGAGGTTGGGGTAGCGGGCCGGGAGGACGGTGGGCTCGACCATCGACCCGTCGTAGTTGGGCACCCAGTCCACGGTTTCCTTGGTGATGTCGTCACCGAGGAGCTCTCCCGACAACCGCGTCAGCCGGACCTCGGTATAGCGCATCGCCGCGGCGGAGTCCCCGTCGACCGAACCGAAGTTCCCTTGACCGTCCACCAGCGTATAGCGCATCGAAAAGTCCTGCGCCAGCCGGACCGCGGTGTCGTAGATCGCCTGGTCGCCGTGCGGGTGGTACTTACCCATCACGTCACCGACGATGCGGGCCGACTTCTTGTAGGCGCGGCCCGCTGTGTTGCCGGCCTCCCACATCCCGAATAGTATCCGGCGGTGGACCGGCTTGAGGCCGTCGCGAACGTCGGGCAGGGCGCGGCCGATGATGACCGACATCGCGTAGTCGAGGTAGGAGTTCTTGAGCTCTTCTTCGATCGTGATCGGGTGGCGCTCGACGCGCGGCGGTGTGTCGTGTTCGCTCATTTAAATATCCAGATTCCGCGCTTCGAGGGCGTAGGTCTCGATGAACTGGCGCCGCGGTTCCACCGCGTCACCCATCAGAATCGTAAACAGCTCGTCCGCCCGCGCCCCGTCTTCGACTGTGACCTCGAGGAGGCGCCGTCCTTCCGGGTTCATCGTGGTTTCCCAGAGCTGGCGGGGGTTCATCTCGCCAAGACCCTTGTAGCGTTGGATATTGAGGCCCTTCTTGGCGATCTCATACACCCGGCTCACGAGCTCGCGCAGGCTGGCCAGGGTCTCTCGCTCGCCGTTTCTCTCGAGGTGGAAGGGCCCGACCCGGATGGCCGCGACCTGGGAGAGCTGCTGCCGTGCGCGGCGGTAGTGGCCGCTCGAGCCGAGGAGCTGACTGAGACGCACGTCCCGGCCACGGCCGTTGTCGCCAACCCTGCAGACCACTTCGCGGACGCCATGCTCTTCGTCGAGCTCGACGCGGGTCTCTTCATAGCCGAGCTCGCGCAGCTCGTTGGCGAGCGATTCTGCGAACTCCGGGCTCCCGGGGCCCTCCTCCCGCAATGCTTCGGTGTCGAGGGCGGCGAGAACAACATCCTGCGGCCACCCCCGGTTCTCGAGGTTGTCGAGGCTCTGGCTCCAGTCCTCGGCGGCGAGCAGGGCCCGGCGAAGCTCCCGGCCTGCAAGCTCGCGACCGGTCGCACCGATCACGAGTCGGTACTCGTCCTCGACCCGGTCGAGGAGGAAATTCGAGAGGTCGGCATCGTCGCGGAGATAGGTCTCTTTCTTCTTGCGGCTCACCTTGTAAAGCGGCGGCTGCGCGATAAAGAGATTGCCGCGCTCGACCAGCTCCCGCATCTGGCGATAAAAGAACGTGAGCAACAGTGTTCGGATATGGGAGCCGTCCACGTCGGCGTCGGTCATGATGATGACCTTGTGATAACGAACCTTGAGCGGATCGAATTCTTCCTTGCCGATACCGGTGCCCAGACATTGGATGAGCGCCCGGATTTCTTCGGAGGCCAACATCCGATCGAATCGCGCCTTCTCGACGTTGAGGATTTTGCCCCTGAGCGGCAAGATCGCCTGAAAGCGGCGGTCCCTCCCCTGTTTGGCCGACCCGCCGGCGGAGTCGCCCTCGACGATGAAAAGCTCGGAGAGCTCGGGGTCGCGCTCCGAACAGTCGGCGAGCTTTCCCGGCAGGGCAGAAGATTCCAGGGCGCTCTTGCGGCGTGTGAGTTCTCGCGCCTTACGAGCCGCATCGCGGGCCCGAGCCGCATCGAGACATTTCGAGATGATGACCCTGGCCTCGGCGGGATGTTCCTCGAGGTAGGTCCCGAGGTGATCGTTGATAACTGACTCGACCCAGCCCCGGACATCAGACGAGACCAACTTGTCCTTGGTCTGGCTCGAGAACCGGGGCTCGCGGACGCGCACGGAGATGATCGCCGTGAGACCCTCCCGAACATCCTCGCCGGAGAAGTTCTCCTTCATGGTTTTGAGAAGATTCTGGGACTGCGCGTAGGTGTTGATGGTGCGGGTCAGGGCGGCCCGAAACCCTGAGAGGTGGGTGCCTCCGTCCCGGTTGAAGACGGTGTTGGTGAAGGCGAGAACATTTTCGTTGTAGCCGTCGTGCCACTGCAGCGCGACTTCGATATCCTCGTCCTGGTCATTGGATTCGATCAGATAGACGGGCTCGTCGTGGAGCGCCGACTTGGATCGGTTGAGGTACCGGGCAAACTCCTTCAGGCCGCCATCGAAGTGGAAGGTCTCTTCACGATCGGTGGTCTCGT
This sequence comes from Acidobacteriota bacterium, assembly GCA_033791425.1. Lineage (GTDB taxonomy): Bacteria > Acidobacteriota > Thermoanaerobaculia > Thermoanaerobaculales > Sulfomarinibacteraceae > Sulfomarinibacter. The sequence goes on from JASJGQ010000067.1 coordinate 5,546, forward strand.
CGGCAAAATGAATATCAACCCCGGAATTCAGGAAGGCGAGCTCACGCAGGTGGCGGACCAAAAGGTCGGGGTGGAACTCGAGGACCGAAAAGACCTCGGGATCCGGTTTGAAACTGACTGTCGTACCGCTGCGGCGCGAGGTGCCGATCGCTTTCAACGGCGCCTGCGGGACGCCCCTGTGGTACATCTGTTCCCAGACCGTGCCTTCGCGGTGGATCTCCAGACGCAGCCACTCGGAAAGAAAATTCACCACACTGACCCCGACGCCATGGAGCCCGCCCGAGACCTTGTAGGAGTTGCTGTCGAACTTTCCACCTGCGTGAAGCTCGGTCATGATGACTTCGGCCGCCGACCGACCGCTCTCCTCATGCATGTCAGCCGGAATGCCGCGACCGTCATCGGTGACGGTGACTGTCTGATCAGCGTGAATAGAGACGCTGATTTGATGACAGTATCCGGCTTGAGCTTCGTCGATCGCGTTGTCGACAACCTCCCACACCATGTGGTGCAGCCCGGTGATGTCGTCGACATCACCGATATACATGCCCGGGCGTTTACGGACCGCCTCCAGGCCCTTGAGTACCTGGATGCTCGCCGCGTTGTAGGTGTCACTCATGAATCTCGGCCTCCTGACGCACACAGGCTCCGTTTTCGAGCCACAGGCGGTGGGCCTTCCACCTTTTCGAGGCGGCCGTCCCATCGCTCGTGCTGGAGAGAAAAAGTTGTCTCTTGTCGCCGAGGTGGTTGATCAGGCGGTTCAGCGCCTCGTGATCCAACTCGGCGTCCACATCGTCCACAAACACCGGAAACCGATCCTGCCGCTCCTTTTCTATCTCGGCGAGTGTCGCCAGTCTGAGCGCCGCGGCAACGACCTTGGCTTGACCCGTACTGAGCACGTACCGGACAACCCGCCCGTCCGTTCTCAGACTCAGATCATGGCGGTGCGGACCGTCCCCGGTGAACCCCGCATGGCGGTCCCGCGTCCGCGTCTCATTATACCGCCGTTGGTAGGTTTCTTCCACCTTTTCCGGCTCGTTTTCGGCGTCACACCAGGGGTCGCCTCGATACTCCACAGCGACAGCCGGCGAAGCGCCTCCGGCGAGGGCTCCGTAGACCTCGAAAAATCGATCCGCGAGGGCTCGAGCCCCCATCACTCGTGCCGCGATGAGGCGGGTGGCTGCGGCCGCCAACTGTGCCTCCCAGGCTGCCAGTTCGCCGTCCGCGGCGCCTGATCCAAGCGCGGCATTTCTTTGCCGAAGGATCCGGCGATAGTTCCGCAGGTCATCGATATGCCCTGGGCGGAGAAGAAAGACAAATCGATCGAGCAATGATCGCCTTTCATCCGGCCCTCCGTGCACCAGTTCGCGATCGGGGCCGGTCACAGCAAACAGGGGAAACAGATGAAGGTACTGGTCGATGGTCCGTTCCCGGCCATCCAGGCTGACAATCCGTTTCGGCGGCGGGCCCGGCTCGTAAACCACCTGCATTGTGTGTTCGCGGTCGTTGGTCCGAACCCTTCCCGAGATCCGGAAAAATCCGTCGCCGTGGCGCACGGCGCGGCGCAGATTGGGTTCGCGGAAGGAACGGAGATTACCCAGCACAACCGCTGCTTCGAGGAGGCTCGTCTTGCCGACGCCGTTGGCCCCGAGTACGAGGTTCACGGAACTCCCGAAGGCCAACCCTTCGACAGCCAGATTTCGGAATCCCTCGACAGAGATCTCTCTCAATTCCATGGGTTCACCGGCCGGGGACCTTCAGACATAGTCGGTGGGAACTGGATATCGGGCGATTTCGGCCAACGGTCGTCGACCCAGCCTCACAAGCGCATGGGCATCAGGACGTAGATGTACTCCTCGAGCCGCGTATCATCATCCACCGGCACCACCACACACTGCGTGTTGCTATCGCGAAGCTGAAGCTCCACGGTTTCGCATTCCAAGACCTGCAAAACGTCGATCAGGTAGGCGGCATTCAGCGCTATTTCGAGTCCTTCGCCCTGATATGTGACGCTCAGGGTTTCCTCGGCGCTCCCGCGTTCATAGCCGATCGAGGCGAGGGTCAACTCGCCACCGCTGTCAAACCGGAATCTCACCCCGCGGGCTTTTTCGTGGGCCATCAGGCTCACCCGCCGCAACGAAGCGAGGAGTTCCTTGCGATTGACCCGTGCCCGGCTGGGGTTGTCGCGGACGATCACCCGCTCGTACTGGGGAAACCGCAGTTCGACGATTCGGGATACCAGGGTTCTCTCACCCATGAGAAAACCGAGGTGGTTGTCGCTGGCGGTCATCTGCACCGTTTCGTCGGAAAAGCGGGAAAACTCTGCCAACAACTTGCGCGGAAAAAGCTGCTGTTCGAACGGCAACGAACCCGCTGGCGCCTTGGCCCTCACCATCGCTAAACGATGACCGTCGGTGGCGGCGATTTCGATCTCTCCGGAGATCAATTTGACCAGTGCGCCGTTGAGCTGAAATTTCGGATCATCTTTTGTGATCGCAAACGCCACGCGGTCGAGCATCAATTGAAAAAGGTCGAGCGGCAGCGCGTAGTCACCAGCTTCGGGCACTTCAGGCACCGTCGGATATTCCGAAGGATCGGTCACCGCGAGTCGCGAGTGGAACCGGCCGCAGGAGATCTCGACCGACTCGCCATCTTGACGCAGAGAAAACTCCTCTTCCGGCAGGCTTCGCACGAGATTCTGAAAGACCTTGCTCTCGATGGTGATCCTACCGCCACCGTGCACGACGGCGGGACACTCTGTGACGATCGTCATATCGAGATCGGTCGCC
>JASJGQ010000068.1:0-3171 GCA_033791425.1 Acidobacteriota bacterium
CGAGATGGGGATCGAGTACGAGGATGGGCTGGGAGGCACCGGTGTCCTGGGTCTGATCCACGGAACCGGTGAAGGCAAGGTTGTGGCGTTGCGAGCGGATATGGACGCCCTGCCGATCCAGGACGACAAGGACGTCCCCTACGCTTCGAAGATCCCCGGCAAGATGCACGCCTGCGGCCACGACGTGCACACCACCGTGCTTCTGGGGGCGGCGCGATTGCTCGCGAAGAATAAGGACTCCTTTGCCGGAACCGTCAAACTCCTTTTTCAGCCTGCGGAGGAGACGGTGGGTGGCGCGAAGCTGCTCATCAAGTGCGGGGCTCTCGAAGATCCGAGGGTGGATGCGATCTTCGGTCTGCACGTCGACCCCGATCTCGAGGTCGGCACGGTGGGCCTTCACTTCGGACAGCGCAACGCCTCCTCCGACGACCTGGAGATCGTGGTTCACGGAAAGGCGTCCCACGGCGCCTACCCCTATGACGGTGTGGATGCCATCGTTGCGGCGGCCCAGGTCATCAGCTCGCTCCAGACGATCGTGAGTCGAAACGTCGACGCCCGGGAGGCCGCCGTTGTGAGTTTGGGAACCATCCACGGAGGAACCCAGGCAAATATTCTGGCCGACAGAGTCGAACTGGTCGGCACGGTACGGTGTCTCAACCAGACGACCCGCGCTTTCGTTCTGCAAAGGATCAGGGAAACAGCCGAGGCGGTGGCCCACGGCCTCGGTGCTCGAGCCGAGGTCAATATCGAACCGAGCTACGACCCGGTGGTGAACGACCCCGCGATGGTCGAAATCGTCCGGGAGAGTTCGAAGGAACTCCTTGGGGACGATGCTGTCGTCGTCAATACAACGCCTCAGATGGGCGTCGAAGATTTCGGCTACTACCTGAGCGAGGTGCCGGGTGCCTTCTACTCCATGGGAGTCCGCAATGAATCGAAGGGCATCGTGCACCCCGTGCACAACGGGCTCTTTGATGCGGACGAAAACGCGATGCCGATTGCGGTTGCGCTGCAGGTTCTTAACGCGATGGCGGTGTTGGATCCATGCTGAACAAGGTCTGGGGCGCGTTTTTCTTTGTCGCCTTTGCGGTTGGACTGACCAAGACCTTTTTCTTTGGTGATTATGGAGTCTGGGCGGCCATGGTCAGCGCCGCGTTCGACATGGCGAAGGTGGGGTTCGAGATTGCCATTGGATTGACGGGAGTCATGTGCCTGTGGCTCGGCATCATGAAGCTGGGCGAGAAGGGAGGCGCCGTCGATCTTCTGGCCCGCGCCTTTGGCCCTCTTCTGCGGCGGCTGTTTCCGGGAATCCCGGAGGGCCACCCGGCCATGGGCTCCATCGTCATGAACATGGCGGCCAACATGCTCGGGCTCGACAACGCGGCCACTCCACTCGGCCTCAAGGCCATGAAGGAGCTGCAGGAGGTCAACCCCGAGCCGGAAACGGCCAGCAACGACCAGATTCTCTTTCTGGTGCTCAACACCTCCGCCGTGACCATCATCCCGATCACCATCTTCGTCTACCGGGCCCAGATGGGGGCGGCGGACCCCACCGATGTCTTCATCCCGATGCTCATCGCGACCTTCTGCTCCACCATGGTGGGCCTCAGCGTCACCGCCGCGGTCCAGAAGCTGCGGCTCTGGGACCCGGTGATCCTTGCCTATCTGGGTGGATTGACCGCTCTGGTGGCGGGCATGATCGTCTACTTTTCCGGACTCGACCGGGAAACGATGCAACTCCAGAGCTCGGTGCTCTCAAACTTCATCATCTTTTCGGTGATCGTTTCTTTTATTTTTCTGGCGGCGCGCCGCCGTTTGCCCCTCTACGACGTTTTTGTCGAGGGGGCCAAGGATGGTTTCAAGGTCGCGGTCACCATCATCCCGTACCTCGTGGCGATGCTCGTAGCCATCGGGATCGTGCGCGCCAGCGGTGCTCTGGATTTCCTGCTCGACGGGGTGCGTTGGTCGGTGGCCTGGATGGGTCTGGATACCCGGTGGGTGGAGGGTCTCCCCACTGCGCTGATGCGGCCCCTCTCGGGGAGCGGTGCACGCGGGCTCATGCTCGAGACCATGGAGGCCCACGGTGCCGATTCCTTTGTCGGTCGCCTGGTAAGCGTCATCCAGGGCAGTACGGAAACCACCTTCTACGTGCTCGCCGTCTATATCGGCTCGGTGGGCATCCGTCGAACCCGGCACGCCCTGGCCTGCGGCCTCACGGCGGACGTGGCGGGGGCCATCGCGGCGATCTTGGTATGTTACCTCTTCTTTGGTTGAATTTCGTCACAGATATGTCATGGACACACCGCCCCGGTCCGGGTTAATCTCATTCAACCCTATGCATCCGTATACTAGGATTCATGTCGCGGCAGCGTTCACGCCGAGATACGACCTCGGTTTCAGTTCTGCCGGCCCGATCCACCGCAGATGGACGGAGTGGTGCCGATGACAACGGCGAGGGACCTTCCCGAACCGCCCGTGGGCTCCTCCCGCAAGGGTCATGCATGGGGCGCGCTCTCGACGGAAGCCTCGAACCCTTCCAGCGAAAACCTCGATACGCTCTCGACCGAAGAGGTTGTATCGCTGCTCCTGGAGGAGGACCAGCGCGGTCTGGAGATCGCCCGCCGCAGCCGGGAGGGAATCGCCCGAGCCGCCTCCTGGGTCGCCGAGACTCTCGATGGTGGCGGCGGGATAGTTTTCGCCGGCGCCGGGACCAGCGGCCGCCTCGGAATTCTCGAGGCCGCCGAGTGCCCTCCAACATTTGGGACAGATCCTGAGCAGATCCGGGCCATCATCGCCGGAGGACCCGAAGCCGTCTTTGCGGCACGAGAGGGCGCCGAAGATATCTTCGAGGATGGAGCCGAGGCTGGCGGCCGGCTGGGCCAGGGTGATGTGCTCATCGCCATCTCGGCAAGCTCGGTCACGCCCTTTGTCCTCGGCGCTTTGGCGTCGGCACGGAGCAACGGCGCCCGCACGGTTCTGGTCACCTGCGCTCCCCCGAATCAAATATCGGCGGTCGCCGATCTCGTTCTGGCGCTGGATACCGGGCCCGAGGTGCTCACTGGATCGACCCGGCTCAAGGCCGGGTCGGCCACCAAGGCCGTGCTCAACGCCATCACCACCGCGGCCATGGTGCGCCTCGGTAAGGTCTACGGAAATCTCCTGGTTGATCTG
>JASJGQ010000069.1:0-5152 GCA_033791425.1 Acidobacteriota bacterium
GGCTCGACGTTGCACGACCGGGCCGGGTCGGAGGTCGATAGGCTGCTCGGAGAGTTCGTGCCGAGCCGTATCGACGACCACATTCGCCGTGAGCTCACGAGCATCATGACGGCGGCGGCGCGAGCTACTGGGATGGATGAACTGCCGCCAATCAACTCGCCGGTTTGAAGCCGCTCAGACCTTTCCGGCGAGCTGCGACCTCTCCGCAGGCTGCAGGTCGTCCCACGAAGAAGCCAACCACCTGACCCCGTCGAGAAAAGCATTCGCTCGATCGGTGTGACGGCAGACCGAACGCACGAGCTCCCAGAAGGCCGGCGAATGATCCGGGTGGACCGAGTGTGCCAACTCGTGCGCCACTACCGCCTCGAGGACCCACGGCGGCATGACCTTGAGCACAGCATTGAGCCGCACGATTCCGGTTTGCGAACTGTAGCTCCCCCATTGCGAAAACTGATTGGTCGAGAATCGAACCTCGCTCACGGTGGGAGGTTTCGGAAACCTGGTGGCCACCTTGTGGGCAACGATCCTCCCGGTGTCATCGCCGTTGACAGCGTCGGCGCGGGCGCGCCGGAGTAACCGCCGCGCGAGCTCCACCGCCGCCTCGTGGACTTCGCCACGAGAAACCCGATGCGGCGCACTCACGGCGAGGGTCGATCCGTGAAGACGGGCGTTGATGTTCTTCACGCGCTTGCGGACCACCACCAGGTCCAGGGTCATGCCATCCACGAGGAGTTTTGTCGATACATCCGTCATACAGTGCATGCTACTCAAATTTCCGCCAATGTCACGCCACCCGACACGTGGACACGTGTATCGGAAACGAATTCCTCCGCCGCTGGCTGGTGACCACGCTTCCCGGAGATCTCGCCTAGCGGTCGAGGCCTCACACGAGTATCAGGGCGAGTCGGCCTCCGACAATTCATCAGGCGGACGGCCGCCACCGCCGCCCTTCGAAATGTGGGCCGCCACAAACCCAGCCACCATGACCGCGAGATAGAGCTGTCCGAGCAGCGCCTCCATCCAGGACAGAGTGCGCGCCGCGTCAGACACCGGGGTGATATCGCCATAGCCGAGGGTGGTCAGGGTGACAAAGCTGTAATAGATGAAGAGGGGCAGTAGACCGGATTCGCTTTTGGCGGACTCGACGATGGCGGTATTGGAGACCGTAAATGCATTCCTGCTCGGATCGCGAAACTCCAGGTGCGCATACAAAAGAGCAAACACCACGCCGATTAATATGTAGGCGCATAGCGCGCCGAAAATCCGCTCGCTCGTCGAGCGGCGACCGCTCGTGATCTCGCTCAAGATATTCCAGACCACAAAAGCCAAAAAGACCGCGTTCAGAACCAGGACGGCGCTGTTCAAAGCCGGGCTATCGGGCAGCATCGAGCCTACGACCCGCGTTATGATCGCGGGCAGACCCAACACCAACGCAATGACCGGGTGTCGACGCTGCCGGACAGCCACGACGAGGACCGTGATGATGAACGCGGATATTCCCAGATCAACGACGTGCAGTTTTCCGACCAGGTTTGGCGCCAACGCTTCGACAAAGATCACGATAAGCATCGCCACGAAAATTATTCGATAGGGATGCCCCTTGAATCCGTCGAACTTCGATGAAATATCCATAGTGATGCGATTCTAGTTGATTCTCTCCCTGATCTCGCCCTGCCGTTCCGGTGTCCACACTCTGGATTGGCCGCGAGTGTGTATGATCGGCACGACCTCAACAAACAACGGGGGATGATGTCATGCGCTACATCGCGGGTTTTCTCTGCTGCACAATCCTGGCTGCCGTCCCGGCGGTCGCCGTCGACTTTCTCGGCGTCGAACTCTGTGTCGGCTCGCATGACACCGCCGTCGTACTACCGGTCGGTTCGCCACTGTCGCTCGAAAGCTCCGAGATCGGTCGTTACGGGGGACTTCTGCTGCTTTTCAAGGCCGAGAATGGCGACATCATGGACCACATCGACAACCTGATGGCCGCTTACACCGACACCCGCGGCACCGGAGATTCAAAAAAACTGCAGTGGACCGGAAATCAGATCACGGGCTACGCCCAGCTGATCAAGAAGGGCTACGCCGCCCTGGCAGTCAGCACCACTGACGACTGTCAAGCTGGCGCAACCGCCGCCGCGACGGAGGTCGGAGACGAAATTTCCTCAACGGAAACAGCGGGAGCAATCAAAGAGATTGTCGAAGAGCCTACGGTTGAGAGTGCGGCCATCGCCGTCGCTGCAGCGACCGTTGCTGCCGAGGAGGTCGACGCCGCCATTGAGACCGAAGACGTGATCGCTGCGGCGGTGGCGACCGAAGAAGAGGCCGTGGTACCGGTCTCCACAGAGGAGCCAGAAACCCCCGCCGATTTCCTGCTCAAGGGCCGGCTCAAACACACGGGGGCCGAGGACGGGTGGGTGGACGTCATGGGGGTGGTGGTCAACAACTCGGGTGAGAACTATTCGGTTGCCAGCTTCGATCTCAGCCTCTACGACGGAACCGGGGATCTCATTTGCGTCGACACGATCTCGGTCAACCAGCTGCGCGACGGCCAGGAACGAGCCTTCCGCAGTGCCATCCGGTGCCCGGACTACGACGCGGCCGCGGTGGCGAGCTGGAAGCTCCAGTTCGGTGGGGCGCACTGATTCCAGGAATCAGGTTTCAGGATTCAGGATTCAGCCAGATCTACAACGACCTCACTGAAGGTCAAGGGTGGGCGGATGGGACCTGTATCTTGCATCCTGCACCCTGAATCTGGGCGATAGGGTGGGCGGTCATCGCCGCGGCAGCAGGCGGGAATTCCAGCCGAGCTTCCCGCTCTTTGGAGCCTGCGGTCCTGCACTCGCTCAACCTGCCGGCGGCGGCAGCGGCCGAGTAACGGGTCACAATTGTTTTGGGCTGCATACCGTCACCGATCAGTTTCAGTCGAATTTTCCACAGAGCCCCCAGGACGATCGTGGCCTGCCCCGCAACGCGCTCCCACAAACGCCGGCCAAAGAGGCGGCCGACACGTTCATAAAGTTTGTTTGCTCGATTTCTTTCAAGGGGATTGACGGCGTTTTTCGCCACCGAGGGAAGGATCAAACTCCAACTCCGCGCCTTGTCCCGTGATTGCTCCAACCGCTCTTCCAGGCAGGCGTCACGTTCGGTCATGGCCGCAAGATGCTCATAGCCCCGCACCGCCGTCTCCGCCATCCGGAACATGGAACTCGAGTTTTCCTCGTAGTCCTGGCGAAAAGCACGGTTGATCCACCGCTCCGTATCGTCATCGGTAAAGGCCGGGTGGCGGAAACTGAGGCGCTTCTGACCGTGCCACTCCTGAAACGGCAGATCCATCCGCAACAACCCGCGCCGCTTGTGGTCCTCGTACAGGGCAGTGACCGGAATCGGAGTCAAGAGCATGAACTGGACAAAGTCCGCCTCGAGACCGACCAGGAAATCGATATCGTCCTGCATGTTTTCCGAGGTGTGGTGTTCCATACACAGGATGCCCGACGCGAGGACCGCGATCCCCCGATCTCGCAGGTCCCGGACCAGTTGTTTCGGGTCGATGCCGTGGTTCTTGGCAAAGGCGGATTGGCGGCTCTGGCTTTCAAACCCGATCCACACCAGGTCCACACCGAGCCGCACAAGATTATCCAGACCGAAGGCGGTGATGGCCTCCGCCGACGAAAACAGGTGAAAGCGGAAAAAACGCTGGTGGTGCTCCATCTCCGACAGCAGATCGAGGGCCCGATCACGGTCCTTGAGAAAATTCTCGTCCATGACAAAGAAGCTGTCGGTGCCCCGTTCGTCGGCCACCTTGCAGGCGGTCTCGAAGAGCTCCTTGCCGGTGTCGATGAAAGGGGTATAGCGCTTGCCGAAGAAATGCGAGGTCGAGCAGAAGCTGCAGCCGTTGACGCAACCGACTCCCGGAACCAGCAGGCTGGATGCGGGCCCGGTCAACGGAACACCGAGAATGCTCATCCACTCGGCGCTCGGCAAGGCAGGGTGGCGAATCGGCGCCTCCGGGTCCTGACCCAGGTGCTCGCGCATCCAGCGGATACCCTCCCCTTTGACCACATGGTCGCAGTCGATCAATCGCTCCACACCTTCGATGGCCGCTCCGTGTCCGCCGAGGATGATCTCAGCGCGCGGTGCTTTCTCCCGAACGACGCGGGCCATTTCCCGCGCCTTGTCCATATTTGGCATGATGAAGGAGATCCCCACCATGTCGTAATCGCCGTTCTCGACCTCGCGAGCAAATCGCTTGCGACTAGGAAAATCGAGGATCGTGACATCGGCATCGATGTTGTCGGCGATGAAGTAGAGCCCGAAGGAACGGTGGTGAAAACGGAAGGAGGCCGGTCCCTGCGCTTTCGTCACCTGATTGTGGTAGAGCTCCATGATGTTTTCTTTACGGCCGAACTCGTCGTCCACACCGTATGGTCCGAAGACGCCGCTGAGGAGGATCTTTGGAGTCTTTTTCGTTTCAGTCCAGGGTCCCATTGCCACTCCACGATCGTTATTCCTGCCTAAGTGTTGGCAGAGTGTTCCAAAGAGCGTATGGAGCCGGGGTCATGGGAATGTCATGGCAGATCCATAGATCCGAAACGTCCGTGGTCGTGTGACAACCGGGTCAAAGAGCGCAATACTGTCGGTGGTGAAGAGTCGAGCCGATCAATCGCCCGCACAGGAGCCGACGACGAGATCGCGGATCTCGGCGATGGCCGCCGACGCCCTCGGCGATCGCCCGGCGCATGTGGTCACCCGGCTCAAAAAGCTCGGTCCCAACTTGAGTCTGACCGGCGTAATCGTCACCCTGGCCGTCGGCGTGATGCTGCCGGTCGTGCTCCTGACCTCGGTGGGCATCGTCAGCATCGTCCTGGGAGAACGCTCCAACAACCTGGTGGTAGGCGTGCTGGTGATCTGCTTCGCCGTTGCCTCCATCGGCGGAGCGGTGACCGCCACCGTGCTGCTTGGCCGCAAGGCGCGCACCGCCAGACTTCAGGCTGACTTTCTGGCCAACGTCAGCCACGAGCTCCGGACCCCGCTCTCTGCCATTCGGATGTACGCGCAGACCCTGCAGAACGAGAAACTACGCGAGGACCCCGAAAAGATCAAGGAGTGCCTCGACACCATCATTCGCGAAACCGAGTGGCTCGAAACCACC
>JASJGQ010000070.1:0-7930 GCA_033791425.1 Acidobacteriota bacterium
TCCGTCCCGACGCACTCATTGAACGATTCGGACCCGACGCGCTGCGCTACTTCGTCGCGCGTGAGATGGCCTTCGGCCAGGACGCCACCTTCTCGGATGAGGCCTTTCTCGAGCGTTTCAACGCCGATCTGGCCAACGCTCTCGGCAACACCGCCTCGCGCACCCTAACGATGACCGGCCGCTATCTCGACGGTCGGGTACCGGCGCCCTCCAGCGATGGACCCGTGCCGGCAGCCGCCCAAAGCGCCGTCGAGGGTTATCGAGAGCACATGGAAAACGGCACACCACACCGCGCGCTCGAGTCCGCGTGGCAGCTCCTGAAGGCCATCGACGGTTTCATTCAGGAGCAGCAACCCTGGGCGCGGGCCAAGGACGGCGATGCCGGGAAGGCGATCGTCGAATCGACCCTCTACGTTTCACTGGAAGGGCTGCGCATCATTTCACTGATGATCGAGCCCTTCATGCCGACAATCGCCCTGCAACTGCGCCGGCAGCTCGGCATCGAAGATGCGCCCCGCAACCTCAACGCGGCCGTCGAGTGGGGCGGACTCGCTGAAGGCACGCAGATCGGCAAAACTGAACCGTTGTTCCCCCGAGTTGACATCGCTGCCTACCTCAAGGAGATCACCATGGAATCACCCGCCGCCGACACCGAGAAGCCAACCGAGGACGATCTCCTCAGCATCGACCAGTTTTTCAAGACCAAACTCGTCGTCGGCACGATTCGTGAAGCCGAACAGGTCCCGAAGTCGAAAAAGCTGATTCGCCTGATGGTCGACCTCGGTGAGCCTGAGTTGCGGCAGCTGGTGGCCGGTATCGCCGAACGCTATCAGGCCGAAGACCTCGTCGGCCGCCAGATCGTGGTGGTGGCCAACCTCAAACCGGCCAAGCTGATGGGGGTCCAGTCGCAGGGGATGTTGCTGGCGGCCAATGTCGAGAGCGCCCCATTCCTCCTCTCACCCGACGCCGAGGTCCCTCCAGGTACCGTCGTCAGCTAGGTCGGCTTGAGGCTTGAGGCCTGGGGCTCGATAGCGGCAAAAGACTGTGCGGAAACAAACCGCGTGCGGCGGAGGTGCCATCTTTTGCATTGTTTGACGCCTCAATCTTCAGCGGGCCCGTGGGGCGCCTCGGGCAAGCAATGCTATAGGTGGCTCCTCTCGGGAAACGCGTTCTCAAAGGCGGGATCACTCGAACTCTCGAGAACGGCGAATGGGCGTTCGTACCGGATGGGCGTCGCCGACAAGAGATTTCTCCGCTCGCTTCCGGCTTCGCCTGCGGCTACGCCGGGACAAGTCGCTCGGTCGAAATGACAGGGGTGGGGCGGTCGTGCCCCCCAATCACCGCTTACGCCCGTACACCTGAAAGGTGCAGGCGTACTCGTTCTTTTCGTCGGCTTCGTGATGCTCCTCGGAAATCAGCTCCCAGTCGTCGAAGTCGATCCCTGGGAGGAACGTATCCCCTTCAATCTCGGCGTGGATCCTGGTGATGCAGAGCCGGTCCACGAGGTCTCGCGCCAGAGCCATCCGATAGATGTAGGCTCCGCCGCCGATCATCGGCTCCTCGTCCTTTCTCGACACCTCGAGCGCATCCTCCAGCGAGTGAACGACGGTTGCGCCTTCAGCCTCGAAGTTCCGGCTGCGGGTGACCACGACCATGGTCCTCCCCGGCAACGCCTTGCCGAGCTCGCCCCAGGTGCGGCGCCCGATGATGAGGTGGTGCCCCATGGTGGTCGACTTGAAGTGCCTGAGGTCTCGCGGCAGATGCCACGGGAGCCCGCCATCGCGGCCGATCACCCCGTTGTCAGAGACGGCGACAATCAGTGAAACCACCATCGTCACACCGCGATCGGCGCCTTGATGCCGGGGTAGGGGTCGTATCCATCGAGTCGAAAATCCTCGAACCGGAAGTCGAAGATTGACTGCACGTCCCGGTTGATGTGAAGCGTCGGCAGCGGGCGAGGCTGCCTCGCGAGCTGGGTCTTCGCCTGCTCGATGTGATTCAGATACAGGTGGACATCGCCAAAGGTGTGCACGAATTCTCGTGCTTCGAGCCCGCAGACCTGCGCCACCATCATGGTCAACATGGCATACAAGGCGATATTGAATAGGACCCCAAGAAAGACGTCGGCGCTTCGCTGGTAGAGCTGGCACGAGAGCCCACCGTCAGCCACCCAGAACTGAAACAGACAGTGGCATGGCGGCAGCGCCATCTGGTCGAGGTCGGCCACATTCCAGGCCGACACGATATGGCGTCGTGAATCGGGGTTCGAGCGCAGACCCTCGATCAGCGCTGCGATCTGGTCGATGCTGCCATTACCGGGGGTTTGCCACGAACGCCACTGCGAGCCGTAAATCGGTCCCAGATAACCATCAGCGTCTGCCCACTCGTCCCATATCGTGACCTTGTTGTCATGAAGATAACGGAGGTTTGAGTCGCCGGCCAGAAACCACAGGAGTTCGTGGATGATGGACCGCAGGTGGAGCTTTTTGGTCGTCAGGGCGGGGAAGCCCTTTTCCAGATTGAGCCGCATCTGGTAACCAAAGACGCTCAGTGTTCCGGTGCCGGTTCGATCCGACTTTTTGACGCCATTCTCGAGAACGTGGCCCAGGAGATCCAGATAGGAATTCACGAACGAGGCGTCCCCTGGCTGACCCACCGGCCGACGACGTCCATCCACTTGCCCTGCACCTTAAGGATCAGCTCGGCAAACTCCCGAACCGCGCCACAACCACCGTTGGCGCCACACACCAGATCGCACGCAGCCATCACCTCCGGTGACGCGTCCGACGGACACGCGGTAAAGACGGCTCGTTCCAGCATCGGCAGGTCCGGAAGGTCGTCGCCCATGGCCGCGACCTCGAGATCGACCACGTCCAACAGTTCTTCGATGCGCTCGAGATCGGCGACCTTGTCTTTCGAGCCGAGCACGATCAGTTCGGATCGAATACCGAGCTCGGTGCATCGGGTGGCGACAGCCTCGCTCGGGCGGCCCGAGATGACCGCAACCTGAACTCCGGCTTCCAACAGGAGACGCAACCCCAGCCCGTCCCGAACGGAAAAGGTCTTGCTGTCCTGTCCCTCGCTGGAGTAAGTCAAGCTGCCGTCGGTCAGCACGCCGTCCACATCCAGCACGAGGAGCTTGACCGGCTCGAGGCGGTGGCGGATCTCGGTGGGAACTCGACTCGGCATGGCCGTATGCTAACAGAGCACCATGAATTAGGAATTAGGAATTAGGAATTAGGAATTTTCGCCCACCACCTCGCCTGCGTCGACGTCTCGCCGCTCAGGGTGCGTGAGATCGCGCGCGGCGGAGGTGCCTCGCATCCTCTCGGAAAGAGCGTGCGGAAGAAATGCGGCGGAGGTGCCATTTTCAATATTGTTGGGCCCACGGACATTCGTGTCGGCAGGATGCCTCGGGCCAACAATGTTGAAGGTGGCTCCTCCCGGGAAGCGCGTACGGAACGTCAGCGTACGGTGGAGGCGCCGCTAAAAGCCCAACCGCACCACAATCGAGTCGTGATCACTGGCGCGGCTTGATTCCGGGAAGTCCGCATTGACGTGGACGATGTCGATCTCGGCGCCGGCGACCAGCGACTCGTCGACCATCACGTGATCCAGGACTTGTGAATTGCCGACGTAGACGTAGGTGTATCGCGTTGCTGCGGGTGCGAGCGGCACGAGATCCACAAGATCGGCAGCCTCGAGAGCACGCAATGGTTCGGAGGCTTCGAAGTCGTTGAAGTCGCCGAGGACGATGACTCCGACCGCCGGGTCGGAACTCCGAAGGCCCTCGGCAAAAGCGGCGACCGCTCGAGCCTGCGCCGTCCGGCGGACAGTTGAACCGGCGACCGGCGGTTGACGACGTCCGAAGATCGGGTCGTCGCCGCCTTTGGACGAAAGGTGGAGATTGATCACGACCAACCGACGGCCCTTGAACCTGAATTCTCCCACCAACGGTTTCCGGCTACCGCTGCGACCGCCGGAGCCGGCCGCAAAACTCTCGTTCGTCGACTCCACCAGCCCGGGGCTACACGTCAGGGTCGAACCCGCTGCGACAGCCGCTGCACGGTCGAGGCCACACTCGGCTCGGTCGACAAACTCGACCCGTCCGGGATTGAACAGCAGAGCCGTACGGATATTGGCCCCGGGCTGTCCGCCATCCTGGTTGTCTCCCGGATCAACGGATCGCCACTCGTAGCGGAGCCCGCCTGCTCGCTGAATTGCTTCCACCAACCTGTTCAATGTCATTTCGGCCGACACCGTGCCGTCGTCCTTCGATCCGGTGTCATCCTGCACTTCCTGCACGGCGACGATATCGGGATTCGAGAGGTTATCGACAAAGACGCGTGCAAGACGCTCGAATTTCCCGGCATCAGATCCCGCCCAGAGGTTTTCGAGATTAAATGTTGCGACCGTCAGATGGTTCTCATCACCCACCAATAGGGACTGATCCTCCCCGAAACCTCCCCGAACAACTTCCGGCAAAGCCAGGGTATTGAGTAACTTGTAGCTGCCGTAGGTGTAGTGGAGGATTCCGTCGACCGAGCCATCAATGTGATCGCCAACTGCCAGCTGCGGCGGATTCGAAACCAACGCATCGTCAATCACCACCCGCTGCGGATGGACGTTGCATGGGGTCAGTCTGAGACCGCCCGCCTCCGTCCACGGCGCCGAGCCCCGTCCGCCATCGCCGACCACGACAATTTCACCGTGACGGGAGGTCGGACCAACCACGACAGGATCTTCGACTCGAACTCGCATTCCCTCGAGGGTCTCAAAGGCGTCGGCGGCAAACCGGGATGGTTCGAACTCCCGCAACCGCCGCGAGGCGACCTCACCACGTGGGATGGGTCGACCGTTCTCACCCAACACCACCGCTTCCGGCAACTCGAGGTCGTGGCCGACAATCTTCAGACGCGATGCGAACACCCTGGTGACCGACAGCTCAAGACCCCACGATCGCTCTTCGACACGGCCGTCCACCAACACGCTGTCGCCGACCGAAACCATCTCGGATCCGGCCAATGCGGTCACCAACACACCCTCGGACGTATTGGGGTCTCCGTCGTCCTCCAGACTCTGCATCCAGAAGGCCTGGCCCTCCCGCTGACCGAGGATCGCGGTCACAACGCCCTCGACACCTCCAACGCAGCGGCCGACATAGGGGGAGAAATGGCCTGCTCCCTGGATCTCGTGCACCATCGGGCTCAGAACCCCCACGACAGGAGCCGTCACGCCCGATACCGCAAAGACCAGCACCTGACTATCTTGAACCGATGGCTGAAAGTTGTTGTCCGCAACCATCACCAGCACACGCCGGCCATCGGGGAGGACCGGGCCGAAGGCCATGCCCTCGAGATTGTCCGGATCGATCCCGAGATCGCCGAGGTCGGCCACCAGGACCTTGGTCACCGCCGTGGGCGCAGGCCCAACATGATCGCCGAGGGAGTCCACCGTGAGGATATTGGTCGCGCCCTCCAGTTCGACGAGAAAGAGCCGGCAGCGGTTGCCGACACCAGCCGAGAATGAGCGTTCGAGGACCAGCAGTTGGTTGCGGTCGAGGGCGAGAATCTCAGAGATCCCATTGGTTCGAAAGGCGCCGGCAGGTCGCGGTTCGTCGGGCACGGGTTCGACGACGTACAGGTATTCGGCCGCTGCAGAACCCTGTTGGAGATCGATGACAAGCAGCCGGGACCGGCTCCCTGTGTCGAGATCGGTCGCCGGCCCATCCTGGAGCAGAGCGTTTTCGGTGGCGACAAAGACCAGTCCGCCATCCGGGGACAGCGCGAGACCTTCGAAACCGAGATTGTCTCGAACACCGCGATTTCCCCCGGCAGCCGCCAGAAAATGGTCGGGCACCGGCAGGGTGCCGCGCAGAGACCCATCCAACCCAAAGCGTGCCAACACCGGCGCGATCCCACGATGGGGCACGCCTTCCGAGGAAAGATACAGAGTGCCATCAGCGGCAAGTGCCACCGCTTCGGGATCGAGATCACCGCCGCTGAAGGGAGCCCCGTCGGCACCGCGAAGATCGGTCGATCCGAGAAACTCGACCTCAACTGCACCGCTGTTCTCCGACACCCGCAGGGTGTAGAAGCGGGGCATGCCAAAGGAACCCCTATCATCTGAGAGCGCGTAATAAAGGTCGCAGCCCGGGTCGTAGGCCAGACCCGACAACCCTCCGACACGGGTTCGGTTCACCTCGAAATTACCCGGAATTTCGGTTTGGCCCAGGAGCTGCAGTTCGATGGCGCCGATGGCGGTCGCCCAGGACACGGCGAGGCCGGCAATCGTGAGGAGGACATATTTTTTGAGGGCGGCGCGCGTCACTCGAAGGCCCACTCCAACTCATTGAGCATCTTCTTCTCGGCCGCCGAGATCGAGGCGATACCGAGGAACCCACCCGCCGCTTCCGCAATGGCCCGGGCGCGGCCCATGATCGTTTTCTTCATCTCGGCCCAGGTCTCGCCGCTGAGGGAACCCTTGAGTTCCTCAATGTAGTCTTTCCACGTTTCGAGAAGCTGTGGGTCGGGGCGCGTCTCGAGCCAGTTCCTGAGCAAGTGAGCCGTTGGACTGTCTTCTCCCACCCCATGGTCCACCGCGGCCTTGATGATGGCGTCGCGCTCCTTGGGCTGAATCTCACCATCCGCCCACGCGACCTCGACCAACGGCACCAGGGTGAAGGCGACGAGCGTCTCCGGCTCCACCGCGAGATTCACCAGGGCATCGAGAAGCTCCTCGTTCTCGATGTTCAGGTATTCGCGAAACTCCTTCTTCTTCCCTTCGCGCACGGAGGCCGCGCGCAGCTCCTTGAGGATCCGATCGTTCTCTTTTGCAAAAAAACTGTCCTCGAGAGCACGAGCGGTTTCCTTGAGGCCCCTGACCTTCTCGGTGTATTTCATGGGCGGCGTCTCCTCCTGCGATCTTTGTTGGGACGGCCCGTCTCGCCGCCGCATGTGATTTTGCCACTATCTTCCCGGTCGGGCACCGCTGGTGCCCGACCGGGAAGATGGATCAATCGTACACCCTCGTCACTCCGGAAAGTTCGGATCCGCGGTCGCGTTGACCGGACGTGCCGTCTCCGATGATGTTGCGATCGCCAATCATCGACACGAGCGGGTGTTTCGGGCGCAATCATCTTCGGAGGGGGCACTCTCGGGCAATGCAGTCCGGAGCATCGGGATGTTGCACACCGGAACGCCCCCACTGGGGCGACCACACGCGGCTGGCAGGCGGCGCTTCGGAGATGGAGACGGGCACGAGAGAGTCGGCTGAGACTGGCAACGATTGGCGGAGATGCGTAGAATGCAGCGGGTCCGTCCCCGAGGCGGGGCGCGAGGAGATTTCATGGCCGAATTCACCTATCAACCGTCAGTCATCGAACCCAAATGGCAGGCCGTGTGGGCCGAACGGTGTACGTTTCGCACACCGTCGGACCCCGAAGAGCTGCGATCCAAGCCCAAATACTACGTCCTCGACATGTTCCCCTACCCCTCCGGCGCGGGTCTCCACGTCGGCCACCCGGAAGGCTACACCGCGACCGACGTTATGGCGCGGCTCAAGCGAGCCCAGGGCTTCAACGTTCTCCACCCCATGGGATGGGACGCCTTCGGTCTGCCTGCCGAACGCGCAGCGGTGCGCGAGGGCCTGCACCCGGCCGTGATCACCGAACGCAACGTCAACACCTTTCGCCAACAGATCCAACGCCTCGGCTTTTCATATGACTGGGAGCGCGAAGTCAACACCTCCAAGGTCGACTACTACCGGTGGACGCAGTGGATCTGGCTCAAGGCGTACGACGCCTGGAGCCTGGGTGCGGCGGTCAGCGCGGGGTACCTCTGGCGGTGGGGCTGGCTCGGCTTACGGCCATTCGCCGAGCTCGCCTTCGCCCCGGCCGAAGCCGAGGGCTACGGTGGCCTTTTGAGCGTCG
>JASJGQ010000071.1:0-11921 GCA_033791425.1 Acidobacteriota bacterium
GAAGCGCGCACTGAAAGGCGGGTTCACTCGAACGTACAAGAACGGTCCGCCCCTCCCGATGTCGCCGCCAGCGCGATTCTGTTCGCTGAAGTGCAGGGCGTCTCTCTCAAGAGATTTCTCCACTCGCTACGCTCGGTCGAAATGTCAGGATGGGGGGGAGCCGAATTGACAGCCCAGGAAAAGCCGCGTGCGGCGGAGGTGCCATTTTTGCATTGTTTGACACCTCTATCGTTTGCAGGCCCGTGGGGCGTCTCGGGCAAACAATGCTAAAGGTGGCTCCTCTCGGGAACGGCGTGCGGATACGTGTCCTTTGGGGTGAAGGCCTGGTTCAGCTTTTCGCCTTCGATGCAGCCACATCGCGAACGGCGACATGCTCACGGACCCCGCTTCGTAGAACGAATGCGTGCTCGATGCTGAATCCGGCCAGCACGTGTTCCACGGCTGCCGGAGTCATCTGCGGAGCCCCCTGCACTTCGGTTGTCGACCACTCGTAGGTCAGGTGATTCTCGTCCACAATCCGATATTTCTGGGGGACAGCCGGCATGGTTTCGGAGGCGTACACCATCGCCAGACAGCGAGCATCCGGACAACACAGCGGAGCGACTGCCTCGACCAGCGCCGCTCCCTGGTCCGGCGACAGGTAGTTGAGGTAATCCCACAAAAACACCAAGTGAAACGTGGCCTTGTGCTCCGGCACGAGCGTACCCAGGTAGTGAATGGCCTGGTTGGCGTCGAACGACTTCCTCATGACATCGACAACCTGAATCCGGGTTGCGAAGCCGGACAGGATCTCGATGTTTTCCGGGAGCGCCGGCCCGAGATCAAGAACCCGTAGGGCGTCACCCCGTTGGCACCCCCGCAAAACCGCTTCGAGACCTGGCGATGGGTGGGTCGCAGAACACGGCGCAACCTCCACCGGAGGTTCTTCCGGGGAGGGGGGAGATGTCCGGGTGCGGCTTTTCCAAGGCAGCTTCATCACGCCCGCATTATGCGCTACCCAACTGAAATCAAGCTACTCAGGCCGAGAGACCCTTTGTGGATTTCTCGGCCGGGGCCGAAGATTTCGTCTCGGATGCCTTTTCACGGCCGTTCCCGGACTCCGGAAGTCCCTTGGCGGATCGGTCTTCCTTGACGACGTTTGAAGCCGAATCCATCTCGATACCACCGCGGAAGACTGCTCCGTCCTCGAGTGCAACCCGCGGGGCACAAATGCTGCCCTCGACGCGTGCGGTGTGTCGCAGGACGATCTGCTCCTGGGCCTTGAGGTCGCCATCGACCTCGCCCTCGATGATCAGATTCTTGCCGCGGACATCCGCTTTCACCTTGCCGCTCGAACCAATGGTGACGTTATGCTGGGCCAGGTTGACCGTCCCCTGGACTTTTCCCAGGATCAAGAGATCTTCGTCTCCCGACACATCACCCTTGACGGTGATTGACGGCCCGATGACCGCTGCTGCGCCACCGGGCGGTGGCGCCTGTTTTCTACCGGACGGCGCCTGTGCCGCATGCGCCTGCGTTGGCGACGTTTGATCGAGCTGGTCTTTCTTGAACATCGGTAGCCTCCCAATCCCTTCAGTGCGGATGCTTTTCAAGTCTATGGTGCCCGCCCTCCCGGTTCCGTGCCCGGGATCACGTCAGGGCACGAATCACACAGCCGCAGCAGAAGGAGTTCTCCATGGTATTCTTCGCCAAGAAGCCACAAGAGCCTGCCGAAATTGCCGGGTCGATACACTCAGGTGGGTTGGGGAGATTCAGGTGAAAGTGCTCAAAAAGCTCATGATCGGCGTCGTAGCGATCGTCGTCATCCTGCTCGTGATCGGTTTCTTGCTTCCCCGCACCCGCCACGTCGAACGCTCGGTGATCATCGACGCACCCGCCAGTGTCATCTTTGCGCAGGTCAACGGGTTCCAGAACTTCAACGAGTGGTCCCCTTTCGTGGCTGTCATGCCCAATGCGTCGTACGGTTTCGAAGGGCCCGACTACGGTGTCGGTTCCAAGATCACTTGGGAGGTGACCGAGCCCGAGGCAGAGGTCGGCAGCCAGACCATCGTCGCCAGCACCCCCTATGAACGGGTTGATTTGGAACTCGATCTCGGACCGCAGGGCGACGGCCAGTCGGCCTACCTCTTGCAGGACGCCGAAGGTGGAACGCGTTTGACATGGACTTTCGACACCGACTTCGGTCTCGATATTCCAGGCCGGTACTGGGGCATCTTCCTCGACCGCCAACTCGGCCCGCTCTATGCCCAGGGCCTCGCCAATCTCAAACGGATTGCGGAAACGCTGCCGAACGTCGATTGGTCGGACATCGAGATCGGTCTCGCCGTTGTCCCTTCCACCACGATCGCCTACGCCACCGGCAACAGCGGTCCCGATCCTACGGAGATTTCGGCCGCACTCGCGGCGGCCTATGGACGGGTCCTCGGTTTCGTTTCCACCAACGGTTTGCAACTGGCTGGACAACCGCTCGCGATCACCAACTACTGGGATGATCGGGGCTTCGGTTTTGACGCCGGCATTCCCGTCAGCGGCAATCCCGGTCGGGGTGTCGGCCCAGACTCCCCGGTACGCATGGGCGAAACTTACGGGGGCCGGGTTGTGCGGGCGATCCACGTCGGATCCTACACCGATCTCCAACAGACCTACGCAAAGGTGAATGCGTTCACGGCCGCCCACAAACTCCAGACCAACGGCCGCCCCTGGGAAGTTTTTGTCAGCGACCCGGGAAACGTCGCGGAGAGCGAGTTGGTCACCGAAGTCTATTATCCCGTCAAGTAGGCGCGTCCGAAATCACCCTGTCAGAAACAGAGTGCCAGGGGCCTGGTGAAGTTCAAGATCGTTGAATGGTATCGAAGAGTTCCTCGAACTGACCTGTGAGCTTGTGCGAAGGCGCAAGATACGGAAGAGGCTTGGCTGCACCGTGCGACTCCCGCACCTTGACCGACATCGAGATGAAGGGCTCGAGGATCGGCAACCCCTCGGCAATCAACTCATCGACCAGGTGTTGCGGCAGCCGCGCCCTGGCCTGGAACTGGTTGACCACGACCCCGCCAACCTCGAGTCCAGGATTGTGGTCCTCTCGCACTTCCTCGACGTTTTCGAGGAGGCTGTAGAGAGCCCGCCTTGAGAAATCATCGCAGTCGAATGGAATCAGACAACGATCGCCAGCGATCAGCGCCGACAGCGTATAGAAACCGAAGGCGGGCGGCGTATCGAGAAAAATCTCGTCGTAGCCATCGAGCTCTTTGAGGGCGTCCCGCAGCTTGTAGAGCTTGTATTTGGCCTCGAGCTTGCCCTGCAGATCCTCGAGTTCCAGAGCTGCCGGCATGACGTGGAGATTGTCGAATCGGGTGTGGTGGAGAAAATCACGTGGCCCCTCGCGGAACAGCTTGAACCCGAGCGTCTGTTGGAAGAACTCAACCAACGTCGGCGTCGCTGCCTCGAGGTCGGGCCCGAGCAGGTAATGGCTCGAATTGGCCTGGGGATCGAGATCGACAACCAGGGTCCTCCGGCCGCGTTTGGCGCTCACCGCCGCGAGATTGCAGACGATCGTCGACTTGCCGACGCCGCCCTTCTGATTGAAAACCACCCAGCGCATCGTCAACCTCCAGAGCTGTCGCGGTGAGCATAGTCGTCATGCCGCAGTGCGTCAAGACGCTGTATTCGGCCCTTCTTCCGCTATGGTGAGGTCGTGACAGACGAGCTGCCGGGTTATCGCACGTCGAGCGCGCGCCGCGGACGAGGCGGCCCGTCGCTGCTGACCGCAGCGGCGGTGGTCATCGTCGTGATCTTTGCAGCGCTCGCCATCCGGCAACACAATCGGCAAAGCACGCCGATAGGGCCCCCACCTTCCCCGCAGATCCTCCCGACGGTTGCGCCGACTCCGACACCGACAGCAACCGCAACCGTGCTCGTCGAACTCAGCTCCGAGTGGGTTGTCATTCTGGCTCCCACCGTGGTGCCAAGCCCCTGGCCCACCCTTCCGCCACCAGCCACGCCCACCGCACGCCCCGATCCGAGCCCCACTCCCCGCACATCCGACTGCGTCACCTCTCGTTGGAGCGCCCGCCAGGTCTTTCGACCTTCGGCCCAGGTTTTGGTGGAGATCGAGGCCGTCAACCGCTGCCCCCGTGACCTGGGCCCCCTCGATCTGTGGTTCGAGATCACCGGTTGGCGGCAGGGCGGTCGGGTCCAATCGGTCAGAGGCCACCCGTTCGACCAGATCAGTAAGGGAAGATCTGGGATCATCGCCATCGGGCTTCCCGGCTCGATCGATTGGTACGACGAGATCACGGTCGAGATCGTAGATTGAGGCTTGGGGCTTGGGGCTTGGGGCCTGGGGCTTGACGGCATTCTCGACGCCCCACAATATGCGGAAACGAATCGCGTGCGGTGGAGGTGCCATTTTCAATATTGTTGGACACTCGAACACTCTCGTTGGTTCAACAACCAGGGCCAACAATGTTGAAGGTGGCTCCTCTCGGGAAGAACGCTCTGAAAGACGGGTTCACTCGAACCCCCAAGAACGGTCCGCCCCTCCCAATGTCGCCGCCAGCGCGATTCTGTTCACTTAGGTGCAGGGCGTCTCTCCCAGGAGATTTCTCCACTCGCTACGCTCGGTCGAAATGACAGGTGGGGGGGGAGTCGAAATGACAGGTGGGGGGGGGAGTCGAAATGACAGGTGGGGGGGGGGAGTCGAAATGACAGGTTGGGGGGGAGTCGAAATGACAGGATGGGGGGGGAGTCGAATTGACAGCCTTGGAAAAGCCCCGTGCGTTGGAGGTATCCGGCTTCCCCCCGGCTACGCCGTGACGAGCCATGCGCGTTCACCGGACGTGCCGTCTTCGACGATTTTGCGGTGCTCTGGCCTCGACACGATCGGATGCTTCGGGCGCAAAAATCTTCGAAGGGGGCACTCACGGGCAATGCAGTCGAGAGAATCGGGATGTGCCCGCCGGAAGAACGTCTCCGGAGACGAAACCAGGCCGCGGTAGGATGAGCCCTCGAGAATGAACGACGTGGAGGATTCAGATGGCCGACGACCGACTCAGCGCCGAAGAACTCACCAACCTGGTACAGCGGGTCTTCGAGCCGACCGCCGATGATCGCGCACTGGCGGTGATCGTCGATCTTCCCGACGACCAGGTTCCGGACAGCGACCAGTGGATGGTTCGTCGTCGATTGGCCGCCGGGTGGGTCGAGGAGCTTGCGAACGCGAAGAATGAACACGGTCTCGAGGTTGCTCTGTACCTCTACCCCAACGTCCACTCGAACAACGCCGACCTGCCGCCCACCGCCTGGCGGTGGACTGGTGAGGACCTGCCCAATCATGTCGACGCCATGATCGGCCACCTTGCAGAGCCGATGGATGGCGTCCTCGGCTCGTATCAGATCGTCATCGCACCGACCGAATTCTCGACCACCGCACCGCTCAAGGTCATGGCCCCCCGACTCGGGTTCAGGGCCGCCACCATGCCCGGCTTCACCCCAGAGATGGTCCCCGCCCTTCGCTTGGACTACACCGAGGTCAACCGCCGGGTGATGCTGCTCAAAAACCTGCTCGACGACAGCACCTCCGCCGACTTCCTCTTCGTCGTGGATGGATCGGAAGAACACCGGCTTCACCTCGACCTGCGTCACCGCAGCGCCCACGCTTCGGGAGGCCTGTTGCCGAAGTCCGGGACCGCCGGCAACTTGCCCTCGGGTGAGGCCTACATCGTTCCCTACGAGGGAGAGATTGCCGGTGACCCCACCAGCAGCAGGGGCAGTCTCCCCGTCCAATTCGGTGACGAGGTGGTGGTGTTTGCGATCGAGAACAACGTTGCCGTTGACATCACCAGCAGCGGTCCGGAATCAGACGCCGAACGCTCGCGCCTCATGGCGGAACCGGCTCGCGGCAACCTCGCGGAACTCGGACTCGGTGTTCTGTCCGACTTCGGGATCACACCGATCGGCGTGGTGCTGTTGGACGAAAAGCTCGGTCTCCACCTCGCGTTCGGCCGCAGTGAACACTTCGGCGGCCAGGTCGGACCGGCCCAGTTTTCGCGTCCGGAAGCGGTGATGCACCAGGACCACGTCTACCTGTCCGAGATTCAACCACAGGTGTTGGCGGCAGAGGTCGTCCTGCATAGAGAAAATGGCGCGAGATTGGACTTGATGCGCGACGGGCGCTACGTCATCGACTTCTGACGAAGCCGATCAGCCGAGGAGCGCGCCGACGACCAGAAAAGCGAGGAACAGCGCACCGACGGCCATTGGAAAGAGAATGTAATTCGAGGATTCTTCGATCCGGTCCTGACCCTTACCCACTATCGCCCCCTTGCCGTTTCGATGCCGTTCTGCCATGCACAGTGGGCATCGTAACCCGAGAGTCCGGATTCGCCAAACCGTTGCCGACGATTCCGTCTGATGGTCATTAGAGACCGCGAATCCGACTCCCGGATGGGGAAACAAGGCAATCTCGCGGCAGATTGTGGCAGAAAAAAGGCAACCCGCAAAAAGGCCCCGGTTCGGGGAACCGGGGCCGGAGGTCGTTGGTGAGATGTGTGGGTCAGTTCGCGGCGACGGTGCCCTCCGCGATGACGATTTCGACCCGGCGGTTCTTGGCGCGCCCCTGGGAGGTGGCGTTGTCACCGACGGGTCGTGTCAAACCGTAACCGACCGACATCATCCGCTGCCAGTCGATCCCCTGCCCTGCCAGGAAGTCGCGGACCGACGCCGCTCGCCGTTCGGAAAGACCCTGGTTGTAGGCAGGGCTGCCGGTAGAGTCGGTGTGACCTTCGATCCTGAGGTTGAGCTCGGGCATGATCAACAGGATGCCGGCGAGTTTGGCGATCACCACTTTGGCATCGTTTTTGAGAGTCGCCTCATCGGTATCGAAGAGGATATCGGGCAGGCTGACAACCATACCCCGGGCCGTGTGCTGGGTGTCCGCAACCTCGGACAGCGCTCCCTGAAGCCGAGCCGAAAGGTCCTCCTTCTCGCGCGCGAGGCCGGCCGCCTCCTCTTGGAGGGCGTTTACCGAACCCTGGAGTTCAAGGCGCTCGGCCTCGATGGCGGAAAGCTCTCGCTGGGCCTTTGCAACCGCTGCATCGGCCTCCTGGCGTTGCTTCTGAGCCTCGGAGGACGCAGCGGCGGCGGCCGTGGCGCTGGCTTCGGCCTCGCTCGCCCTCGCGGTGAGGGCATTCATCTCAGCCGTCCGGCGCGCGATCTCCGCCTCCACCTCCTCCGCCTTCTTGCTGCGGGTTGTCACCTGCAGCGCCTCGGCGCTGAGGGCAACCGAACGTCCGCAATAGTCCGTCGCGGCCTTTGTCCGCCCGCCGGCCGTGAGGTTGCGGCCCTGCGCCAGCGCCAGGGAGGCCCGCCGCAGTACGCTCGGCGCATATTTCTCGGCGCCGGCCGCTACCGCCAGTTCGTAGACTTTTTCAGCCTGGCGGACGTCGAGCGGCTGTTTCTGGTCCCATATGACCCGCGCGATCGACGGATATTCGATCTTGGGTGCCGGCGCAAACGCAGAAAATGTGAAGGGCATCGACGCGGCCTTCTTGGCTTTGGCGGCCAGGTTCCAGAACATCACCAAATCCGATGGTACGGACGTCAGCGGGTTCGACTCGGCGGTCACCATCATCGCGAACGACTTCAAGCCGGTTGAATACTCCACGGAGTTGCTCTCGTTCCGCACCCACAGTTCACCGAGGTTCTCAGTCGTTCCGTCGGGAGTCACCGCCCACAGCACAAAGCAGGTGACGTCACCGCCAAAGAGGATTGCGGGTTTCATGTTCCGATAGCGCAGACTGGTGTTCGCCTGTCCCTCGCTGTAACCGACCTCGGCCACCATCGTCGCATCCGGCGCCCTGGAATCGCGGGCAAAGGTCACCTCGATCTGGTTCCGTTCCGGATACGTGATTTGCTGAAGTCCGAGGTCGGTGGCACCGGCCGCCCCCACCGCCCCTGTTGCCATCAACAGGGTCGGGATAGCGATTCGCTTAAATTTCTGAAAACACATGTTTTATTCCTTTCTATCAGCGCTAGATCCGACACAAATCGTTTCTCCAAAATCAACGCCGTTCGCACTCGGTCGGAGGGTATCACCAGCGGAGAAACGCACAATAGGGACGGTGTAAAAATCCTGTCAACCGCCTGCCGCCGAAGGGCCGCGGGCAGGGAAAACGTCCATCTCAGTCGCCGCGACGAAGGGGCAGGAGCAGACCCGTAATCAAGAGGATTGCCGCCAGAAACCACGGTCCACCCGTGCCGATGAGGATGGACCCGGACACGAGGCATGCCCCACCGAACAGGGTCGCACGGACCCCGGTCAGCGCCCGCTGTGGTCGCCGCCGGGACCGCTCCTCGAGCGTGCTGAGCCCCTCCGATACCAGCCGGGGAGTCTTCAACAGCGCGTCCACGATATCCGGGGCCACGCGTTGGACCTCGATCCACAGTCGCTTCGGTGAATACTCCTGGCGAAAAATCCGGCCGACGTGCCGGACCGACACTTCGGCCACGTTGAACTCGGGATCGAGAATGTAGCCCACGCCCTCATACGTGACCAGGGCCTTGACCATCAGGACCATGTCGACCGGAAAGTAGAGGTGGTAGCGACCGCCGAGCTGGATGCACTCGAGGATCAGCAACGCCAGCGAAAACTCCTCGAAACGGGCCTGGCGCCGCCACCTTCTCGCGAGTTCGCGGACGGCGGTTCGAAAGCCGACTACGTCCGAGCGTGGATCCGTCTGCGACACCGAGGCAAGGTGGCGTGCCGCTCCATCGAAGTCCTCCATCACCATGGAGTAGAAAAGCTCGAGGAGGTTGTGCCTCAGCACGGGATCGAATTGTCCGACCATACCCAGATCGAGAAAGCCGATCTTGACGCCAGGGAGGATCAGCATGTTCGCCGGGTGAAGATCGGCGTGGAAAAAACCGTCCTGGTAGAGCATGCGAAGGATCGCGTCAGCACCAAGATCGATCAAGCGTTGGCGCTCCTCCTCCGGGAGCGACCGCGCGCGCTCGTCATCCGGGCGCATGCCGTCCAGAAACTCCATACACAGGACACGATCGCCGGAGTATTCGCGGTAGATTCGTGGGAAGACCACGTCCGGTTCGTCGGCAAAATTCTCGGCAAAGGTCTCACCGTTTTCCGCCTCGAAGGTCATCTCGACCTCGCGGAGGGTGTACTCGCAGAACTCGTCGATCACCCGTTTCGGCTGATACCTGGGAATGATCAGCTGCAGGAAGCGGGCCGTGGTCCGAAGCAGGGTGGCGTCGCGGTAGAGAAGATCGCGAATCCCCGGTTTGACCACCTTGAGGATCACCTGTTCGCCAGACGCGAGGAGCGCCCAATGGCTCTGCGCGATCGAAGCAGAACCCAGGGGCACCGGATTGACCTCGGCAAAAATCTCGTCGATCGGGCGCCCGAGCTCGGCCTCGATGATTTCTTGAATCTCAACAAAAGCGACCGGTGGCAGATCAGAGAGGAGATTGCGCAGTTCTTCGGTCACGACCTCGGGCAGGATGTCCTGGCGCAGACTCAGAATTTGTCCGAGCTTGACATAGGTCGGTCCGAGCATCTCCAACCGGATCCGAAGCTGGACCGGGAACGGCTGGTTTGCGATTTCCGGATCCAGGAACCCGCGGAACACCCAGGCGACCAGCGCCCGGACACGGAACAACACACCACGGGCACCGCGTCGGCGGCTCGCTTCGACCGAGGCCAAGAACCCGCCGAAGAGCAGGCTGATGACCTGACGGATGGTGGCTCGTCCACGACGGGCGAGACCTGGGATATTGATGTAGGCCCGCCGGTCGGAACGCCGCCGCGGCTCGGATCTCCGGCCCGGATCAGGCGTTGGAGTCGACGACGGGTTCTCCTCCATCACACGGGTCCGGGAGTCGTCAACGGTTGCGACCGTACTTCTCGTGGCTTGAAACCCAGTCGAGCGATGAAATCGCCGAGCCCAGCGAAATCTCACCCGCCAGCGCCACGCCGGCAATGATCTCCGCGAGCTTCTTCACTTTGCCGCGACCGACGCACCCCATCATTGCCAGACATTCCCGCTGGGTTGGCAGGCTTGTCCCACCACCGAAGGTGGCGACGATCAGCGACGGAATGGTGAGCGACATGTAGAGGTCCCCATCCGATTTCAGCTCGGAATAGAGGATGCCGGCGGATGACTCGGCGACATTGGCCACGTCCTGGCCGGTAGCGATGAACATCGCCGTGATGCCGTTGGGCGAGTGGGCTCCGTTGTTGTTGGCGCCCGACAGGAAGGCGCCGACGTTCGCGATCTGCGAGTGATATTGGAGACTCTCGGGTTCGACTCGCATGTGTTGGACGAGCACGTCCCGCTTGACCACCGCCTCGGCAATCACTCTCTTACCGCGGGTTCGCATGATGTTGATCTGCGAGTGTTTTTTGTCCGTGGCGAGATTCGACTCGAGATAGAATCTCCGCACGTTGTCAACGTTATCGAGCATCCAGGAACACGCGGCGAATGTAGCCCTGCCGACCATGTTCTGGCCCGCCGCATCGCCGGTGAAATAGTTGAAGCGGAGGTAGGCAAACCGACTGGCCAGGAACATATCGATATCGAGCAGCTTGGCGACGCTCGAAGTGGCTTCGGCGGCCTTTGAGATCTCGGGTAGGTGGGCGTCGACCCAGTCGCGAAAGCCCCGAGCCTCGCGCGCGGAATCGAAAACAAATACCGGCGCCCGTTGCATACGGTCATCCGATACCGTGCAGGTAACGCCACCGGAAAGGTTGAGCACCTTGATGCCCCGGTTGTAGGAGGCCGCCAGCGTTCCCTCAGTCGTGGCGAGCGGGACCAGAAACTCACCCACCGCGTGCTCGCCGTTGATCTTGATCGGACCAGCAAGCCCAATCGGAATCTGCGCAACACCGATGAAGTTCTCGATATTGCCCCTCGTCTCCGATGGGTCAAACGAGTTTTTCGGCACATGTTCGAAATCGGCACCGCTGAACGATCTGGCAAAATCCAGTCGTTTGCCGATGATGTCGGCGCTGTAATAGTCTTCCTTATCGTAAGGAACTGTAACTCGCTCTTCCTTGTGTTCGCGGATAGCGTCCTTGACCGTGAATTTGAGCTTGCCAAAAGGAGTGCTGTCGAAGCTCAAACCGATCGAGTGCTTGCCCACCTCGAGGTTGTCACCCCGACACAGGACCGTCATGGTCTGCGCCAGTGGTAAGTCGATGGGATTTTCGGTGCTCACTTCTGCTGCCGCGACCGTCCGGTCGCCCAAAGTGAGCACGATATCGCCTGCCGGCACGCACCGCCCATCGATGGAGATCTCTCGGATGCCCGTCACGACGGCATCGCTGAGTCGGTTCTTGAGCCCGAATACCACCCCATCGGGGGTGTTTTCCAGGCTTCCATGGTTGAAGAGCTGTTTGAGAACAAGAGACGGAATCTTCACCGCAAACCTCCACGAGGACGATTGGATCAGGTCATTGATCGAATGCTGCCGAAACGCTCCGACATTGTAGCAGCTTCAGGCCTCCACGATCCCCTGATCGGAATGGCCTCTCACTTCCCTTTCAAACTAGCAACCAGCTGCTTCATCGCAGTCTGCAGCTCGGGTTCAAACCAGGTCTCAGAGAGCTGTCGAGTGTCTCGCTCCCGATGAAGGTCAATCATCTCGACGAGGTCGCTGCGCATCCTCGTCCGGGTTTCGACGAGGGCAGACGACGGCACCGAAATCGCTCGCTCGCACCAACTGCGAGCCGCTTCGATGACCTCCCCTGGGGGTACGACCTGGTCCACCAGACCCGCCCTCAGAGCCTCGTCGGGTTCGAGGAGCCTGCCTGTTACACAGAGGTCCTCAGCGCGGCGAGCGCCGACGGTCCACCGTACGAGCGACGCGACAATTTCGGGAATGGGGATACCGATTTGCACCTCGTTGAGACC
>JASJGQ010000072.1:0-3266 GCA_033791425.1 Acidobacteriota bacterium
AGTCGACGCACAACGCGTTTTTGTTCCACACACCGACCAACCCCCACTGTCTGGGCGGCTGCGGCTCGGGCGCGGACCCCGACAGCGGCGTTATCGATTCGTCGGGTCGGGTCTTCGGTCACGAGGGGCTCTACGTCATGGACGGTTCGATGATCAGTGCCAACCTCGGCGTCAATCCCTCGCTGACCATCACCGCCCTGTCGGAGCACGTGTGTGACCGGATCCCGGTCAGAAAACCCGTGCCCGAGAACGAGGCTGCGACCGTGCGCGAACCCGTTTCGGTGGAGGCGTAGCTAAAACGAAGCTGCGGAAGGCCAACGGCCGCTCCGCACGATGAACGGAATTCGACATCCGCGGCTGGGGCTCGCGGCCCCAGGCTTTTTTCTTTTTCCCCTACGGGCACTCGTGTACCATTTCGCCCACGATGAAAGCAGAATCTCGTGCAGCCCTGATCTTCGAACGGCAGTGGCTCCACGCCCTCGCCCTGGCCGCTCTATTGGTGGGTGCGTGGTTTCTCGCCCGAAGCTGCCCATGCTTCCACCGCGGCGAGGTGTGGGGAATTTCAACCTGGACCTGGTTCTGGATCGCGGTCGAGGTGCCGATCGTCCACCAGGTCTTTGTCGCGCTGTTCTGGCGCGTCCAACTCCATACCGACCTGGTGCCGCGGCTCTTCGGCAGGCGTGGTTTCGAGATCTACGCGACCGTCTTTACCGTGCTCATTCTCTCCCGGGCGGTGGTGGTCACGATCCTCGCGATCTCATCAGAGGGATCGCTGGTCGGCAACCCCGTCGTCTTCAAGATCCTGGTGCTGGCGGCTGCGATTCCCACCTTTTACCTCTTCTACTCGGTCGCCCGCTATTTCGGTTTCAAACGCGCCTATGGTTTCGACCACTTCGACCCCTCCTACGGTTCGTTGCCGCCGGTCCGCGAGGGCATCTTCCGCCTCACCCGCAATGCCATGTACACCTTTGGCTTTCTGCTGCTCTACATTCCGGGTCTGTGGCTGACATCGCGCCCCGCGATCCTGGCGGCCGTCTTTAACCACCTCTACATCTGGGTCCACTATTTCACCGTCGAAAAACCGGACATGCGGCGCATCCACGGCTCCGACTGACGCATGGAGACCATTTCCACCCGCGCCGCCCGCCGGCTCTCGCTGGCCCGCGCCGGTCTTTTCAAACCGGAGTGGACCGGCATGCCTCAACGGGCCTCCGGCCGCGGTCGACGGGCGCGTTCCGCGGCCCAAAAGGTGATCGATCGTTTTGGCTATCTCCAACTCGACACCGTCTCCATCGCCGGCGCCCGAAGCCACGCCCTCGTCCTGCTGTCACGGATCGAGGGCTTCGACCCCACTCTCGGCGAAGAGCTTCTCCAGGCCGGCGAACCACTTTTCGAGTTCTGGGGACACGAGGCCTGTTGGCTCCCGATGGAGCTCTATCCGGTCTTCGGCTTTCGCCGCGAGGAGTTTCGCCACCACCCGTGGTGGGGCGACATTATCGGCCAGCACCCGGAGGTGGCCGAGAAACTCGTGGACCAGATCCGCGACGAGGGGCCCATCCGCTCACTCGATATGGAGGGGCGGGGCAGCAGCGGGTGGTGGGACCTCAAGGTGGCAAAAAAGGTGGCCACAGCACTGTGGTCCTCGGGTGAGCTTGCGATCCGCGAGCGCAAAAACTTCCAACGCACCTACGATCTCGCGGAGCGCGTGATTCCGGCCGAATACCGCGGGCAATCGGTGGCCAGGGACGATGCCATCGAGATCCTCCTCGTCCGTGCGCTGGCAGGTCACGGCTGGGCGACGACGGGCACCTTGGCCAGGACCTGGCGGCTGCGCAACCGTCCGGCCGAGATCCGCGACACCCTCGCCCGCCTCCAGGATCGGAAGGATATCCTGCCTTGCGCCCTTGTCCACGACGACGGGAAGAGAACCACCGGGTGGATTCGTCCGGCCGACATCGAGCTCGCTGCCCGGCTTGAAACGACCCGTCCCCGCCGTGATCGCGGGGTCCTGCTCTCCCCCTTCGACCCCGTCCTCTGGGACCGAGAGCGAGTCCATCGACTCTTCGGCTTCCACCAGGTGCTCGAGATCTTCAAACCCGGGCCGCAACGGGTCTATGGCTATTTCTGTCTGCCGGTGCTGGCCGGCGAGCGTCTGGTGGCGCGGATCGATCTCAAGGCCGACCGCAAGAAAGGCATGCTCCAGGTGCTCTCGCGCCACTTCGAAGGAAAACCATCCACCGCCGATCTCGAGGCGGCGCGCACTGCCCTCGACCGCTACGCGGACGCCGTCGGTCTGACGGTCGCATGAGCCCTCCCCTGCTGCCGCTCACTGAAGACGACCTGAATCGCGCGGCCTTCAAACTGGCTGCCGTCGACCCCGATCTCGCCCGCGTGGTTGAACGATTGGGACCGCCGCCGCTGTGGGGCCGAGAGCCCGGCTTTACGACCCTGGTTCACATCATTCTCGAGCAGCAGGTGTCGTTGGCGTCGGCCCGTGCAGCGTTTGACAAACTGGTGCTGGCACTGCCGGAATTGAATCCGCGGTCCTTTCTGACCCTCGGCGATCAGCAGCTCAAAGAGATCGGTTTCAGCGGCCAGAAGGGGCGCTATTGCCGCGAACTTGCCCGCGCCGTCATCGACGGGGGCCTCGACCTGGAGGGGCTGGCCGAACTCGGTGACGACGATGTCCGAACGGAGCTGGTCAAGATCACCGGAATCGGGCCGTGGACCGCAGAGATCTACACGCTGATGGTGCTTGGTCGACCGGATGTGTGGCCGCAGGGCGACCTCGCATTGTACAAAGCGGCGCAGAACATCAAGGGTCTCGATCGCCCACCGACCCGGGACGAGTTCCAAGAGCTGGGCAAAGCCTGGCGCCCATGGCGATCGGTCGCGGCTCGAATCCTCTGGCACCACTATTTGAATCCAGAGTGATGGAAGGGACAGGGCGAAAGGGAGAAAAGGAGAAAGGGGGAAAGGGAGCCCATCCCACCGTCCCATCCGGAGAAACCGCAGATC
This sequence comes from Acidobacteriota bacterium, assembly GCA_033791425.1. GTDB lineage: Bacteria > Acidobacteriota > Thermoanaerobaculia > Thermoanaerobaculales > Sulfomarinibacteraceae > Sulfomarinibacter. The sequence goes on from JASJGQ010000072.1 coordinate 3,019, forward strand.
ACGCAGATAAACGCAGATGTTCGCGTGCGGCGGAGGTGCCATTTTTTGCATTGTTTGACGCCTCCATCTTTTGCAAGCCCACGAGGCGTCTTGGGCAAACAATGCTAAAGGTGGCTCCCCTCGGGAAGCGCGATGTGAAAGCCGGGTTCACTCGAACGCCTGAGGAAGTGACGGCTCTTCCCTGCAAGAGATTTCTCCATTCGCTTCCGGCTTCGTCCTACGGACTTCGCCGTGCCTTTCGCTCGGTC
>JASJGQ010000073.1:0-9691 GCA_033791425.1 Acidobacteriota bacterium
CGTTGCTCAACCGGTTTGGATCGGTGCGGGGGGTCCAGAACGCTCCCGTCGAAGAGTTGCAACATGCCCTGGGCCCGCGCCTCGGCCGCCACGTGTGGCACCACCTCCACGCCGGTGATCGCTCATCCGAGGAATGAGGAATGAGGAATTAGGAATTAGGAATTATGAATCAGGAATCAGGAATCAGGAATTGGTCTCCGACGGCGTTCGAGCCGATCGAACGAGATTCGTGTGTGTTGCGGCGGTGGATTTCATTTCGTGGGTCTCCGGTCGAGTCTGGCCGACCGAACAAAGGGGCGAATCTGTAAATGAGTGGTGGCGGGCCCCGAAGGACCCGCCCACAGTTTGTTCACAAGGCTACGCCAGTATCTGAAGGCCGTAGGCGGGTCGGTTTTCGGCCCGCCACCACTGGCGTTTCGGAACCTGGAGAAGCGCAACCTGAGGAAACTGACTACCGTCAAGTACATTCCCAACGCAATGAAATGATGGGACGCCCGGGCCGGGAATTCCTCATTCCTCATTCCTAATTCCAAATTCTCCCTGTAACGTGTCTCCCATGTTCATCTCCGAAACCTTTACCAGCCTTCAAGGCGAGGGGCTGCTGGCCGGCGTGCCATCGTTCTTTATTCGGACGTCAGGCTGCAACCTCCGCTGCCGATGGTGTGACACACCCTACACCTCATGGGTGCCCGAAGGTGGCCGGCGGTCGGTGGACGACCTTGCGACCGAGGCCGTGGCTTCCGGAGTCCGGCACGTTGTCATCACTGGCGGCGAACCGCTTCTGCAGCGCGAGATCGGCTCGCTGACCGAGAGGCTGAAGCTGGCCGAGCTGCACATTACGGTGGAAACCGCGGGAACGGTAAGCCCGGCCTTTCAATGCGATCTGCTGTCGGTTTCGCCAAAGACTGCCAACTCCGATCCGCCGGGTGCGGCGCGGGACCGCCACCGGCGCCTCCGCGGTGAGCGTGACCCCCTCCGGCGCCTGTTGCTGCGTTGTCCGGAGTACCAGCTGAAGTTCGTGATTGAAGATGCCGACGACCTCCCGGAGGTCCAGTCGGTGTTGGAATCAATCGGAGAGGTGGATTCCTCTCGCGTCCTCCTCATGGCCCAGGGGCGGACCGTGATTGAAGTTGCACAACGTGCGCCCGGAGTCGCGGCCTTGTGTCTGGCACATGGCTTTCGCTACACTCCCCGACTGCATCTGGACCTCTATGGAGGCGGCCGGGGAGTGTGAATGAGTTTTTTCAGAATCGCAAAGACATTCGAGGTGGAGTACGGCCACCGTCTGAGCAAGCATCCCGAGAAGTGTCGATTTCCGCACGGGCACAGCCTCCGCATCGAGGTCGTGGCTCGGGGCCGTGAGCTCGACGGCAATGACATGGTGTGCGACTACAAGGCCTTGAAGATGTTGGTCGTCGACATCGTCGATCGGCTTGACCACGCGATGGCGCTCAACTCAGCAGATCCAAAGCTCGAGGGACTGATGGCCATCGGTGAGCGGGTCATTCTGTTTGACGATACCGACCCCACAACCGAGGTGCTGGCGCGCTGGCTCTACCAACAGATCGCCGATCGTCTCGCGGCCGACGGCGTCGTCTCTTCGCCGAGCGGGACACCGTACGAGATCCCCAAGGGCCTCGAACTCGAAAAAGTCAGAGTGTGGGAGACCTCGTCCTCGTGGGGCGAATACGTAGGGATCGAATGAGGAATGAGGAATGAGGAATTCTGAATTCGGAATTCGGAATTCGGAATTCGGAATTTCATCCCAACACCCTGCATACTCAAAGGATCCGAGTGCTCGGAGGGCGCGAAACCGCGTGCGGTGGAGGTGCCTGGCATCCGGCCCGTCCGACGGGCCGCGTGCCTGGCTCCTCTCGGTTAGGAAGTCTGGAAAGCCATTCTGGCCTGTTGCAATTGAAGGCGCCCCAGATCTCCTCTCACATCGCTACAATGCGACCCGCGATGACGGATTACTCCCATACTCACCCGCTCGTACCGCCCGCAGCTGTCGCCCGGTGGCTCGAGGTGTTACCGCAACCGGTGGCGATTACTGGCGGCACGGGTTTCGTCGGTTCGCACCTCGTCGATACCTTGTGTGCCGCTGGTCTGACGCCAAAGGTGCTCGTCCGCGACACGACTTCGCCGAGGTGGATCGATGGTGCTCCAGTGGAGCGGGTCCCGGGCTCGCTCGAGGATGGTGCGTCGCTGGCGCGGCTGGTTCGGGAAGCTGGGACCGTCTTCCACCTCGCTGGAGTCCTGAGGGCCGGGAGTGAGGCCGGTTTTGATCGCGGAAATCGTCGCGGTACCGCCAATCTGGTCGACGCTCTGCAGCGGGCGGCGCCGGATGCGAGGTTGGTCCATGTGTCGTCGCTGGCCGCGGTCGGGCCTTCGGCCGAGCCCGATGGCGTCGGGCCGGAAGCGGAACCTGCACCGATCTCGTGGTACGGGCGCTCCAAGTTGGCTGCTGAGTGCGAGGTTCGCCGAGCGGGTCCCGAGTGCTGGTGGTCGATCGTGCGTCCACCGGCGATCTACGGCCCGCGCGACAGCGACATTTTCGAGTTCTTTCGCATGGCCAACCGTGGTGTGGTCGCCGTTCCGGCCGGCGAGCGCTGGCTGACGGTGGCCTGGGTGGGTGACGTGGTGCGTTCGATCGTAGCGGCAGCAGTCGGTGAGTCGGAGAAAGTGTTCCACCTGGGTGAGCCGGTACCGATGCTCATGGACACTCTGATTTCTCAACTGTGCGGAGCAGGTGGGGTTGGCTGCAGATTGGTCCGCATTCCGCCGTTTGTGGTCAGCAGTGCCGGGGCGATTGGGAGCGCCTTACATCGAGTCGGCTGGCATCGGCTGCCGTTGACAGCGGACAAGGCGCGCGAGTTGTTGGCGCGCCACTGGACGGCTCGTACCGTGGAGTCGTCGCGCGACCTCGGGATCGACCAGTTCACGGGCTTCCCCGAAGGGGCGGCTCGTTGCTGGGAATGGTATCGGGAACAGGACTGGTTGCGCTGAAGGAAGGGCATATCCTGCTATGATTGCCGCGCTGCAGGAGTTCTGCGGGTCGTCGGGTCCGGTACGCGTATCGGCGACCATTTCAATGGAGTGTCATGGACGTCTTCGATAAGTGTTCTAAATTTAGAGACGCGCACGTGATCCGCGACCTCGGCATCTATCCGTATTTCAGGGTAATATCGTCGGGGCAGGATCCCGTGGTGAGTATGAACGGCAAACGGGTGATCATGCTCGGGTCGAACAACTATCTGGGTCTCACAAACCACCCGGAGATCAAGGCTGCGGCCGCCCTGGCGCTCGAAAAATACGGGACGGGCACTGCGGGATCACGTTTTCTCAACGGCACCCTGGAAATCCACGTCGAGCTCGAAGAAAAGCTTGCCCAGTTTATGAACCGGGAGGCGGCGCTCACCTTTTCCACCGGGTACCAGGTCAATCTGGGTGTGATTTCGACCGTTATCGGTCGCAAGGATGTTGTTATTCTCGACGGCCTTGATCACGCCTGCATCCTGGATGGTGCTCGTCTGTCATACGGCCGGGTATTGAAGTATGCCCACAACGACATGGCTGTCCTCGAAGAACGATTGCGGTCTGTCGAAAACGAGAGGGCTGCGATGATCGTCGTCGATGGTGTGTTCTCGATGGAAGGCGATCTCGCCGACATCCCGAATATCGTCAAACTGAAACAAAAATACGGCGCGAGGCTGATGATCGACGATGCGCACGGCGTTGGAGTGTTGGGCGACCACGGGCGTGGCACGGCCGAGCACTTCGGGCTCGAAGACGATGCGGATCTGGTCATGGGTACGTTCTCCAAGTCACTGGCGACCGTTGGCGGTTTTGTTGTTGGAGACGCAGGTATCATCGACTATGTCAAACATACGGCGAGGTCGCTGATGTTTTCTGCGGCGCCTCCCCCGGCGTCGGTTGCGTCGGTCATCAAGGCGCTCGAGATCATCGAGCGTGAGCCCGAGAGACGGCAGCGTTTGTGGGAGAACACCGCCTATATGAAGTCCGAATTCTCAGCCATGGGTTTCGATACCGGAGAGTCCGCCTCACCCATCATCCCGTTGGTGGTTGGCGACGACATGGCGGCGTTCAGGATGACGATCCGGTTGCAGGAAGAGGGTGTGTTTGCCAATACGGTTGTCTCGCCGGCAGTGCCGGAGGGACGCGCGATGATCCGCACGTCCTACATGGCGACCCACACCCGCGACCATCTCGATCGTTCGCTCGAGGCCTTCCGCAAAGTCGGCCGTGAAATGGGAGTGATCTCGTGACGGTGAAGCCCGTCAAGGGGCGCGCCGACCGTAAGAGATTCATAGACCTGCCCTGGAAGATCTACCGGGGTGACAGCAATTGGGTGCCGCCGCTCAAAGCGTCGGTTCGCGAGATGCTCGACGTCAAACGCCACCCCTTTTACGACGGTGGCCGCGAAGCGGAGCTGGAGCTCTTTCTCGCATGGGAAGGGCCCGATGTGGTGGGCCGGGTGGCGGCAATCCTCAATCACGCCCATAACCGGGTTCACGAAGAAAAGGTCGTCTTTTTTGGTTTCTTCGAGACCATCGACAGACCGGACGTGGCACGGGATCTTCTCGGCGCGGTTGAGAAGTGGGCGGCGGAACGTGGCGCGACAGTGGTCCGTGGACCGATGAACCCATCCACCAATTACGAGTGCGGCATGCTGATCGAGGGTTTCGGCCGTCCTCCGGCACTGATGATGACCTACAACCCACCATCGTATCCGAGGCTTGTCGAAGGTTCGGGTTATACCAAGGCAAAAGACCTGCACGCCTATATCTCACCTGTGCACGGCGCGAGCCTTAAACGGTTGCAGCGGCTCGCCGATCGGACCCGTGATCGCAACCCGACGCTGACCACCCGCGGTGCTGATCTTTCGAACTTCGAGGGTGAGGTCAAGCTGGTGCAGGAGATCTACAACGAGGCCTGGGAGAAGAACTGGGGTTTTGTTCCCATGACCGACTCCGAGATCGGGTGGCTGGCCAAGGAGCTCAAACCCCTGGTTCAGACCGACCTGCTGCGCTTCGCCCTCGACGACGGAGATCCGGTTGGTTTCCTTCTCGTTATGCCCGATTGGAACCCCGTATTGGCCGATCTCGACGGGTCGCCGTGGCGTCATCCGCTGAAGACCATCCACCACCTGCTTAAGAGCAAACCGGAGACCATGGAGGGGATTCGCCTGATCACGCTGGGGGTCAAGCCGGAGCACCGGAAGCGGGGCATCGAGGGGATCCTGATTGGCGAAGGTCTGCAGAAGAGCCTGGAGATCGGTTACTCGTGGTGCGAGTACTCGTGGATCCTCGAGGACAACGAACTCACCAAACGAGCGGTCCGCTTGATGGACGGCGAACTCTACAAGATCTACCGGGTCTACGAGAAGTCAGTTCTCAGTTCTTAGTTTTGAGTTTTTAGTTCCCGCCCACTCACTCCCTTGCTTGCTTGGCAGACGGGCAAACTCAAAATTCAAAATTGAGAATTCAAAATTCAAAATTACTGACACAGCGGTTTGCCCGGCCCATTGGGTCTCCCGGTGGCCTTGAGGAACCTCTTGATGATTCCCCGCACCAACACCTGAGTTGCGCGTTTGCTCTGGTTCTTCGCGGGTAGCGGTATCTGAGCCGCCGCCAGCGCCTGGTGGCCGCCCCCGAATCCCATGCGGCCGCCCAGGTTTCGGGCGATGCGGCCGGCGTGACGTTCACGGTCGGTCGTGCGGAGGCTGATATGGAGCCAGTTGTCGATGACTGCCAGACACATGGCCCAGTTGACATCTTCCGCCCGCAGGAGAAGATCGGCCGCTTCGGCCACCATCTCCTGTGAGTCGAGCTGACCCAGGTACGAGACGATCCGGCTGCCATATACAGTTGCCTGGTCAAGGGCGATGCGCAGCTTCGAATAATAGCTTCTCGGGAGTGGTGCCTGGACGATGCGGCCGAGCGCCCTGGCGTTGGCCAGCGGATACAGGTCGAGAAAGGCCTCGAGATCGGCACGGGTGCTTTCGCGCCCGAGATCCTGAGTGTCGGAGCGGATCCCGTAAACCATCGCCGTCGCGAGGGGTGGCGAAACCTCAATTTTTGCGGCCCTGAGGTATTGGTAGAGGATCGTCGATGTCGCGCCGTAGCGGCTGCGAATGTCGGTAAACCGCGCCGACCTGGTCTCAGGTCGAATCGGGTGGTGGTCGATGACGACGTCAAGTCGCAGCGACGAGTCGAAGTTGACATTTCCCGCGCCCGGTTGCGCGTCGACCATGCTCAATCGGTCGAAGCGTGACAGATCGAGATCACCGAGGGCTCGGGTATTGAGGCCGAGGTACTTGATCAACGCAAGATTCTCGGCTCGCCACACCGCACCAGAGTGACCGATGGAGCAGGCGATATCGTGACGCTCGTTGGCGATCTCGCGGAGCGCCGCGGCGGCAGCGATGGCGTCGGGATCCGGTGTGTTCTGGACGATGATCAGCATGCTCCGTGCACCGTCGAGAACACTGGAAAGCCTCTGCAGGCGAATCGCCGGAGTGATGGCCTTCCCCATTAGACGGAACCTCCGCCGACCTGTATCGATTCTTCACTCAAAATACTCAAGCAAAACTCCAGCGGGGGAGTATATACCGGTGAAGCGCCGCGATTCGCCGTCCGCAGGTGATACCTGGTGAGAAGAGCGGGCTAGAATGATGGTGGCCGAAAGGTGCGGTCTGGTTTCTGAGGATCTCAACCTGATTTCGCCCGCCGGCTGTCGGAGGAATGGATGATCCGTCGTGGGTGGTTTCTGGTGCTGTCGCTCGCAGTGACGGTGCTCGTGTTCTTGGTGCTTGGCCTGACGTATCTCCGCGCCCAGGTGGCGCAGAGCCGTCTGCCCGAGCGTGGTCGATCGATTGAGTCGATCGACGGATGCCCGGCGTTGGTGGAGGTTCTGTTCGATCGGCTCGGCGCACCTCACGTCTATTCGGGAAGTGATTCGGCCCTGTGGTTCGCCCAGGGCTACCTGCATGCCCGGGATCGCTTTTTTCAAATGGATCTGGCGCGCAGGACCGCGAACGGTCGGCTCGCCGAGCTCGTCGGGGAGACGGCGCTCGAAAGCGATCGCAAGATGCGGATGCTGAGGCTTGCTCCTGCAGCTCGGCGGCAGGCGGCGCTGATGACGGCATACGAACGACGGGTCTTGGAACTTTATTCATCGGGTGTCAACGCGGCGATCGAACAGTATGGTTCATCGATTGCGCCTGAGACCTGGCTCCTTGGGATCGAACCGGAACGGTGGTCGGTCGAGGATTCGCTGTCCACCGGCCTCCTTCTCCAACTCAAACTGAGTCGGGCTGTCGGTGAGGAGTTGGAGCGGGCGGTGGAACTGTCCCGCCTGGGCCGAGACCGGGCGGTGGACTTGTGGGGATGGACTCGCGCCGAAGCGAGGGCCTGGATCCCGCCTGGAGATTTTGTAGCGCAGCCCTTGCGCGACCATGAGCCAATGACTCTCCTTACGGCCGAAACGGGTTGGAATGCATGGGCCATCGCGCCACAGCGCAGCGCGACCGGCCGTCCCCTCTTGGCGTCCGATCCTCATCTCGGCGTCGAAATGCCGGCGACGTTTTACGCGATCCACCTCGCTGGGCCGGGCGTGGAAGTGGCCGGAGCGTCTATCGCGGGCCTGCCGGGGGTGTTCATCGGCCACACTCGGAGTGTGGCCTGGGGTCTGACGCTCTCGATGATGGACGATCAGGACCTGTTCGTGCTGACTCTGGACGACCTGGGGAGCCGCGAACTGATCGATGGTCGGTGGCGTCCCCTCCGTACGGTCACCGAAGACATCGCGGTGCGTTGGCAACCTGATCCCGTGCTGGTCAAGGTGCGGCTTTCGGTTCACGGCCCAGTGGTCCGCGAACAACGCGGCGATTCGCTGGCGTTGGCGTGGTCGGGGCTCAATGGGCCGAGCGTGGTGGCCGCCATCCTCGGTATGAACCGAGCCCAGACCGCCACGGCGGCCGCCGAATCCTGGGATTCCGTCATCGGACCGTCGATGAATCTGCTGGCCGCGGACTCACGCGGCACGATTCTTCATCAAGTGGTTGGGCGGGTCCCCGAACGGGTGCGGGGGGCGGGGAGGCTCCCGGCGCCGGGTGCGGATTCGGACTGGGCGTGGAAGGGCTTCTTACCCATGTCGGCAAATCCTGCTCAGGCCGACCCGCCGGAAGGGTTTATCGTCTCGGCCGGCCATGATCTTTTTGCGGAGGGTGACTACGCTCCGTCACGGGCATTCCCCGCCGAGTTCGCCCCACCCTGGAAACTACGGCGTATCAGGAACGCACTGGCGATGCACGACGCCTGGACGGTCGAGGGATGCCTCGAACTTCAGGGCGATGTGGTCTCCACCGAGGCCATCGCTGTTCTCAAACAACTCCGTCCTGATCTCGAAAAACACAATGGTCGGATCGCGCGCGAATTGATGGATTGGGATGCGCGAATGACCGGGGACTCGGTGGCGGCCACCGTCTATTCCTCTTTCATGCTTGAACTCGAAGACGCGGTTGGTGGCGATGAAGCGAAGCGACTCCTGCTCGAGCGAACGCCGTTGGGCCGAGAGGAGATCCTGCGGTTGTTGGCCGGGGGTCTCGACGAGTCGTGGTGGGACGATGTGAGTCGCCCGGGTCGTCAGACACAAACTGATATCCTGACGGTCCTTCTCGATCGACTCGACAGCGATGCGCAAATCGGGAGGTGGGGTGAATTCCACCAGGTCCTGTTCTCCCACCCGTTGGCGTGGATTCCCGGTGTGGGATCGTGGTTCGCAACTCCCTGGAACCGTGGTCCATTTGCTGTGGGTGGAGGCAACGTGACTGTCAATGGTGAATACTGGGATCGCAGAGATCCGTTTGGCGTGACGGCCCTTCCGGCGATGCGGTTCGTAACTGAGGTCGGCAATTGGGATGCGACCGTTCTCGGATTGCCTACCGGGCAGTCCGGTCGCCCGTGGTCCGGTCACTATGCTGACCAGATTGAAAGTTGGTTGGACGTCGAGCCCGCGACCTTTCCCTTCAGTCGCGAGGCGGTCGAGGCGGCGGCCGTTGCGCGGCTTCATCTCTCCCCAGAACACGCAAGGGTTCCCTTGTCGGAGGCGCCTCGATGACAACAGAGCCGACCGATCAGGGAGTTGCGGGAGATCGGCCGAGCCTTGCTTTGGTCACGTGCGGGCCGCAGATGGAGGTCGCGCTGGGTGCAGGTTTTCTCGCAGCGGACTCGGTGATCCGGCTCGGTGGGGTGTCTCCCAGGTCGACGTTGGTGTTGGCGGCGGTGGACCTTTTGGTGGAGGATGCCGGTATCACGCCTTTGGACATCGGTTTGATTGTGGTCTCCCGTGGGCCGGGGTCTTTTACGGGAATCCGCGCCGGTCTCGCGACGGCCTTGGGCCTCGCCGCCGCCACCGGTGCTGCGTGTGTTGCCTACGACTCCCTGCTCATGTTGGCGGCACGGTGCGCCACTGAGGAAACGGTGTGGGCCGCACAACCGGGACGCCGTTCCGAGGTCTACGCGTGTGGATTCGAGGTCTTTCCCGAGGCGGCACCGGTTGCCGGAGGGAGCATCGAAATTCTCCCGGTCGCGGCGATCGCAGACCGCGGCCCATGGGTCGCCGCCGAGACCCTCGATCTCTGCGGTGTTCAGAGAGCCGTCCCCGTCCG
>JASJGQ010000074.1:0-28888 GCA_033791425.1 Acidobacteriota bacterium
TTAAATTCAACCCCCCACATTCCTGTTAAACTATTTTGCTGGGGGCCCACGCCCCACCATGCTACCCCCCCTTTTGGTGGGTGGGGGGTTGGGTGGCCTTGGCCCCACCTTCAGGGAAATCCCCTTGGGAATACCCGCAACCGCGCCCTCGGCGGTGCCGATTCAATGACCCGATATGACGTTTCGATTTCACGCAAGCCAGATCCAACTCACGTTATAGTCATGCCATGCGAGCTGTCGTTTTCGACCGACCTGGGGATGAATTGGTGCTTCGGGTTGCGGACGTGACGACGCCGGTCTGCGGACCGACGGAGGTGCGGATCAGGGTCTCTGGTGCCGGCGTCAATCGCGCAGATCTCCTGCAACGACGGGGGCTCTACCCCCCGCCGCACGGCGCCTCCGACATCCTCGGTCTCGAGTGCTCGGGCTCGATCGACGAGGTTGGGGGGGAGGTTCGCAGTTTTTCAACCGGAGATCGCGTCATGGCGTTGCTGACGGGTGGCGGCTACGCGGAACAGGTGGTGGCCCCGGCTCCGGCGGTGATGCACGTCCCTCGCGGCCTGTCGGAGGTCGACGCAGGCGGCCTTCCCGAAGTGTTTCTCACCGCCTTTCTCAACCTCTTCATGCTCGGCGGGCTGGAAAGCGGCCGAACAGCTCTGGTCCACGGCGGCAGCGGCGGTGTCGGAACCGCCGCCATCCAACTGATCCTGGCGGCAGGCGCACGGCCATTGGTCACCGCCGGATCCGAAGAACGCTGCGATCGGTGCCTCGATCTCGGCGCCCAGGCAGCCTTCAACTACCGCGACAACGACTGGGTCAAAGGAGTCATCGACGCCACCGACGGCGGCGGCGTGGATGTCGTGCTCGACTGTGTCGGCGCACCCTATCTCGGCCACCACCTCGAGGTGCTCGCGATCGGTGGCCGGTTGGTCGTAATCGGGCTCCAGGGGGGCGCTCACGCCGACCTCGACCTCTCACTGATCATGAAGAAGCGCCTGACGATCGTCGGTTCAACCCTCCGCGCTCGCCCTGTGGCGGAGAAGGGCCGTATCGTGTCGGAATTTCAGAAACGATTCGGGGAGGCACTCGAAAGCGGTTTCATTCGCCCTATCGTGGACCGCGCCCTGCCATTCGATCGTGCCCCGGAGGCCCACCGGCTGCTCGCAGCAGGAGATATCTTCGGCAAGGTCATCCTCACTCCTGCTTGAAGCGCGCGCCTGTATCCCCGCCCCGTGGTCGCTTTCCGTGCGGAACCATCTCGCAGAAAGCCGGCCACAACTCGTCCGCACGCGACGGGTCGAGGCCGAGGAGCGGTGGCCGCGTCGCATACTCTCCGACACCGCAACGGCGGAGGATTGTCTTCACAGCCGGTCCGAGACCGTAGTCCTCGAGCAGGCTGCGGACCGAGTCGAGCTGCCGTTGCTCCTCCTGGCCGCGGTCCGCCTGTCCGACCAGAGCCGGCGCCACACTCGCGGCGGCGCTGATGCTGCCACGGCCGCCAGCCCGTGAGCAGGCGGTCACCAGGCGGTCGGACCCGACCATATAGACCCGTTCTGCAAACCGGTTGCTGAGCCTCACGAGTTCCGCCGGATCGCCCGAACTGTCCTTGACGCCCGCCAGACGGGGGTGGCCGTCAATCGCCTCGAGCAGTTCCTCAGAGATCGGAACCCCGGTGACCTGAGGGATGTGGTACAGCAACACCGGAATCTCGGCATGGTCGAGCACCTCGCGAAAAAAGGCCGCGAACCCCGCAACCGGCGCCCCACGAAAATAAAACGGTGGTGGACACAGGACCGATTGGTAGCCGAGGGCCGCGGCCGCACCGACCATCTCCAGGACCTCGACAAGTGAACACGAACCCACCCCCAACATCAGCCGGAGGTCGGAATTCGCCGCCGACGCGCTCTCCGCGACCCGCAACCTCTCGGACAGGGAGAGGGAGGGGAACTCGCCGTTTGTACCCAGGATCAATGCTCCGTCCAGCCCCTGGGAGGACAGCCATGCGAGGTGGGACTGCAACGCTGTGGGGTCGAACTCGAGCCGACCGTCAAGCGGTGTCGGGACCGGGGCATAGGCGCCTCGTGGCAGCATGGTTCGTCCTCCGAACGACGAGTTTAACAGTGGATTCACTGTGCAGCTCAACGGGACCGGCCGCTGTTCCGTATAATTGAAGATCACGGATGTGTTCCGTGTTGGAGGGTCCGCGCGTGTTTCTTCGTAGAATTTTCCCGGTCGTGTTGCTTCTTCTCGCCGCTCTCCCGTCAGCGGCCGGCGAGTTCGTGCTGCCGGTCTTTGCACTGAACCTCGATGGCCGCCACGGCGACCGCTGGAGCTCGGAACTCTATCTCACCAACCCCGGCGACCAACCGGTGCTCGTCGAACTCACCAGATTTCTCCCGGGCAATATCGAACGAGCCACCCCGTGCGATCTCTTTATGACGCCGACGCGGGTCGTCCCACCGCAATCCGCAACGGTGTGGACTGCGGCCGGTCTTGCCACAGATCTCGGCTGCGCCGACTCGGCCCGAGGCGGTCTCGTGCTGCGGGCGGACGGTCCGCTGCACGTGACCAGCAGACTCGTTAATCTCGGGAAAGACGAAAATGGCAACACCGGCGCGGTCCTGTCGGGTCGCGGCGAGGCCTTCGACGCCACACCAATCGATCAATTACCGCAAGCTGGCGCCCATCTCCTGCCCGCCCTGATGTGGCACCGCAATCCATGCGAGAACGCCGCGGATTTCGAGACAGTGATCGGCTTCGCCAATCCCGGCGCCGAACCCGTCGAGGTGGTTCTCGACGTACCTCACGAGTTTGGACGATCCGTCATTCTCGATGGCCGCGAGGCGTTCCTCCCGTACCGGTTCGAGGTGGCGGGCGGATCGTGGCAACAGTACAAACTGGCGCCCGTCAGGGACGCGTCGGCCGACTGCGGGGGCGTCGAGAGTTTTCTCGTGCGCCTTGACCTGTCGGGTTCAGTCGCGGTCTACGCCTCGGTCATCGACCGCAAGAGCGGTGACCCGAGAACGGTCACGACGGTTCCACTGACCACCCCATAAGGTCGAGTTCACGTCAAGGGCAACGTCGGCTGGCCCCTCGGTTTGACGATCCAGGCGAGGCGGAAGACGCCCTCGCCGAGCGGAATCAATTCGAATCGCGGCGGTCTGTTCTTCTGCCATGTCTCGAGTTCGTTCCGCGTCAGAAAGATCCGGACCTGCGGCGATCGCAGCTCCGGGGACCCTTCCCAGAAGCTCGGGGTCAACGGGATCTCAGCCGGTTCTGAAGCCTCGGGCAGGTAGACACTGACGGTCGTCCATTCGGGACGGAAGTTGAGGCTCACGTCTTCCTCGAGGACGCGAAGTCCGTAGGTGCTGTGGCCGTCATACCAGGCAGAAACGATCATCTACACCCCTGAACCGCCATGATCGCCAAAGTTGATCCCGAGATCTCGGGCCGTCAGCATGGTGTCGCAGTCGAGTGGTACAGTTTTCATGCGTTCGGTCGCCTCTTCCAGGGGAACCGCGAGAACTGTCGGCGGATCCAACGCAACCATGACGTTGAATCGACGCTCGGCCACCATCCGCACCGCCGCGGCCCCAAATCGCAACGACAGCAGGCGATCGAAGGTCGTCGGACCGCCCCCTCGCTGGAGGTGGCCGAGCACCACGGTCCGCGTCTCCTTGTCGGTTTTCTGCTGGATTTGTTCGGCCAATCGCACGCCGATCCCGCCGAGCAGTCGCTCCCGCCCCGCGCCCTGGTCCTTCGCCACCATCTCGCCGTCGCGGGGTCGGGCCCCTTCGGCCGCAACAACGATGGAGAAGCGGCGTCCTCGGGCCTCGCGATCCATGATCTTGTCGCAGACCGACTCGATGTCGTAGGGTATTTCAGGAATCAGAACCACATCAGCCGTCGCCGAGACCCCCGAGTGGAGGGCGATCCAGCCGGCGTATCGGCCCATGACCTCGACCACAAACACCCTCTCGTGAGCTTCGGCCGTCGAGTGCAGCCGGTCGATGGCCTCGGTGGCAACCGTCACCGCCGTGTCGAATCCGAAGGTGACCACCGTGCCCGAGAGATCGTTGTCGATGGTCTTGGGCACCCCGACGATCGGCATGCCCTTGGCAACCAGGCCATTGGCGATCCGCATGGAACCGTCGCCACCGATCGCGATGAGGGCGTCGATATTGAGTCGGTGGAAATTTTCGACGACCTCGTCCGACCGGTCCACCAGCCCGGTCTCGCCGCCGGGGAGCTTGACCGGGTATTCGAACGGGCTGTTGCGGTTGGTGGTGCCGAGGATCGTCCCACCGAGATGGGTGATTCCACGCACCGAGTCCCGATCGAGCTGAATGATCTTGGTGGTATCGAGGAGGCCCTCATAACCCTTTCGGATTCCGAGCACCTCCCAGCCCCTGCGAAGGGCCGACAACACGATGGAACGGATGACGGCGTTGAGACCCGGCGCGTCGCCGCCGCCGGTGTTGACCGCGATCCTGCGAATCTCCTCGCCCATCAGCCCTCCGTCTCGGTTTTGCGGAATTGTAGCGCATCAACAGCGCCAACGTCCTCAGGTTGAAGCTGGTAAAACGAAAACGCTCCCTGCGATGCAGGGAGCGTCGTCTTCGATCGAGGTTGCGATCAGAGGCTGGCGAGCATCCCATCCACCTCGCCGCAGGTCTTGCTGACGGCTTCGACCGAGCGGGCAAAGGCTGCCTTCTCGTCGTCGGTGAGGTCGATCTCGATGACCTGCTCGACGCCATTTGCACCGACAATCGCCGGTACGCCGACAAACAGACCGTTGACACCGTACTCGCCCTCGAGCTTGGCGCAGACCGGAATGATCTTGCGTTTGTCGAAGATGATCGCCTCGGCCATCTCCAGCGCCGCCCACGCCGGCGACACGAATGCGGAGCCGAAACCGAGCAGACCCACCACCTCGCCGCCCGCCTTACGGGTGCGGCTCTCGATGGCGGCCAGGGTCTCTTCGTCGAGGAACTTGGTGACCGGAATGCCGCCGACCAGGCAGGACGACCGCACCGGCACCATGGTGTCGCCGTGGCCGCCGAGCACCATGGCGTTGACGTTTTCGACCGACACGTTGGCGGCCTCGGCCACGAAGTAGCAATAGCGGCCGGAATCGAGCTGTCCGGCCATGCCGAAGAGCTTGTTCTTGGACGGCGTCAGCGCCTTGTCGAGGGTGTAGACGATGGCGTCCAGAGGGTTGGCGATCGAAATGATGGTGGCGTCCGGTGCGAACTCTTTGATGCCCTCCGCAACCTGCTTGGTGACCTTGAGGTTGATGGTCAGAAGTTCTTCGCGGGTCGGGAAGGTGCCGTCGGGGCGCGCCTTCCGCGGCACACCGGCGGTGTTGATGATGAGATCCGCCCCGGCAATGGCCGAGTAGTCCTTGGAACCGTAGCAACGAACGTCGGTGCGTATCGTCGGCGTGCCCTCGGCGATGTCGAGGCACTTGCCCTTGGACACCGACTGCTTGGCGGCAACTTCCTGCCGCTCCGGCGGATCGTCGGGGTTTACAAACGGGGCCGGGTCGACCAGGCCGACCTCGCGGGCGAGCCGTCGCTGGACAATCTCCTGGGTCAGCACGCCGCCGATGTATCCACCGCCAATGAGACCGATCTTTTTGAGCATGGTCATTCTCCTTCTACCGCTGCCGACCCGTTCCGACCTTGTCCGTCGCGCGCCACGCGTCGGGCGTGTGAAAATTTGCACGAGTTCGTCGTGCCGCAGGAGAATACCACTTTTGGAGCGACGATGGGAGATCGAAATATCGTCTGATTGACTGATCAATCAGGCAAGAATCAGGAGTCCTCGTCGCTCGCGCGAGAACCCAGGATCAGATCGAGACCGGCGTCCAACACGCTGCCGCTCTTACGCAGGATCTCCTCACCGGCCCTCGTCACCGCCCCCCCGGCCACCGCTGACGCGATGCCGTCCGTGACACCAGACCGTACCTGCTCACGAACCTTCTGCAGCGACGTGTCGACCGCATCCTCGACACCCCCCTGAACCTCTCGGCGAAGACGCGGGAGGATCGTCTCTCCGGCCTCTCCCACTCCCCCAGCAACCTGCTGCCGCACCTGTGGCAGGGCCTCGTCCACAGCCTCCAGAACCGCCCGCCGTACCTTTTCCGCCGCCGCATCGCCGGCGGTTTCGAGGGTGGCGGCAAGCCGCGACCGCAGAAATCTCCCGGCAACCAGCCACAGCAGCCCTGTCGTCATCAGCGCGGTGAAGATCCCGGTTCCTGCAACGAGCAAAACGATCGAGACGGTGGATCCCATCTGCGGCTCCAATCAAATCTGGTTATCGAACCACAGCCGGAGATTCTCCAACCCGTCTGTGATGGAGACCTTTGGTTCGTACCCGAGATCTCGTCGCGCCGCCGAAATGTCAAACCAGTGAGCCGTCGCAAAGTTGCGGGCGATGAACCTCGTCATCGGCGGTCCGTTCTTGAAGGGTGCGACGCGTTCCACGGTTTCGAAGACGGCCCCGGCGGCGAGCGCGAACCCAAGCGGTACCGTCCGTTCCTCCGGCGGCAGCCCCGCAGCCCCGAGGATCCCGTTGACGATCTTCTTGAGCGGCCAGGGGTCGCCATTACTGATGAAATAGGCACGCCCGGCGCAACGTGCTCCCGGCTCCATTTTCTCGGCCGCCAGCATGTGGGCATCGACGACGTTGTCGATGTACGTCGTGTCGACCAGGTTGCCGCCGCCGCCGACAAAGCGGAGCCGTCCGGACTTTGCCCGCTCAACGAGTTGAGGCACCAGGTTGGTGTCCCCGGGGCCCCAGATCAGACGGGGTCGCAGGGCGATCGTCGACAGCGTGTCGTCGTTGGCCGCCAGGACCGCCATTTCGGCCATCGCCTTGGTCTGCGGGTAGGCGGCGTCAAAGTGCTCCGGGTAGGGCTCCGACTCGTCGACCCCGGCGAGGTCTCCCCGGCGGTGGACGACGCTTGGCGTGCTCGTAAAGATCAATTTCGGCACCCCGTGCCGCCGCATGGCCGCGATCACATTTTCGGTGCCGACAACGTTGGTTCGATGAAAAGGCCCAAACGCGCCCCAGGGGTCGACTTTCGCCGCCACGTGAAACACGATCTCGCTGTCCGCGACAGCCCGGTCGACGACGTCAGGATCGGCGATGTCGCCCCGTGTCTGTTCGACACCGAGTGCCTCGAGCTGCGGGTAGGAACCTCTTTGCAGCGAGCGCACCTCGTCACCGCGGTCCACCAGCCGGTTCACGATGGCGCCGCCGAGAAAACCTCCACCGCCCGTGACCAGAACCTTCATGACGTCACCTGCGGATCGGACCACCCGGCCAGCTCCGAGCGCCCGATCTTCGCATTGTGGCGAATATCGACCGGGAAACCAGGGTGAAACAGGACAGTCCCGATCTCCCGGGTGTGGTCAAAAGAGGTGCCGATTTCGAGGAGTTCCGCCCGTATTCGCGAGTGCTCGGTCGCCGCGGTGTTCGGCTCGAGCTCGACACATAGAACCGGTCTTTGGGCACCCTGTTCACCGATCCCCACCAACGCCGTGCGGTACACATCGGGGTGGGTATTGAAGACAGATTCGCAGGGCACCGTATACAGGTCCCCGGCGGCCGTGCGGACCCTTTGCGTTTTGCGGCCGCAGAACCAAAGACGACCCTTTCCGTCGAAGTATCCGAGATCGCCCATCCGGTGCCGCACTCCCCCGTCATCGGCGATTTTTGCGAGAGCGGTTTGCGTTGGGGCGTTGAAATACTCCCTCGTCACCTGCGGCCCCTTGACGACGATCTCGCCGATTTCACCGTTCGCGACCTCGAGGTCATCGCGCCACTGCGCGATCGGCCCATCGTCGATTCCGATCACCGCAGCCTCGATCGACGGCACCGGATGACCGACGCAGGTACCCGCGCCACGGTCGGTGGCGTGGCGGGTCTCACCCAGGATCTCGTGGCTCGATGTGATGGCGACGGGCAGCGACTCGGTCGCTCCGTAAGGGGTGTGGATCGCAGCGTCGCCGGTCAGCATCGACTGAAATCGTTCGATCACCCGTGGCGACACCGGGGCGCCGGCGGAGATCACCCGCCGCAGGGTCGGCAGGGTGACGCCGCGCTCCTGCCCCCACCGGCCGACGGTGTCGAGGAGGGCTGGAGAACCGAACATGAAGGTCACGCCGAACTCCAGGATGGGTTCGATGATCTTTGCCGGATCGACCCGTGCAGGCCGCGTCGGATCCATATCGGGTATTACTGTGGTCATCCCGAGGGCCGGGTCGAAGAGAGCGAACAGGGGAAAGGTCGGCAGGTTGACCTCGCCGGGCTCGATCGAGAAGGCCTCGCGGATCGCATCGACCTGGGCGGTGAAATTGCGGTGGCGGTAGACCACGCCCTTGGGAGGTCCCGTGCTGCCGGAGGTAAAAACGATCGCGGCCTCATCGTCCGCCGCCGTTGCGGCGATCTTGGCCGTGGGACACGAAGCCCCCAGAGCCTCCACTCCCTTGAGCGTCTCGCCTCCCCAGAACCATCGCCGCCCGACCGTGACCCTCGTTCGGATGGTCTCGCGGGCCCACCCCAGCACCACCCGCGCCGCATGGGCTTTGGAGACTCCGATAAAGGCCTCCGGCTGGGCGTTCCCTAGACACGCCTTGAGGTGTTTGAGGCCGATGCCGGGATCCACCAGCACCGGTATGGCGCCGGCCTTGAACAGCGCGAAGGCAAGGGCGAAAAGGTCGAGCCCCGGAGGCACCATCAGAACCGTCCGCACGCCGCGACCGATCCCGATGGACTCGAGACCGCGGGCGATGTGGTTGGTGCGGTCCTCGAGCTGCCGGTAGGTCAAACGTCCTCCGCGCCGCCCCCAGGGGCAGATAATGGCGGGAGCATCAGGCTGACGCGCCGCCATCTCCGGCAGGAAATCGGCGATGTTTGCTTTCTCAGTCGTCATACATCGCTCTCAGACCCAGGTGCCGGGGATCGGAGAATGGAAGAAGGGGAGAAAGGGAGAAAGGGAGCCGGCACAGGTTTCTCCGCTCGCTTCCGGCGTCGTCCTGCGGACTTCGCCGCGACTTTCGCTCGGTCGAAATGACATTCCTTGGATTCGAACATGATAAGGAACGAAGTCTCCCCTGCTCCCCTGCCCCTCGAACGTTCGTTCATACCGATCAGCTCAAGAAAGCTCGGATGATCGGGAGAATTTCCTCCGACGCGTCTTCGAGGATGTAGTGTCCGCAATCGGGGAAGCGGTGGACCTCGGCATCCGGGTACACGCGTTGCCACTCCTCGAGGAAATGGCGATCGAAGACGAAATCCCTGTCGCCCCAACACACCAACACCGGCGTGTCTCGAAAAACATCGAGCCGCGCTGCCGTGTCCGACACGATGTCGTAACCGCCATCACCGGGCTTCAGTGGGATGTCCTGGACAAAGCGCAGGGTGGCGATCCGATCCTGCCAACTGTCGTAGGGAGCGCAATAGGCGTCACGGATTTCGTTTGAGAGCTTCTTCCTCGTGCAGGCGACGTGTGACGCGCCACGGCTGAAGGCATTGAGCCCGCGCACCATCAAGGGCCCGAGCGGTGTGTCGCGGACCATCCACAACTGCCAGGGAAATGGCTTGGATTTCGGGAGGTGGAAGGCGGAGGTGTTGAGCACCACGAGGCGTTTGATGCGATCGGGATGCTGGACGGCCCAGGCAAGCCCGATCATCCCGCCCCAGTCGTGGACGACGAGGTTGATCTCCGAAAGCTCGAGCTCATCCATAAGGCGGCCGAAATCGTCGATTCTGCGCCGTAGGGTGTAGTCGTATCGGTCATCACCGGGTTTTTCGGACAGCCCGCAACCGATGTGATCGGGCACGACCACCCGGTGATCGGTCCGCAGATCGCGAACCAGATCGCGGTAGTAGAAAGACCAGGTCGGATTGCCGTGCACCGCGACCACGGTCTCGCCCTCTCCCTCGTCGAGGTAGTGGAGCTTGATTCCGTCGATCTCGAGCCAATGGCTCTCGAATGGATAGAGGTGTTCCGGAATCTCTTGCATGCCCTACTCGGAGAAACGCATCGCCAAGGCGCTACCAGATCAGTTCTGCCATGGTGCAGTTGATGCCGCTGCCGATGCCCAGAATGGCCACTCTCTGGCCACGCACCAACTTCCCGGTCTCGGCGAGTTTCGAAAGGGCGATGGGCACACCCGCCGGCCCGATGTTGCCGAAGTCCGGATAGAGACGAAAGATCTTTTCGAGATCGATCCCGAGGATGCCGGCCAACTGTTCGGTGTGAACCTTGCTCACCTGGTGAACGATAAAGTGATCGACGGCGTCAGCCGTCCAACCGAGAACCTCGGTCGCCCGGCCCCAGGTGCGCAGCGCGAGTTCCATTCCGGCCGTCAAAAGTTCTTTGGTCCGGGTCACCATGCTGTCGATATTGCCGGCACACAGGCGGCAGTGCTGGGTGGCTGCGAGATTGACGCTGCCCTTGAACGGGTGGCCCTCCGGTGCGAGGTCTGTTCGACCGAGCACCATGGCGGCCGCTCCCGATCCCAGCGTCAACGATGCGAAGTTCTCCCTGAAGGTCGCCTCGTCGATGTCAGGGCTCTGAAGCCGCTCGACAGTCGCCTCAGTAATCTGCCGGCTCGTCTCACCGTTGACCAGGATGGCGTAGTCGATCTCGCCGCGGTCAATCATATTTCCCACCATGTCCATGCCGTTGACAAAACCGAGGCAAGCATTGCCGAGGTCGAAGTTCATGCAGTTCTCGGAGAGCCCCAGCATCGAGTGGGCGATGCACGCCGTAGAGGGTTCGAGATAGTCCCGGCATACCGAGGTGTTGATGAGAATTCCGAGTTTCGATCGATCGATGCCCGCCGCCTCGATGGCCTTCTCTCCCGCTCTTGCGGCCACCTCGCTCGGCATGGTGCCCTCGTCCCACACCCTTCGTTCGATGATGCCCGACAGGCTCTGAAGCAAATCCGGTCGGATACCGAGACGCTCCATGGTCGGCGCCAGTTTCTCTTCGATCTCTTCGGATGTGACCCGGTGCGGAGCGTCGACATGGGCGACGCTGAGAACCGACACGTTTTTGAAATTCATTTTCTCTCCAACGCTGTACGCCCACCGGAGAGTACGCACCGGCGGCGGATTGCTTCAATCTCGCGGCCGCGAGGGTACCATCCCGCGACGCGGCAAAAAAGGCATAATGCGGCAAATACGTGCAGAAATCAGACTTCGAGGTCGATCCAGGCCTGACTTCTCCAAACCATCGCGAACACCAGGGCCTGAAGGACTCGGTAGGCCACCTGAGCCGACCACACCGCCGACAATCCAAGACCCAGAACAGGTCCCAGAAGATAGGCCGCCGGCAAAAAGAGGCCCCACTGCATCCCGATCGAGACCTTCATGACCAAACGGCTGGCGCCGGCGCCGAGGAGGGCGTTCATGAGGACCCCGCCAAGGGTCTCGATGGTCATCGTGGCGCCCAACAGACGTAACGGAAAACGCGCCAGAGCGATCGTATGTTCATCGTGCAGAAATAACCGCAGCAACGCATCGGGAAAAACCAGACCCACCAGGGCGCCGCCACCCACCAGCACCATCGCAAACTTGCTGACATCCCATCCCCATCGAACAGCGTCATCACGATCTCCCCTGCCCAGCGCCTGACCGACCAACGATGCCGCGGCGAGACCGAACCCGAGTCCGGGGAGGATTGCAACCAACAGCAGCTGGACCAGGACGTTCGATGCGGCCAACTCGGGGGTTCCGATGCGGCCGATGATCCAGAAAAACGCGGTCATACCGGCTGCAAAGAAAAAGCTCTGCAGTCCGGCCGGAACCGACAACTTCACCATCGAAGAAATGGTTGCCCGGTCGACAAAACTGCGCAGAAAACCCAGGGGCCTGGCGTGCCGCAGTGCGAGAATGAAATAGATCGCGGTCCCGATGTAGGTCGCGATGGTTGTGCCGATACCGGCACCTTCGGCACCCAGGGCCGGCAGACCGAGGTGGCCGAAGATCAGGAGCCAGTTGAGGACGACATTGCAGACGTGCATGATGAGCAGGGTTTGCAGATATCGCCTCGACTCGCTGATTCCATTCCAGAAACCACGAAACGCATAGTTCATCCCAATCGCAGTCATCCCGATCAGTCGTGCACGAAAGTAGGGCACGCCGAGAGCGACGACCTCGGGGTCGTCCACCAGCATCGGATAAAGACGATCCGCAAAGCCGAAAAGGAAAAACGACCACGGGACGGCGACCACAAGGGCGATCAGGAGACCCGCATTGAGGGGCGAGGCCGTCTCACTCAACCGGCCCTCACCGAGGCGGCGTGCCGAAATCGCCTGGACGCCGGCGGACAGACCCATGATGAATGCCATCGCCATGAAGTTGGCAAAGCTCCCCATCCCCACTGCGGCGAGGGCGGCAGGGCCGAGGGTGCCCACCATGGCAGTGTCCACCAGGTTGAGCACGTTCTGGGAAATCATGCCGCCGATGATCGGCAGCCCCAGTGTCAAAATTGGTCCGGTTCGTTGGCGATCGAGCACGCGCCCCCCTCGGATCGGCGATCAGCATACGATGTCGCCGAGCCGGACGATACCTGGACTTCAGGACGGACGGTGTGTCACTATGTCGATATCGACTCAAAGCTACCCCAGGGAGGAAAAGTGACTACCTTCAAGAGAATCATCTGTGGATCGACCCTTGCGCTCCTCATCACCACGTCAGTCGCCCTCGGCGCGGACAATCAACAGTCCGCCGAAGCAACGGCTGTCGCCAATACCGCCATCGCCCAACTCGCCGGTTTGCAGACCAAGGCGGCACGCAAGACCCTCCAGTCCAAGAAGGCCAAATACGGTTCCACGCCGGAGTTCAAGACCGCGTGGGCCCTGCTCGAGGCCATCGAAGCGACCGAATCCGGTAAGAACTCTGCGGCCGCTTCCGGCAAGGCCGTGTCGCAAATGGCTAAGGGCAACACCACAAATTTCGTCGCCTCATACTGGGAGGCAGAGCTTCTCTATCTCCAATCCAAGAACAAAGAAGCCCTCTCGACCTGGCAGGCGACCGCCGCTCGCGCGGGGAAAGCCGTCAAAGCCGATCCGACCGACGCAACTGCCCAGTTCTATCTTGGCGCCGCCCTCGTCCGCCAGAAGAAGTACGAACCCGCGCTCAAGGCTTTACGGCTTGCAGTGCGCGGTGGTTTCGACGAAGCAATGGTCAACCAACAAATCGGATTCATCTACCTCTTCCAACAGAAATGGAAGGACGCCAAGAATGCCTTTGACGTCGGTCTCAGCGTCAACCCCCGCTACGCCCCGATGTACTACTGGCGGGGTATGACCTGGGACAAGCTCGGTCGGAAGGACAATATGCTCCTCGATCTCGACCAGTACGTGAAGCTCGCCCCCAACGGCCCGGAGGCCGGCAAAGCGAGGGCGGTCCTGAAATCAGCCGGAGGCTGATTACTGGATACTGGATCTGTCCACCCACCGTTGACACTCCGCTTGACCCAAGAGGGGTCGTGATTCATCCAGCATCGATCGGGTGGGCTAGAATGGCCGCCCGATCCCGAGATAGAACTTCGTTTTCTTCGAACTGATGCCGACGTTGGCCACCGGCCACGCGATGTCAAACCACAAAGGCCCGATCGGCGTCGACCACCGCACACCGACACCGGCACCCACCGACAGCTCGAGGTCGGCGTCGCGCCAACTCGGCCACACCTGTCCGATATCGACGAAGACCGCGGCGCGCAGCGCGCCCCACACTGGGATGCGAAGTTCTTCGTTGAGAATGAACAGCGCTCCGCCCCCCTCCGGCACCAGAGTTCCTCCGAGGCCGAAAGTCACCGGTCCGACACTGTTGAGGTCGAATCCCCGAACGGAGGCCTGGCCTCCCGCAAAGAACCTCGCTTCGGGGATCAAATTCTCTCCCTTGAGGGGCTCGGCAACACCGATGTGGGCGGTCTGCAACCACGTCGCACCTGAAAACGGCTCCAAGGCGACAGTGAAGTTGGTCAACCAGCTGACGTAATTGAAATCAGAACCAACGACATCGGCGCTCCATCCGATATCCGAGGTGAGACCGTAGCCCCTGCGTGGATCGAAGAGATTGTCGAATCTGTCGATGATGGTACGGACGCCGATCGTCCCCAGTTTGACGCGAACATCGACCGGGAAGGGATTGAACGGGTCCGGTTCTTTTTCAAAGGTCCGGGTATCGGTCCATCTGTAGTACACACCGACCTGAATCCGATTGGCCAGAGTGTACTGAGCCTCGAGAGAGGCGAGAAATTCTTCCTGGTCGAGCACATCGGGCTCATCGGGAGCATCACCACCGAGGTAGCCGACTGTTGAAATCAGCGACAACCGTCCGCCGGGCACCGGTGGTAATGATCCAATCAGGAAGAGCTTCTGTTCGGTCGACCCCCATCCCCCCCGAAGATTCAGTCCAATCCCTCTGCCGAAGAGATCGTCATCCCGAATACCGAAGCTCGCTGACAGCCCGCGTTCGGTGCTCCAGCCCCCGCCCACCTCCGCTGCCCAGCGAGGCTTCTCGACGACAGCAAACTCCACGTCGACCTCGGAAAAACCGACGTCTCGAGTCCACACTTCGACCCGTTCGATCGGTGAGAAATTGGCGATCCGGTTGGCCGATTGATCAACGGCCGCGTCGGTCACGACCTCACCGTCGTCGATACTGAGCCCTTTGGCGAGGATCTTTTTGCTGGCGTGCTTCACTCCCGAGTATTCGACGTTTCTCAAACGCCGCAGCGCCCCGGGTTCGAGGTCGAAGTCGACCACCCAACGACCATTCTCGTCCTGCCGCACTTCGCTTCGTGCCCGCGCGTCCCGGTATCCCGCCTCGATATAGGCGTCTCTCACGTCGCGGGCCGCGAGATCCAGACTCTTGCGATCCAGCGGCTGTCCGGTCTTCACCTCGAAGTTCTCCCGGTTCACCAGATTCAGTGGATCACTCCCGACAAAAACAACTTCGTCGATCGCCTGCCGCGAACCGGCATCCACCGAAATCCGAATTTCGGCCAAGCCTTCGTCCAGCCGCACGACGTCGAAAGACAGCACTTCTGCTTCGAAATACCCGAGCGAAGCCAGCCGCTGAAGGATGGTCCTTTCGAAACGCTCCGGGTGGCCCGCCATCGTGGCGATGACGTTCGCAGAACCGAGTTGAGGCTCGATTTCCCTGGCGATGTCGGGAGGGAGGCCATCAAAAAACGGCCCCTGCACGTCGACCTTGTTGCCCTTGTCGATGCTGATGACAATGACGTCGTCCTGACGCGTGGCGGTGACCTCGGCGTCCGGGTAGCCCTCCATCCCCGCAGAGCGGGTCAGCAGCGCGGTCATGGCCCTGAGAGACCCATTTTCGAGCGGCGGCGGCTCGTACAGGGACGTGATTTCGGCCTGGACCTGACGCGACGGCGGTTCACCTTCAAACCGGACGAATTGCGGTGTTCCAGGCTCGCAGTAGAACACCAGCGTCGGCGAGCGTTCGTCGCCCTCCTGAAAACCAGTGACCCGGGCATTCTGATAGCCGTTCTCGGCCAGAGCCCGTTCCATCCGAACCCCGGCCACAAATAGAAGAAACGGTTCGAATGGTTGGCCGCGACGCAGACGAGTCGCCTTTTTGAGGCGACCCTTGGACATCGGCCAATCGCCCTCGAGGCGGAGTCGGTACACCTCCGGGCGCCCCAGATCCCTGGCGGGGCCACCCCAGGTGAACCGTTGAAGGATATTGCCGCCGAAGTTGTCGTCGACGGTCTCCTGGTATACCTGCAGAACCAGTCCCCGGATACCGCGGAAGTTCCAGCCCTGAATCATGGCGGATCGATCCTGGACGTCGGTCAGATTGGTGGTGAGAAAGAGCGCCAGATTGCGGCTGATTCGCTGCCCGACCATGAAGTTCACGCTCGGGTCGCGTTCGGTCTGGGTCGCTATCTCTGCCGGACGCAGGGTCTCGTTTTCAAAGCCGAGGGCACTGCTGAGACCCTGGGCGAGGCCCCGCGTCGCCATCAGCGTCGGATCCAGGCTGGCAGTACCGTCCTCACCGCCTACCAACGTCATGTCGGACTCCGGCACGATCTCGACAATAGGATCGACGGTCGGGTCGCCCGTGAAATCGAGACTTCCCCTCCGTACCTTGACCTCGCGTCCACCAAGCGCAATAACCCCACCCGGCGCGATCCGCACTTCACCACGGAGCCGAGGCACCGCTGCGCTGCCGTCAATTCGCAGGACGTCCCAGTTGACGTCGAAATGACCCAGGTTATTGTCCACCCGGATGCCCGATCGACCCCGCACGCTGAGATCGAGACTGATGTCGTAGAGCGGATCGTCGGCAGCCAGTTCCACGTCCTCGGCCCCGAAAACCGCTGACGCGAGACCAATAGTCTCGTCCCACAGCCCCGCCATCAGCGTCAGATCGCCCGTCACGTGCGCCATCGAGTCCTTTTTCGGCTCGACCGCGAGGTCACCATCCCATCTCGTGAGGATGCCCTCGAAGAACAGTGTGACGTTCTCCATTTCAAACACCACGCCCTGACCGGACACCGGGTCCCAACCACCGCCCATCGTCACGGTGCCGCGATTGACCTCTGCCTGACCGTCGAGAATGTCGATTCGGCCGTCCTCCAGCGCAGCCGACATCTTGAGTCCCTTGATTTCGACCGGCGGATCGCGCATCACCATGGCGCCGTCGCCATGGTCCAGCGCGAACGTCCCTGGGACCGACTCCAACGGTGCGTCGGCCGACGCCGGCAGCTTAAGATCGGCGGTCAGGCTCAGTGGCCCCCTCATCCTGACCGGCATCGGCAGCAGCCGGGACAACGCCTCAGACACCGATGCGGCCAGACGAGCCTGCACACTGTCGGTCGATGGGTCATACGAAACTTCGACTTCGATTCGACTGTCGAAACCCACGAAGGCCACCGGTGCGACTTCGACCGTTCGCCCGTCGACCGTGACCTCGATCGGGCCGTCCGCAACCAACTCGCCGGTCGGGTGCGTGACGCGCAGACCATGCGCAGATGCCGTCACTTTCGGGTGATCCGGCGTTAACGGATTCCACTCGAAATCGGCCCTGAGATCGGCGACGATTTCGGTGCCCAGGATGTCGACGGCCAGCATTTCGGCAATGGGCCCGAAGCGGAATCCGTCCATCTCCAGGTGACCGGTCATTGGGCCGGCAGGAGCGTCGGCCCACAGCCACGGTGGTCTCTCGATGTCACCGAGCGGTAGTTCAGCCCGGGCCTCCAACGTACCGGCTCGGGTTGCGGCGTCCTCGATCAGGGCCCGCACGACGCCGTTTGCCAGGTCGATCTGCAGCTGCAATCGATCCGCCACCGGGTACGGTCCATCGGCCTCCCACTGCACCGCGACCTCTGCCTGAGGACGACTCACACTGCCGCTGATGAGGGCCTGACCCGACACCCTGCCGGTCAACGATTCCGGCATCTCGATCGAAAGGGCTGCGAGGTCGAGTCCGCGCCACGACAGCTGACCGTCGATGTGCGCGTCGAGGTCTGTCAACGGCGCCTGCGCGCGGCCCTCGACGACACCACCGAATATTTCGGCCTCGAGGCTTTCGATGGACACCACGTCCGAATCGACGGTGAACTCGGTTCTCAGCCGGGGCACCGCGAGGAGGTCGGTTCCGACGTCAAGGCCCTCCACTCGGCCGTCCAATCGATAGTCGCCCTGCGACCACGCCAGAGATCCTGCTCCTTCGAGGCGGCCTTTGACGGTGACGTCAGCCCCGGGCGTCAGGATCTCCGCCAACCGGGCGAGATCCGCGACCGCAAACTTCCAGTCGCCCTCGACGCTGCTTTCGAGGGGGTGGGCCGTCCCGTGGGCCTCGATAGCTGAATCGTCGTCCACCTCGACTTCGGCGGTCCATTGAAGTTCCTCGAAGCCTCCGCGACCGTTCACCGAGATACTTTGAAGCTCCCGCCCGGCGATCGTCGGCCGGACCCACGTCGCGTCGACAGCCAACCCGGGCGCATCCACCGTGCCTTCGGCCCGCAGTGTGCCTTCGATCGGTCCACCACCAAGTTCCGGCACTTCGACCCCTGGGAACCCGGACCGAAGATGGGCCGCCACAATGGCCGGGTCGGCCACCCCGACCTCGGCTTCGGCGCGCAGTGTTCCGTCGGCACTGGTGCTGCCGTGTGCGATCACGGTCACGCCGGCGAGCCTCGCCTCCATGCGGGAGATCTGCCATTCACTCCCGACGCCGGCGCCGCGGACAGCCATCCGACCATCGGACCACAGAACAACGAGATCGATATCGCCGGTGGCCGCTGCGATGTCAATTGGAAAAGAAAACGTCCCGTCGAACCGGCCGCTCACCGTCGTCGGCCCCTGCACAGCGTCGGCGAACCGGGGAACAGTGAACGCCAGAACCCGATCGACCGGCGCCTCGTCAAGATCGGCCGAAACCGCGATCACGCCGGCCCCGTCGATCGTCACCTCCGCCCGGCCCCATCCCGCGCCGGCCACCCGCACGCTCGGGCCCATACCGCTGAAGAACAGCTCCAGGGTATCGAGGTCGTAGCCCGCCAATGACATCGGAGCCCCGCGATGTTCGAGCGCGACCGCCACGCTCCCGTCTGATAACAGCTCGAGATCGCCAACCAGCCTGGCACGGCCATCGGGTGCGAGCCCGGTCACCAGATTGGGGTCCCACCACCCGGCCACCGACGCCAGATCGGCCTCGATTTGCGTTTCGAAACGGCCGGTCATCCGAGGCGACACCCCCAGGCCGCCGGCAGCCGAGAGGCTCACAGCGTCCCCACCGATCTCGAGACTCTGAACGACCACGCCATCGGCCGAGGCATTCACGTTCAGGGACAGCGGACCGAAGGTCAATTCGCGCCCCGACCGATCGAGCCTCATCCGACCGGCCTCGACCGCCGCAGCTGCTGAGGCGCCAATCAGCTGAGCCTGCATCGAAACGTCATCGAGCGCGACGCGGACTTCGGGCACCCCGGCGGTTGCCCGCCCTCCAGAGATTCTGAGGGAACCGATCTCGAGCAAACCCCAGATATCGATCTCCGAAGGGGTGTCCGTCTTCGCACCGGGAGCCGGCAGAGCGTCGCCAAAAAACACCGGACCCTGGACGGTGACGGTTTCGATGCGACGCGGCTGTGCCGCGAGCCGCCGCCACTGCCAATCGGCGCGGATCTCCTCCACCGCGAGTACCGTTTTCCCCTCCAGGCTGACAGTGACTTCGCGCAACACCAGCCTGGCGGGGAAGAAGCGCAACCTGACATGTGCAGCCTCGATTCCGACGTCGCTCGATTCCTCAACGGCCGCGGTCAACGCCTCCCACACCCTTCGTTGGATTCCCGGGTCGTGAATTGCGATCGCTGCGGCAATGATCGAAATCACCACCGCTGCGGCAAGAGCCAGAATCAACTTCCGTTTTCTAGTCACCGTCGCAGTGTACATCCAGTCGGGCTCCAATGATCTCCCCTCGAGCACGGGAATTCGCCTCGAACCGGGGCCTATCGTGCAGCCGATGAACGATTTGCAGTTGACACGTGGCTGGGGGTTGCATAGGCTTCAGCCAAACAAGGAGCGTAAGAGTCGTGGCCACTCCGTTGCAGCAACTCGAGGGCAAGTATGAACTTCTCGAAAAGATTCGGGAAGGTGGCATGGGCTCCGTCTACAAGGTCCGCCACGAGCTGCTCGACGAGGTCCGGGTCATCAAGGTCATGCGACCGCAATTGGCGGATGACGAGACGCTCAAAGAACGGTTTTTGCGTGAAGCCAAAATGGCGATCAGGCTGCGCCACCCGAATATCGCGCAGATTT
This sequence comes from Acidobacteriota bacterium, assembly GCA_033791425.1. GTDB lineage: Bacteria > Acidobacteriota > Thermoanaerobaculia > Thermoanaerobaculales > Sulfomarinibacteraceae > Sulfomarinibacter. The sequence goes on from JASJGQ010000074.1 coordinate 19,818, forward strand.
ACGATTTCACGATGGACGAAAACGGTTACGCCTATCTGGTGATGGAGTTCATCGACGGGCTCAACCTCCAGGAAATCATCAAAGTTCTCGGCAAGCCGTCACCAGGCCTCGTGCTTGAAATTGCCGACCAGAGCCTCGACGCTATTGGTTATCTCCACCGCAAACGGGTCATCCACCGCGATATTTCGCCCGACAATATCCTGGTGGAACGTGACGATGAGGGTGCGCTACGGGTCAAGCTGATCGATCTCGGAATTGCAAAGGATCGAGAGGGCGAGGACTCCTTGACTTCTGCAGGCACCTTTCTGGGGAAGGTCCGCTACTCTTCGCCGGAGCACTTCAAAACTCACGAAGGGGCATCGATCGGTGCACGCAGCGATCTCTACTCGTTCGGCGTGGTTCTCTACGAAATCCTCACCGGCACCTATCCCATCCAAGGATCCAATATCGCATCACTGATTTCCGGCCATCTCATGCACCCACCGCTGGACTTCGACACATCGGACCCAGATGGTCTGATCCCGGAACCCCTGCGAGCTGTCGTTCTCAAGGCCATGGCCAAGCAGCCCGACGACCGCTTCGAATCGGCAGACAGCTTCCGCAAGGCCCTGGCGCCGTTTCGCGCTGAGACCTCGGTGGAGAACGACCAGTTGAGGTCGATTTTCGAGATCCCGACTCTCACGACCCGGAGTATTCGAACGATCAAGCCTGGCAGTACGCAGAGTCGCCTCGATCGCAACTTCGGGCTCTCACCAACCCCGCCTCCAGGTGACTTTTCTGATTCGGAAGGAGACATCGAGAGCTCCGGAACGATCGAGACCGGCAGTGAGGGACGCGGCAGAACCAGCGACTCGAAAGAAGCCAGCCAGAGCCAGGTCCGAGCACTGTTGATGGGAGCGAACAAACTCGTTGAGGGCCAACACTTCGACGAGGCCCGGCTGCAACTGGCGACCGTGCTGGAGCTGTCGCCCGAAAACACGGAGGCGCGAAGACTTCTCGATATCGTCGAGGCGGCAGACGTCAAGCTGCAAAAACGCCGTCAGCAGACCATCGACGACGTTAGAAAGTCTCTCCTCTCGGGAGATTTCGACCGCGCAGAGCATCGTCTCCAGACCGCTATCAGAGCAGACGGCACCTCTGAAGACATGGAGAAACTGACCACTGAGATTGGCGACGCGAGAGAGCGCCACGAAGAGCAGCAACGCCAGCTTGAGGACCTGATGTCGAGGGCGGATCAGCTGATCGCCGAGAGCTCTTTCGACGACGCCATGTCCGTGCTGGAAGAGGGCCTCGCAATCGAACCCGACAATCGGGCACTCCAACAACGTTTTCAAAACGCCCAGACCGGGTTGGCGAAACAACGCGCCGAACAGCGCAGACAACAGGAAATCTCAGACACGGCGTCCACCATCGCGAATCACCTCGAAAGTGGGGACGTGAACCAGGCTGAGAGGGCGCTGGCGGTTGCCATCAAACTTTACGGCGCACAGGACGTTTTTGGCGATCTTGGAACCCAGCTCGAGGAGTTGCGCACGGCTCAGACGCTGGACGTGGCCGAAGAACTTCGCGACACCGCCAGAGATTTCATCGAGAAGACAAAATTTTCGGCCGCGCTCGAGGCTCTCGAAGACGCTCGCCGGATAGTTCCAAACGTCCAAGAGACGGACGACCTGATGGCTGCGGCACGAGAGGGCATCCGACTCCAGGAAGAGGCCGAACGGCGACAGAAATCAATCGACCGGGCTGCGTTGAAGATCGAGCGGCTGGTTCTCGCCGGTCGCCTCGAGTCCGCCGTTCGCATGGTTGACGAGACGGTCGAGGAGTTGGGCAAATTCGACGAGGCAACCGACCTCAGGCAACGGATCGTCAACGACATCGAAAAGATGAACGCGACCGTCGAAAAGGTCCAGAAGAAGATTGATGCCGCACTCCGTGACTCCGAAAAATACGACTTTTCGAAGGCCAACGAGCGGCTCGAGTCGGCCAGAAAACTGGCGGCAGACCTACCGGATGCCGTCGAACTCGTCGCAGAAAATGAAACTGAAATACAACGACGAATCGATGCCCACCGGCGCCAGGTGGCCGTCGAAAAGGTGGCCACGAGCGTCGATCGGCAAACGGAAAAGGGCGCGATCGACGAGGCTCTGCGCGAACTTGCCGTCGCGAGGCGCCTCTACGGCGCCTCTGAAGCATTCGAGGAACTGGACTCAAAGATCGAGGCCAAGGGCCGCGAGCTGCGCAGGCAGGAGATCAATCATCTCGTCGAGCAGGCCCTCGAAGACCAACGCCCCTTTGAGGAGGCTCTCGCACTTCTCGAATCGGCCGGAGCTCTCGATCCTCACAACGAACGGGTCCAGCGTCTCCTCGTCCAAACGAAGGCTGCGCAGCTACGAACTGACGATGTACGCACCGCTCAAAATGCGGCCGAGACACTGGCGGAAATCGACCAACTGATCGCCGACGGCGACCCGAAAAAGGCCCTGTCAGCTCTGGATGATGTTGTTCGGAAGCACGGCGACTTTCGCGCCGCACGACTTTTGCGCGGCCGACTCGAGTCCCACCTGAGGGCGTGACAGGAGGACCGCGCCGCCCCCGCTTGCCGGCAACCGGCGAACGCGGCAGCCGGGAGGTAACCCCCCACCCACCATGGTGATAGACTTGAATACGTGGCTGCGATCGCTGGCGATATGGCCGTGCGGTGACTTGAGACGGTTGTTTGAGGTGTGCCACGAGGAGTAACGGCGTTGTTCGATCTGCAATCCTGGTTTGGAAAACGGGAATCGACCCAGCCTGAGGCCGCTCGCGGCGTCAGCGGCGGTGGCCCTGATCTCGAAGCCATCATCTGTTCGCGGGATCGCAAACTCGAAGCCGAGCTCAAGACGGTATTGGTGGATCGCGGGTATCGCTGCTCGACGGTCCGCAACGGCTGGGCGTGCAGGTACTCGGTGCGTCGAATGACGCCGGGCCTGGTCGTCATTGATTGGCGCATGGGCCAGAACCAGGCCGCAAAGCTCTCGGACGCCCTTTCAAAGACCGACCATGGAAGGGTCTGTGCGACGTTGGCTCTTTTGCCGGCCGACAAACCGGGAGAGCTCTCGAAGATCCTTGAACTCGGCGTCAACGATTTTGTCATGCTGCCGCTGGTGCGCGAGCAGCTCGATACCCGCCTCAGTCTCATCGAGGAGCGGCACCGCGAACTTGATCAGCTACGGGCGCTGCAGAGGAACCTCGAGACGGACTTCGACCGTTTCCTTCTGGCAACGGGTGGTCTCGGGGACGGTGTCTGGGATCTCGATCTACTGACCGAAACCATCCACTATTCAGAACGCTGGAAGAAGATGTTGGGCTACGACCCTGCTGATATCGAAGACTCTCTCGAAGCCTGGCTGAGCCGCGTCCACGCCGACGACCTCAACCGCCTTCGATCGGTCATCGATGCCGGCATCGCGGGCGAAATCACTGTCATCGAACAGCGCTACCGGATGCAGACCAAAGAGGGTCTCTATCGGTGGATGCTCGCCCGCGGCGAAGTCCTGGCAGATGAGGAAGGCAAGGCAGTCAGGGTGGTAGGTCGGCAGACCGACGTCGATCAGGAGGACGAAACCCGAGAGGCCGTGCGCTCGTCGGGTCTCCAGGACCCCCTCACCCATCTCCCCAATCGCGCGGTCCTCATGGACCGATTGCGACACTCCTTCGCACGGGCCGAACGCGATTCCGAACAGAGCTTTGCGGTTCTTTTCTTCGATCTCGATCGCTTCAAGAACGTCAACGACAGCCTCGGTCATTTGACGGGTGACCAGCTCCTGCGGGCCATTTCCCATCGGGTCGAAAAGGCCTGCCGACCCGGCGACACGGTGGCGCGCTTCGGTGGCGATGAGTTCGTGATACTGGTCGAAGACATCAAGGACATCCGCGGGGCAACCGTGGCCGCGGAACGCATCCAGGAAGAGTTTCGCGTCCCCTTCGATCTCGACGGCACCGAGGTCTTCGCCACCATCAGCATCGGGATCGCGCTCTGGAACCCGGACTACACGCGTCCGGAAGACCTGTTGCGCGACTCGGACACCGCCATGTACCGGGCAAAGTCGATGGGGCGCAACAGCTTCGCGGTCTTCGACGACGCCATGCACCAGAATGTTGTGGCGACCCTGCGGCTGGAAAACGATCTGCGGCGCGCCCTCGCCCGCAACGAGTTCCGGGTCTTTTATCAGCCCATCGTCGCTATCGATGACGGCCGCATCGCCGGGTTCGAGGCTCTGGTGCGATGGCAGCACCCCGAGCGTGGTCTGCTGATGCCCGGCGCATTTATCTCGGTGGCCGAGGAGATGGGAGCGATCATCCAGCTCGACCGGTGGGTGGCCGAGGAAGCGTGCAAACAGCTCAGGGTTTGGCAGCAGAAGTTTCGCGCCCACTCCCAAACCACAATGTCGGTCAATTTGTCGACCACGCAGCTCATGCGTCCGGATGTGGTCGCCGGTATCGACCTCATTCTGCGAAACAGCGGTCTCTACGGCGCCAGCCTCAAGCTCGAAGTCACCGAGAGCGTCCTGATGGAAAACGCTGAGTATGCCTCGGCGGTACTGGAACAGCTCAAGGCTCTGAACATCGCCATCAGCATTGACGATTTCGGAACCGGATACTCGTCTCTCGCCTACCTCCGGAGATTCCCGATCGACACGCTGAAGATCGATTACTCCTTTGTCTCCCGCATGCTCGAAGACGACGAAAGTTCGGAAATCGTGCGGACCATCGTGACTCTGGCAAAGAACCTCGGTAAGGACACGGTTGCCGAAGGGGTCGAGCGGAGGGCGCAGTTCCAGGCCCTGGCCGACCTCGACGTCAACATGATCCAGGGGTACTTTGTCGCGCCGCCCCTCCCCAAGGAGGTAGCGGAGAGCCTTCTCGAACGCACGGCAGGCCATCCTGACCATCTCGCCAAGATCCTCGCCGACCGCATGCAGGGATCGGAATCCCCCACCAAAAGCGCAGCCGTCAGTTAAGCGGCTGCTGCAACCCATCGGTCGCGTCCCCCGCGGGTGGCCGGTGAATTCTTGCTACAATCTCCCTGAAATTGAAACACAGTAGCGACGTCGGTTGTTATCTTTCGACGAACGAAAGATGGGAGCGATGATCCGTTACTCACTGAACCAGGGGAATTTATGACAGACAGCAAACGATCACAAGACGAAACTGTGGATGCGATCGAAAAACGGGAGTGGCTCGAATCCCTCGATTGGGTGATCCACCACGGCGGCCCGGAACGGGTGACACGCCTGCTTCAGGACCTCCAGATCCACGCTCACATGAATGGGATCAAGATACCCTTCGAAGCCACCACGCCCTACATCAACACCATCCCAGTCTCCGATCAGCCGCCATTCCCCGGCAGTCGCGAACTCGAACGACGCATCAAGAGTCTGGTTCGATGGAACGCGATGGCCATGGTTGTGCGAGCCAACCACGAGGAAGACGGCATCGGCGGCCATATATCGACCTATGCCTCGGCCGCGACCCTGTACGAGGTCGCCTTCAATCACTTCTTTCACGGCAAGGGCGAACACTACGACGGCGACCAGATCTTCTTTCAGGGACACGCTTCGCCGGGAATCTATGCGCGAGCCTTTCTCGAGGGACGACTGACCGAAGCACAGCTCTTCAACTTTCGCCGCGAGCTGCGGGATGGCCGCGGCAACGGCCTCTCGTCGTACCCCCACCCATGGTTGATGCCGAACTTCTGGGAGTTCCCGACGGTTTCCATGGGGCTCGGTCCGATCATGGCCATCTATCAGGCGCGTTTCAACCACTATCTCGAAGACCGCGGTTTGCACCCGGAATCCGACCACAAGGTGTGGGCATTCCTCGGCGACGGTGAGACCGACGAGCCCGAGGCCCTCGGCGCCATCTCGTTGGCCGGCCGGGAAAAGCTCGACAACCTCATCTTTGTCGTCAACTGCAATCTGCAACGGCTCGACGGCCCGGTACGCGGCAACGGCAAGATCATTCAAGAGCTCGAAGGCCATTTCCGGGGCGCCGGCTGGAACGTGATCAAGGTTGTCTGGGGCGAAGACTGGGACCCGCTTCTGGCCAGGGACAAGGACGGGCTGCTGGTTCAGCGCATGGGCGAGGTGGTCGACGGCGAAAGCCAGAAGTACTCGACCTCGGACGGCGCCTACGTCCGCGAACACTTCTTCGGCAAGTATCCCGAACTCGAGGCGCTGGTTGCCAACATGTCGGATGAACAACTGCGGCGCCTACGGCTCGGCGGTCACGACCCCGGCAAGGTCTATGCGGCCTACAAAGCGGCCGTCGATCACAAGGGCGCCCCGACGGTCATTCTCGCCCGCACCATCAAAGGCTACGGCCTCGGCGAGTCGGGCGAAGGCCGCAACGTCACACACCAGCAGAAGAAGCTCGATCAGGAGGAGCTCCTCGAGTTCCGTACCCGTTTCGGGATCCCGTTGTCAGATGACGAGGCGCGGGCGGCGACCTTCTATCGCCCCGCGGAAAACAGCCCCGAGATGGTCTACATCCAGGAGCACCGCGCGGCCCTCGGAGGGCCTGTGCCAACCCGCGGCGTGCGCTGCGAACCCCTCCATATGCTCCCCGATTCGGTGTTCGAGGAGTTTGCCGAAGGCAGCGACGGGCGAGATATCTCGACCACCATGGCCTTTGTGCGCATCCTCGCCAAGCTCCTCAAAGACAAGCAGATCGGCAAGCTCGTGGTGCCCATCATCCCGGACGAGGCCCGAACCTTCGGTATGGAGTCGCTGTTCCGTCAGATCGGGATCTACTCACACATCGGCCAGCTCTATGAACCGGTCGACGCCGGCACGCTCATGTACTACCACGAGGCCAAGGACGGCCAGTTGTTGGAGGAGGGCATCACCGAAGCCGGTTCCATGAGTTCATTCATCGCTGCCGGCTGCGCCCACGCAACCCACGGCATCAACACCATCCCCTTCTTCGTCTACTACTCCATGTTCGGGATGCAGCGCATCGGCGATCTGGTGTGGGCCGCCGCCGATATGCGAAGCCGCGGCTTCATGATCGGTGGCACCGCCGGCCGTACGACCCTCAACGGTGAAGGCCTCCAGCACCAGGACGGCAACTCGCACCTCCTTGCCTATCCGGTGCCCAACCTCAAGGCATATGACCCCGCGTTTGCATTCGAGCTCGCGGCCATCATCAAGGACGGGATCCGGCGCATGTACGTCGAGCAGGAGGACGTCTTCTACTACATCACGGTCGAAAACGAGCCCTACGCCATGCCGGCCCAACCCGAGGGCAGTGAAGAGGGCATCCTCCGCGGCCTGTACCGATTCCGCCCGTCAGGGAGCGAAGGCGCCGAACTCAGGGCAAATCTGTTTGGTAGCGGCGCGATCCTCAATCAAGCGCTGCGCGCACAGGAGATCCTCGCCGAACGTTACAACGTCGCCGCAGATGTCTGGAGCATCACGAGCTTCAAAGAGCTCTACATGGACGGAACCGACTGCGACCGCTTCAACCGGCTCCATGGCGGCGATGAGCGGCGGACACCGTGGATCGAACAATGTCTCGGCGAAACCGATGGCGTCTACGTCATTGCTTCGGACTACGTCAAGGCCCTACCCGATTCGATCGGCAAGTGGTTCCCGAAGACCCCGGTCGCGCTCGGCACCGACGGGTTCGGTCGCTCCGAGAGCCGCGCCGCTCTCCGCCGTTTCTTCGAAGTGGATGCTGAACACATCGTGGTGGCCACTCTGAGCGCCCTCGCCGACGAAGGGCGCATCGGGCGCGACATCGTTCAGACTGCCACTGCCGATTTCGGCATCGACACCGATGCACCGAACCCGGTAAAGGTCTAAGGGGGCTGCCATGGCGATCACCATCAACCTCCCCGAACTCGGTGAAGGCGTCGACAACGTTGACGTGGTGTCTGTCCTGGTCGCTGTCGGCGACGAAATTCAGCCGGACCAGAGCTTGATCGAAGTCGAGACCGAAAAGGCGTCGGTTGAAGTGCCGTCAACAACCGCCGGCACCGTTCTCGAGATCCACGTCAAAGAGGGCGACACCATCGGCGAAAAGGCCCCGATCGTGACCCTGGATGTGGTCGAAGCGGCCGTCGACATCACCCCGGATGAACCCTCACCCGACACCCCGCCGCCGGAGGAGCAGGGGGACGAAGGGGCAACGGAGCAGAGGGGCGGAGGGGCGGAGGAAAACGCAGCGGCCGAAACCGCCACTCCCCCACCCCCGGTGACGCCACGCGGGGGCATGTCCGCCGTACAGGCGGCGCCAACGGTGCGCAGATTCGCGCGCGAGGTCGGAGTCGACATCTCGACCGTCGCAGGCTCGGGTCCAGGTGGCCGCGTCTCCATCGACGACATCAAGGCTCACGCCAACAGGCTGCTCACTCAGGGAGGGCCCTCGACAACCGGCGCCATGGCGGCAGCCGAGTTGCCCGACCTTTCCCGATTCGGCCCAACCCGCCGTGAAGCGATGACCAAGATCCGGCGGCTGACCGCGGAAAACCTGACCCGTGCCTGGCACAACGCGCCCCAGGTCACCAACCACGAGGTCGCCGACATCACGGATCTCGAGGAATTCCGAAAGGCCTACAAAAGCCGAGTCGAAGAGGCCGGCGGCAAGCTCACGATGACCGCAATCCTGGTCAAGATTGTCGCCGCGACGCTGAAGCAGCACCCCACGCTCAACGCCGCCGTCGACATGGCCAACCGGGAGATCGTGTTCCGCGAGTCGATCAACATCGGGGTTGCCGTCGACACGGAGCGCGGCCTGCTGGTGCCGGTCATCCGCGATGCCGATCGAAAAAATCTCACCGAGATCGGGGTCGCCCTCGACGATCTCGCCCGCCGCGCCCGCGACAAGAAGCTTGCACCCGACGACATGCAGGGCGGGACTTTTTCCATCTCCAACCTCGGCGGCATCGGCGGCACCGGCTTTTCACCCATCGTCAACTGGCCCGAAGTGGCAATTCTGGGGGTCTCGCGCGGCCGCATCGAGCCGGAGTGGTACGAAGGCTCATTCCGGCCGCGCCTGATGCTGCCGCTGTCGTTGTCGTACGACCACCG
>JASJGQ010000075.1:0-5958 GCA_033791425.1 Acidobacteriota bacterium
TGTCGGCGCCGTTTCACTCGCCGCTCATGGCCCCCGCTCGTGAGGGGCTGGAGCCGACCCTCCTCGCGCTTCCATTCCGGCCGCTCGAGGTGCCGCTGTATCGCAACGTCGACGCGATGGCGGTGACGGCGCCCGATGCGGTGCGCGATGGTCTGATCCGGCAGGTGGACGCGCCGGTCCTGTGGTCCGAGATTATCCGTCGGATGCTCGCCGATGGTTTCGATACCTTCGTCGAGGTCGGGACGGGGAGTGTGCTGTGTGGCCTGGTTCGTCGCATCGATCGCAACGCGGTGTGCTATCCGGCGGGGACCACCGAAACGGTTGAGAAAGTCCTGGCCGAGCTTGCATGATGGTCTCGGCGGCGGAGATGGAGGGTGAGATGAGCGAATTCGACGGGCAGGTTGCGGTTGTCACTGGCGGGGCGCGCGGAATCGGTGCGGAAATCGCCCGGCGTTTGGCGCGCGGTGGTGCGACGGTGGTGTGTGTCGATGTTCTCGACACGGCCGAGATCGTGGCCGAGATCACGGCTTCCGGGCATTCGGCCGAGGGAGGTCACCTCGACGTCACAAACGCCGAACAGGCGGCGGAGTGTCTCAAAGCGATTCACGACACTCACGGACGCATCGACATCCTCGTCAATAACGCAGGGATCACCCGCGACCAGCTGCTAGTGCGGATGAAGCCGGAAGACTGGGACCTGGTTCTCGGCATCAACCTCGACGGCGTGTTCAAGGTTACTCAACCGGTGGCCAAACTGATGATGCGCGCCAAGAGCGGACGAATCGTCAATGTGGCGTCGGTGGTGGGTCTTATGGGCAACGCCGGTCAGGCGAACTACGCCGCTTCGAAAGCGGGGCTGATTGGTTTCACCAAGAGCCTCGCCCGCGAGTTGGGACCCCGCAACATTACGGTCAACGCCGTTGCGCCCGGATACATCACCACTCCGATGACCGACAAGCTCACCGAGGATCAGCGCGAAGCGCTGCTCAAGACCGTTGCCATCCCGCGCCTCGGCACCCCCGAGGACGTCGCGGAGGCGGTGGCGTTCCTGGCTGGACCCGGAGCCTCGTACATCACGGGCGTGGTCCTCAATATTTCGGGCGGGCTCTATATTTGAATTAGGAATTAGGAATTAGGAATTGGGAATTTCAACCCGATCTTCACTCAACAGATGAGGGCCGTGTGGATGGTTCGAGGATGAGACGACGACTGGGATTCGTTGTGGCCATCGGGTTGTTGGCGGGAGTCACCGCCTGCGCTCCTGGAGTGGAGGATCCCGGCGTTCCGGCCGATGTGCTCGTCGTGACGATGGACACCGCTCGGGCCGACCGTTTCTCCTACGCTGGGGCCTCACCCGTGACGACCGTGGCGACCGACGCTGTTGCCGCCGAAGGTGCCGCCTTCCTCACGGCTGTCGCTCCTTCGCCCATCACACTGGTCTCCCATTCGTCGCTCTTTACCGGACAGGATCCATTCGTCCACGGGGTCCGGAACAACGGTGACTTTGCACTGGCGCCCGAGGCGCTGACCCTGGCCGAAGTTTTTTCAGCCGCCGGCTGGACCACGGCCGCGTTTGTCGGGGCGTCGGTGCTCGACCGCCGCTACGGCCTCGATCAGGGTTTTGTGGCATACGACGACACGATGACTGGGATCGATGCCACCGGCATGGCTGCGTACGCACGACGGCCGGGCGACGAGGTGGTCTCGGCCGCGCTCGAGTGGTTGAGCGCTGCCCCCACGGGTCCGACCTTTGTGTGGGTTCACCTCTACGATCCCCACGCTCCCTACGAGCCTCCCGAGCCCGAGAAGAGCCGCTACTCGAACGCGCCCTACGACGGCACCATCGCCTTCACTGACCGAATGGTCGGCAGGTTGCTCGAAGGCTATCGCAGGGTCGGGCGGTACGACCGTGCCCTGGTGGTCCTCACGGCCGATCACGGCGAGAGTCTGGGGGAACACCAGGAGCGGGCACACGGGGTCTTTGTCTACGATGCGACCGTCAGAATTCCTCTCGTCATGCGGGGCCCGGGCATCGCGCCCGGGACCCGTATCGCGTCACAGGCCGCGCTGATCGACGTCATGCCGACGGTGCTCGGGTTGGCGGGCTTCGAGATCCCTCCGTCTCTTGACGGCCGCGATTTGAGCGGCGTCGTCCGCGGGGGTCCGGTGATCGAGGGCGATCGCAGCATCTATGTCGAAAGTCTGCTCCCCGAGCTCAGTTTCGGATGGAGCCCGTTGCGGGGGCTTCGCAGTGATCGGTGGAAGTTCATCCAGGGGGCGGCTGTGGAACTTTACGACCTCGAAGCCGACCCCGGCGAACTCGATGACGTGGCCGCCGAAAACACCGATGTGGCGATGGAGATGTCCCGGCAGATGGTGGGATTGGTCGAACACGAGGGCTCAACCACCGCCACGACGCTCGAGGTTGACGAGGCGGAACGCAGCCGGCTTGCGGCCCTCGGCTATATCACCCTGGTCGATCGTGATGGCGATTCGCGCGAGGCTGGTGACCTGCTGGACCCCCGGGAACGGATCGAAAGCCTCAACCGGATGTATTCGGCCATGACCCGATTCGCCGAAGGCGACGAGGAAGGTGCCATCAACGAGCTCGACCAGTTGCTGGCGGACGAGCCTGCCAACCACAGCGTCGTCGCAACGTCCGGCAGTCTCCGATTCCGCACCGGCGACTTCGCCGGAGCCGCCGACGCCTACAGCCGAGCGGCGCGGCTCGCCCCGGAGCACGCCCATTACAGCGAGCTGGAGGCGGTTTCGCTCGAACGCCTGGGCCGGTTCGAGGAGGCGCTCGACGCGTGCGTCAGGGCCCTCGCTGCGGAACCCGATCGCACGACTTCGAGAGATATCCGATGGCGCCTTCTGGGTCGAATGGGACGAAATGACGTTCTGATTCAGGAGACCCGACGCGTGGTGGAAGAGGACCCCGGAGACGGCATGGCACGGGTTCTTCTCGAGCAGGCCAGAATCGGCCCCGGGCCGTCCGAAGCCCTCGTCCGGGCGTTGGATGGAGCCCTCGCCGACCTTCCCGGTAACTTGCCTTTGACCGCCGCACTGGCGGACGCGGTTGCCGGCATGGGTGACGCGGACCGGGCCGATCAGCTGTACCGCCAGGTCCTCCAGGAGCGGCCCGACAATCTCAATGCTGCCTTGGTGGTCGGGAGCCGTGCTCTTGCCGAAGGGAAGACCGATGAAGCCTCCAGGTTCATCGATGCGGGTGTGCGTCACCATCCCGACAGCGCAGCGATGCAGGTTCTAGTGGCGCGGTTGAGGGCGTCGACCGGGGATTACGTTTCCGCCCGCGAGGCCCTAGTCAGGGCCTACCGGCTGGCGCCGGGGTGGGCGGAGACCTGGCTTGCGGCCGGGGAGTTGGGGATGCTCGAAGGGCTGCCGGAGCAATCCGCGGCAAACCTTGACCGCGCGGCGGCGGCGGCCGGGGACGATCCGGAACTCTGGCGGCGTCTTGCCGAGGCCAACCGCAAGCTCGGCCGCCCGAGTGAGGCCGCCGCGGCCGATGCTCGCTCCCAACGACGATAGTACCGAGGTCTTCGGTTCTCGTGTCGCAGCCGGCTGTTGGGCCGAACATTGACAACCGATTTCTTGAGACATAGTTTAAATATAAGAACAACAAAAAGACATACCAACGACGGTCGTTTGCGTTCATTCTCGACGGCGACGAGACGGGGGACATCATGAGGGATGTGTGCGGATCGAGAACCCGCGTGACGGGCGCAGTGGCGTTTCTTCTGCTTTGGGCCGTGGCCGCAACGGCGGCGATGCAGATCGCATCGACGACCATTGGCGTGCCCGAGGACGACGAGCCGGTCCTGCTTGCCGGACTGGCGTATCCCGGAGCGGGATGGACGGTCGAGTTCACATCTGTTCGGGTCCACATCGATTCCGAGCAGGACGTTGACCCCGCGATCGTGATGTGGACAATGAGCGCCACCAGTTCCCGCCCGATGGTTCAGAAGGTGATCATCGAAATTTTCGTCGAGGATAAGACCGGCAAAAGACTGAAGTCGGTGAAGAAATACGTGGTCGTCAAGTCGAACACCGAGCAACAGGAACTCCCGATCAAGATGAAGATCAAGAGGGCTGATTGGGAACGAGCTTATAAGGTCAGGATCAAGACCACTTTTACGGTCCTCTGACGATCCCATTCACAGAGTTCTCAATTCTCAGATCATTATACTCAATGATCACACAAGGCCCCGAGAACGGGGGTAGGGTGGGAATTGAGAATTGAGAATTCAAAATTGAAAATTCATCCGGGTTACACTGTGGCTGGAGACACCTGATGCCAGGCCGAATGAAAGTCGCCGATCTCATGTCCACCGATCTGGTGACGCTGACCGAGGATGAGACCCTCGCCCACGCGCAACGGTGCATGGCGAGGGGCCGGATCCGCCACCTCCCGGTGGTACGCGACGGCAGGTTGACCGGCCTCGTCACCCACCGCGATCTGTTGGCCGCTTCCTTCTCGATCTTTGCCGAGGTGGAGCGCAACGAGCAACGGCGAATTTTCGACACCGTACCTGTCGTAGAGGCTATGCATCGCGATGTGGTCACGGTATCGCCCGATCTCGGAGTCGCCCAGGCGGCGGGCATACTCCTCGAGAACAAGTACGGTTGTCTGCCGGTGGTGGACGGCGAGGGCATCCTGATCGGGATCGTGACCGAGGCCGATTTTCTTCGGCTCACCGTTCGTCTTCTGAAATGAGCTTTCTCGACTGGGTGCTGATCGTCATCTGGATCGGTCTCACTCTGGGCGGGTTTTGGAAGGGCGCGGTGCGCCTCATTTTTGGTGGCGGTGGCCTGGTGGCCGGTGTGTGGCTGGCGATCATCGCGGGTGCCGACGCACAGGCTGCCCTCGAAGGCGTGGTGGGTATCGAGTGGATCGCAGCGATCGGCGGCCGACTGCTTCTGGTGCTGCTGTGTACCGGTCTGAGCCTGCTCGCCGGGTGGGGTATCGAGCACACCCTGACCTCTCTCAAACTCGGCTGGGTCAATCGGCTCCTGGGCGCCGCTCTCGCGGGAGCCATCGCAGCGGTCTTTCTGGGCATGGTGGTGGTGGTCTCCATCCAGTTTTCACCGGAACTCGCGGAACTGTGCCGTGAGTCAGAGGTGGCCCGCTATCTGCTGTGGGTTTCGGAAACACTCCTCGGAGCCGTTGAGTCCATCAACGCCTGAATTTGCCCCGAATCAGGCGACAACCGACGCGGCTTCGATCGGGCGATAGAGGGTGTCGCGCAGAACCGGCACACGACCGGTTTCCGTGATCAGATCCTCGATCTTCTGACGCGCCATACCGGTGCCGGCGGTTCCACCTGCGGCGTGGGTGATGCGTTCGTCGACAACGGTGCCGTCGAGATCGTTGGCGCCGAACTCGAGCGCCACCTGGGCGACCTTTTCACCGAGCATGATCCAGTACGCCTTGAGGTGCGGCACGTTGTCGAGCACCAACCGCGAAACCGCGATGGTTTGCAGGTCGAGACGGCCGCCGGTGGGCGGGAGGTGGTCGAGCTCCGTGTTTTCGGGGTGGAAGGCCAGCGGAATCAAACACTGGAAGCCGTTGGTCTCGTCCTGTAACTGCCTCAGCTGGAGCAGGTGATCGACCCGATCGGCAGCGGTCTCGACGTGTCCGTAGAGCATGGTGCAGTTCGAACGGATGCCCGCCAGATGGACGGCTCGGGCGATATCAAGCCAGCGTTGTCCATCGGTCTTGTGGTCGCAGATTTGCTCGCGAACCCGCGCTGCGAAAATCTCCGCGCCACCGCCCGGACACGAGTCGAGACCCGCATCACGGAGCCTCGAAATCGTGTCCTCGAGGCTGAGGCGCGAGGCCTTCGCCAGAAAGTCGAGTTCGACCATGGTGAGGGCCTTGAGGTGGATCCAGGGGAAACGCTTCTTGAGAGCGCGAAAGAGCTCCTCGTAGTAGTCCAC
>JASJGQ010000076.1:0-3034 GCA_033791425.1 Acidobacteriota bacterium
AGGGATGGTACTGGTCTCCGGTGAGCCCGGTTCGGGCAAGACCCGTCTCGCCCGAGAGCTCATGGACTACGCGCGCATCACCGGCGGCAGCGTCCTCTCGGGCGGCTGCTACGAACTCGAAGCGGCAACGCCCTATCTGCCCTTTGTCGAGGCTCTCCGCACCTGGGCGCGCGAGAGTTCCGATGAGGAACTGCGCGAAGCTGTCGCCGATTCGGGCGCCGAGTTGGCCCGTCTCGCCCCCGAGCTTTCAAGCCGCATCGGGCCGTTTCCCGCGGCCCCCGAGCTTTCCGCCGCCGAGCAACGGCTCCGGCTCTTTGACGGCGTCGCCCGCTGTCTCTTCAACCTGGCCGACCCCAACGGCCTGCTGCTCTTTGTCGACGATCTGCAATGGGCCGACCAGGCTTCACTCAGCATGCTCCACTATCTGGTGCGGCTGATCGGAAGAGAAAAGGTTCTGATCCTCGGCTGCTACCGCGAGACCGAGCTCGACCGCGCCCACCCTCTCGCCGAGGCCCTCGACACCTGGAATCGCGAACGGGCTGCGGTACGGGTCCACCTGAGACGACTCGGGTCCGCCGCTACCTCGGCCATGCTGTCGGTGCTGCTTGGTGACGAATGCCTCAACGAGAAATTCTGCACCGACATCCACCGCGAGACCGAGGGCAACCCATTCTTTGTCGAGGAGGTGGTGAAGACCCTCGTTGAAGAAGGCCAGATCGTGTGCGAGTGTGGCGAGTGGCGCCGGCGGGATGAGGGCGGCCATCTGGTGCTACCTCAGGGCGTCAAGGCTGCCATCGGCCGACGCCTCGACCACGTCAGTGGTCCCACCACCGATGTGTTGCGCACCGCCGCAATCCTCGGCAAAGTGTTTGACTATGCCGAGCTGGCGGCCGTTTCCGACACCGCGGAGGATGCGCTCCTCGATGCTCTGGATGAAGCCGTGGCGGCGCAGCTCCTGGAGACCCGAAGCGGCGAGACCATCGCCTTCACCCACGACAAGATCCGTGAGGTCCTGTACCACGAATTGAACCCCATCCGCCGCCGTCGTCTCCACACCCGGATCGCCGAAGGGCTCGAATGCCTGAAGGAGACCGGGGGCTGCGTGGCCGTCGAAGATCTTGCGCACCACTTCATGGAAGGCGGTGCGGTCGAGAAGGGATACGACTACGCCATGGAGGCTGCGGCCGACGCCACCACGATCTTTGCGTACGCCGATTCGTTGCGGCTGTATGAGCGGGCCCGCGAGTGCGCCGAGGCGCTGGATCGGCACGCCGAGCTGCCGAAGATCGACGCCGCCATGGGCCGTGTCGCGACCCTCAAGGGCGAGCCCCTGGCCGCCGCCGAGTTTTATGAACGGGCCCTCGCAGCCACCGATGATGCCGCCGAAGCCCTGCAGCTCAAGTGCCGGATCGGCGAAGCCTATGTGCTGATCGGCGACGCCCGCGCCCTGACGTTTGTCGAAGAGATCAAGACCGCCCTCGACCCCGCGACCCAGCCGGTCGAGTTTGCCCGCGTCATGATGGTCGAGGGCCGCTTTCACCACTACCACGGCCGCTCGGGCGAAGCCAAGAAGCGCCTCCATCAAGCGTTGGAAGCTGCCGAGCGGGGTGGCGACACCCTCCTTCTCGGCTGGATCCTCGGCTACCTCGCCGGCGCCTACCAGCACCTGATCGAGTTCGAGGAGAGCAACCGCTGGGCGCAGCGTGCGATCGATCTCGGTGAGCGTGAAGACGATCCCGGGGTCGCATCGATTGGCTTCGAGTTCCTGATGGAAAACGCCTTCATGTGCGGCCATTGGCGTGAGTCCCTCGGTTTTGTTGAAAAACACCGGGAACTGGCCGTCCGGGCGTGTTCCTCCGACCGGCTCGCGTGGAATCAACTCGGGCGGACCTTTATCAGCCTTGGCCAGGGCGAACTCGCGAAGGCGGAGGCATTCGCACGTGAGGGGCTCGAGTTGGCGGATCGACTGGGCGACGAACGCCTGGCCGTCTTTCTCGGAAGCTGGCAGGCACAGGCTATCGCCGATGCCGGCCGCCTCGATGAAGCCACTGAAATCGCCGATCGCTGGATCGAACGTGCCGATGAACTCGCTCTCAAGACTGGACAGATTGAAAGCCGGCGGGTCCGCGCCCATGTGGCCGAACTCGCTGAGAATCCCACGGCCACCCTGCAGTACACCGGCCAGGTCATGAGAATTCTCGAGGGCACCGACGAGGCCATCCAACCTGTCTGGATTCACGGCATCATCTGCGAGGCCCTCATCGCCACCGGTCAGTTGGACGAGGCTGAACGACGCCTCGAGGAGAACCTCGAAGCCACCCGTCGAGCGGGGATGTCGCATTGGGAGGGCGTGGCGCTGAAGGCCCGGGGATTGCTGCACCGGGCCCGCGGCGATGACCAGGCCGCCGCGACGGATTTCGAAAGAGCCATCTCGATCTTCGACGACCTCGGAAGCCGACTCGATCTCGGCAGGACCCTCGTCCTCCGGGGCACCGACGAAGACCTCGAACGTGCCCGCGAGATCTTCGAAACCTGCGGAGCCGCCGGCGACCTGGCGAAGCTCGGATTTTCGGGCTAGGTTCTGTCGCCCCTCCGGGGCTTGGTTATTTTTTCCGTTCGGA
Source organism: Acidobacteriota bacterium (assembly GCA_033791425.1). Taxonomy (GTDB): domain Bacteria; phylum Acidobacteriota; class Thermoanaerobaculia; order Thermoanaerobaculales; family Sulfomarinibacteraceae; genus Sulfomarinibacter. The sequence goes on from JASJGQ010000076.1 coordinate 2,622, forward strand.
ACCGGGGCTGACGCCCCGGCCTATGTTCTGCAGCCGCCCCGCGGCTGATTTCGTGCGACCGATTGTCGTGCGGGCGCCTCGCCCGCACAGGTCGCATTGGGCTACGTCGTGACAAGCTCAGAATCCAGCATCCAGGATCCAGCATCTTGCATCCGCCCGTCAGGGCAACAAAAAACCCCTCCGCGAGGGAGGGGTTCGATTGAATGAAAGGGGATTTACCAGCCGCCGTCGTAGCCGCCGCGACCGCCGCCACCGCCGCCACCGCCGCCGCCGCGACCGCCGCCACCGCCGCCACCGCCGCCACGCTGCTTGGCCTGGGCCACGTCAACGCGAATGGTGCGACCATCGAGGTCTGTTCCGTTGAGAGCTGCAACGGCCTTGTCGGCCGACTCGTCATCCTCAAAGGTGACAAA
>JASJGQ010000077.1:0-5252 GCA_033791425.1 Acidobacteriota bacterium
AACGGTGATCCCACTTTTGAGGACGTACTGGCTGCGGCGGAGCGGATCCGTGACCATGTCCACCGCACTCCGGTGATGACCTCTGGGGCTATCGACGAAATCGCTGGGGCCGGTCTCCACTTCAAGTGCGAGAACCTGCAGAAGGTAGGGGCGTTCAAGGCGCGCGGCGCAACGAATGCGGTGCTCTTGCTCGACGAGGACTCGGCGCAGCGTGGCGTTGCCACCCACTCTTCCGGCAACCACGCGGCGGCGCTTGCCTACGCGGCCTCGATCCGCGGTATCCCCGCCCATGTCGTGATGCCGTCGTCGGCGCCGCCGGTCAAGAAGGCGGCGGTTGCCGGCTACGGTGCTCTGATCACCGAGTGCGAGCCGACGCTCGAGGCCCGCGAGACCACCCTCGAGGCGGTCGTCGCTCGAACCGGCGCCACATTCATCCACGCCTACGACAACCCCATGGTCATCGCGGGTCAGGGCACCGCCGCCCTCGAGCTGATCACCGCCGTCCCCGATCTCCAAATGGTCATGGCGCCGGTGGGCGGTGGGGGGCTGATGTCAGGTACCGCGATCGCGGTGTCCGGGTCGCGCCCCGACATCGTGGTGTGGGGCGCCGAGCCGGTCGGAGCCGACGACGCCTACCGCTCGCTGCGCGACGGACGTATCCACCCGTCGGTCCAACCGACCACCATCGCCGACGGCCTGTTGACTTCGCTCTCTGACCGGACCTTTCGCATCCTGTCGGAACGGCTCGAGGGCATTCTCACGGTCAGCGAGGCGAACATTATCCGCGCCATGCGGCTGCTCTGGGAGCGGATGAAAATCGTCGTCGAACCCTCGGGCGCGGTGCCCCTGGCCGCCGTCCTCGAACACCCCGACAACTTTGCAGGTCGGCGGGCCGGTCTGATCATCTCCGGCGGCAATGTCGATCTCGACCACCTGCCCTGGTCCAACGACTCCATTCGGTAGCTGGGATGGGTACTCGGGCTCAATCCACTGGAGCTGAGGGTCTTTCGGGCCGGTGAGCGGGGACCTCCATTGCGATACTCAAGAGTGAACAGTTCTATTGAGCACTCACCACCCACATTCATCACTGTCGATATGCGACGACATATAACCGATTGAAATTAAAAGTTGTTCTGCCGTCGATTGCGGGATATGCCTTGCGCAGGAGTCCGCCGTAGCTACTGGTGAATTCGAGCTGTTCTTTTCTACCCAGGCGCTCGAGCACCGGCCGCAAGGTCGTTCCCTTGACCCACTCAAGCACAGGGTTTTCGCCTCCCAGGACATGGTGGTACGTGGTCTCCCACGCGTTCACGGCGAAGCGTCGATTCCCCAGTTCCTCGAGGTACCACCCGGGGTCCTGGACCCCGGTTTGGGGGTGACCGTCAAGCTTGTCGCGCCACCGCGGGCTCGAGCAGAGGTCGCGGAGGATTGTGTGCGAGGGCGCCGCGTGGTTGGCGGGAACCTGAAAGGCGAGGGTGCCACCCGCGGCGAGCTGTGCCAGGAGGTGATCGAAGAGGGCTCGGTGGTTGTCAATCCATTGGAAGCAGGCATTGGAGAGGAGGAGGTCGACGGGGTGGGGTGCCCGCCAGATCGTGGCATCGCCGATCTCGAAAACGAGCCTGCCGGGGATCTCCCGCCTTTTCGCGTGCGCGATCATCTCAGTGGACGTGTCGATTCCGGTGATTCGGGCTGCGGGCCAGCGTTCGATCAGAGACGTCGTGAGCGCGCCCGAACCACAGCCGAGATCGACGATCGACTCTGGTTCGAGGTGTTGCAAGGCAGCCAGCAGGTGACGAAAGGGCAGCCCGCGTTCTTCGGAGAAGAGGAGGTATTGCTCAGGATCCCAGGTCATTCTCCGATTATGCCCGAGACTGATTGGATGTCTCTGCAAACGGTGGCGGAATCGGTTATTCTGTCCCTCGCCAACAGGATGTCAATCACCGCGGGGGTCGCGATGACAACGCGGTTTCAAGGAGGGGAACGGTGGCGAGGCCGAGTTCCAGCCTGCAGTATCACGGGGTGCTCCTGTGAGATCAACGGTCTCTCTCTTTGTCATCCTGATGGGAGTGTGGCTCCTCAACTCCGGCCACTACACACCGCTGATGATCGGCTTCGGCGTCGGTTCGTGTCTGTTTGTCGTCTTCTTGAGCCTGCGCATGGGCATCGTCGACGACGAGGCGGTGCCGGTTCATCTCATCCCGCGCGCCGTCGTCTACGCGCCGTGGCTGGTCAAGGAGATTTTCAAGGCCAACGTCGACGTCGCTCGTCGCGTGCTCGCGCCGGGCCGGCCGCGAATCAGCCCACGCATCATCGAGGCGGGGACGACTCAGCACAGCGATCTCGGACGCGTGATCTACGCCAACTCAATCACCCTCACGCCGGGGACGATTTCGATCCGTGTACGCGGTCCCTACATCACCGTTCACGCGATCGCCGACGAAGTTGCGGAAGGCCTGCTGGAAGGCGACATGGACCGGCGGGTCACAAAGCTCGAGGGGATGGGCACGTGATGGCCCCCTTTGCGGCGGCCACGGCGGCGCTGTTGGTGTGTATGGCGATGACGCTCGTACGGTCGATCCTCGGCCCCACGGTTTTTGACCGTATCCTCGCGGTCAACAGTTTCGGCACCAAGACGGTGCTCCTGATCGCGGTTTATGGCTTTCTGACAGGCCGCCCCGATTTCCTCGACCTCGCGTTGGTCTACGCCCTGATGAACTTCATCGGCACGATAGCGGTGATGAAGTTCACTCGGTTCAACGACCTTGCGGGGATGGAGGAGGACGAGGACGAGGTCTACTGATGGGATGGCCGATCGCCGAGAGCATGACCTGGGTCTTTGTCGTCGCCGGCTCGCTGTTTCTGATCATCGGCGCCATCGGCATCCTCCGTCTGCCCGACTTCTACAGCCGGATCCACCCCGCCGGAATCACCGATACCATGGGCGCGTGGTTGGTGCTGGTCGGTCTGATGTTCGCGTCCGATTCCTGGCTCGTGACCGTAAAGCTCGTCATGCTCCTGCTCTTTCTCGCCATCACCAGTCCGTTAGCTGGACACGCCCTCGCCAAGGCGGCCTACATGCGCGGCCTCAAACCCTTGCTCGGCCACGAACTCGCGCGGGAGGCCGAGGATGATTGACGTCGTCCACATCGTCCTCTTCACCTTCCTTGCGGTGATCGCCATTGCCATCATCCGGCTGCGCGATCTGTTTGCGGCGGTGATGCTGATGGGCATCTTCAGTCTGTTGTCGGCATCGCTCTTCACAGTCATGGACGCGGTGGATGTCGCCTTTACAGAGGCTGCAGTGGGCGCCGGTATCTCCACAATCCTCATGCTCGCCACGTTGTCGCTCACCACCAGCAAGGAAAGCACCCTGTATCAACGGCCACAGCCCCTGGCCCTGATCGCAGTGGTCTTGACCGGGGCGGCGCTGGTTTTCGCGACCTTCGACATGCCGCGCTATGGCGACCCGGCGGCGCCGATCCACCACCACGTGGCGGACCACTACATCGAGGACACGGACGCAGAGATCGGTGTGCCCAACATGGTGACGGCAATCCTCGCCTCCTACCGGGGCTACGACACCTGGGGCGAGACCACGGTGATCTTTACCGCCTGTGTCGGGGTTCTGTTGTTGCTCGGAGGTGGCCGAACCTACTACCGGTGGCGCCACCGCGACGATCCAGCGGCGGAGAGTGACGGGCCGTGATCCGCCACGTCATCCTCCGCGCCCTGTCGAAGTTGCTGATCCCGCTGATCATGCTGTTCGCGCTTTACGTCCAGTTCCACGGCGATTACGGCCCCGGCGGCGGCTTTCAGGCCGGCGTCATCTTTGGCGCCGCGATCATTCTCTATGCCCTGATGTTCGGTCTCGAGACGGCACAGCGGGTCTTCCCGCCGAGGGTGCTGGAGTTCCTGGTGGCATTTGGCGTCCTGCTCTACGGCTCGGTGGGTATCGACACCATCTTCCTCGGCGGCAACTTCCTCGACTACGGCGTGCTGGCGCACGACGCGGTCCACGGCCAGCACCTGGGCATCCTGCTGGTGGAGCTCGGGGTGGGGATCACGGTGGCGGCGGTCATGGCCACCATCTTCTTCCTATTTGCGGGACGGGGGCGCCGCGATGTTTGAGGGCGGTCTCTACCCATACTGGATCGTCATCTTTCTGATGATGACCGGTCTCTACGTTGTGATCTCCCGGGACAACCTGGTTAAGAAGATCATCGGCCTCAACATCTTTCAGGTGTCGGTCATCATGTTCTACGTCGCCATGGGCAAGGTTCAGGGCGGTACGGCGCCGATCGAGGCCGAGGGCTTTACCGTCTACTCCAACCCCCTGCCGCATGTTCTGATGCTGACTGCGATCGTGGTCGGCGTGGCGACGACCTCACTCGCGCTGGCTCTGGTCGTCCGCATCCAGGAGGCCTACGGCACCATCGAGGAGGATGAGCTCCGTGAGATCGAGCGGGAGGAGGAGGCGTGAGCGAGCTCATCGCCAGATTTTCGGACGATCTCCCGGCTCTCCAGATCGCCCTGCCGCTGCTGACGGCCGCGGTATGCCTGATCGTTCGCCGGGCGCGCGTGGCGTGGGCTCTTGCGATGTTGGTGGCGTGGAGCTCGTTTGCGAGCGCCTGCCTCATTTTCAACAGGGTGGTTCAGTTCGGCACGATCAGCTACGCGGAGGGCGGCTGGCGGGCACCGTGGGGCATTGAGCTCAGAATCGACATTCTCAATGCCCTCGTGCTGCTGGTGGTGACCGCGATCTGCGCCATCGTCCTCACAGCCAGCCCCCGCAGCCTCGACCAGGAGATCTGGCGCGAAAACCACCACAAGTTCTACGCGCTGTATCTCCTCTGCATGACCGGGCTCGCCGGTATGACCGTCACCGGCGACGCCTTCAACATCTTCGTCTTTCTCGAAATCTCGTCGTTGTCGTCCTATGCGCTGATCGCCCAGGGCACCACCCGGCGGGCCCTGACCTCGTCGATCCAGTATCTGGTGATGGGCACCATCGGCGGCACTTTCCTCCTGCTCGGCATTGGCATGATCTACATGGTGACGGGGACCCTCAATATCGCCGACATGGCGGTACAGCTGGCAGCGGTGGGCCCCAACCGAACGGTCCTGGTGGCACTGGCCTGTATCTGCATCGGAACCGGCATCAAGCTGGCGGTCTTTCCGCTCCACATCTGGCTGCCCAACGCCTACACCTACGCGCCGGCAATCGTGACCGCCTTCCTCGCCGCCACCAGCAC
>JASJGQ010000078.1:0-2856 GCA_033791425.1 Acidobacteriota bacterium
CCGAGACGCCCCACGGGCCTGCAGATGACTAAGGCGTCAAACAATGCAAAAAATGGCACCTCCGCCGCACGCGGGCCGTTTCCGGGCGTTCGAGCGAACCCGCCTTTTTGGACGCCCTTCCCGAGAGGAGCCACCTTTAGCATTGATTGCCCGAGACGCTCCACGGGTCTGTTGAAGAAAGAGGCGTCAAACAATGCAAAAAATGGCACCTCCGCCGCACGCGAACATCTGCGTTCATCTGCGCGATCTGCGGTTTCTCCGGTTGGGACGGTGGGATGGGCGTCGCCGCCGGCTCGTCCGGGATTTCCCAGCCCTTGCCACACGGGCGCCATGATTGGGGTGAATGATGAGATCGTGCCGTCATGCCCGGCCGTTCGCGATATGATCCGGGCGCGCCAAATTGAACCGGAATCAGGAACATGCAAGCAACTGCCATCGCCCACCCCAATATCGCCCTGGTGAAATACTGGGGCAAGACCGACCACGAGCAGAATCTGCCCGCAGTCGGCTCTCTCTCCATCACCCTCGACGGGCTGTCGACGACGACCCGGGTGAGTTTCAACCCCGCCGCAACCTCGGATCGATTCGTCTTTGGTGGCCGGGTTGTGCCGGCAATGCTGTCGAGAGTGTCGGCGTGTCTCGATGATCTGCGCCGCCGGGTCGAGGTGACGACCAGAGCCGTCGTGGAGAGCGACAACGACTTTCCCACCGCCGCCGGGTTGGCTTCCTCGGCATCCGGATTTGCAGCCTTGGTGGTTGCGGCGGATGCAGCATTGGGGGCGCGACTCACGCGCACCGAGCTCGCTGAGTTGGCTCGCCGGGCGTCGGGTTCGGCGGCGCGGTCGATCTTTGGTGGATTCGTGGAGCTCAGTTTGGTTGACTCGGGTCGGCGAACCGAAACCCGGCAGCTGCTGGAGCCCTCCGCGTGGCCGTTGCACGTTGTCGTCGCCGTGACCGATACAAGACCGAAGACGGTGGGTTCAACCGAGGGCATGGTGCGTACGGAGCGCACATCGCCCTACTACCCGGCCTGGGTTGCGTCGTCCCCGGCCGACCTGGGTGATGCCCGGACGGCGTTGGAGCGCCGTGACTTCGAGGCCCTGGCCGACGTCAGCGAGTCGAGCTGTTTGAAAATGCATGGGGTGATGATGTCGGCGCGGCCGGGCCTCATGTATTGGAATGGCGCGACGGTGGAGTGCATTCGGGTGGTGCGCGGGCTGCGAGCGGCCGGCGTTCCCGTTTTCTTCACCATCGACGCCGGTCCGCAGGTCAAGGCCATCTGCCTGCCGGAGGCTTCCGATCGCGTTCGAGGCGAGCTGTCCGCCGTCCCGGGTGTTCAGAGAGTCATGTCGGTCGGTCTTGGTGACGGCGCCCGGGTGATCGATCGATGAACGGTCGTCGCTGCGCCTCCGCCCCCGGCAAGCTGGTGTTGCTTGGCGAGTATGCGGTGCTCTTCGGCGCTCCAGCCGCCGTTATGGCGGTGAATCGGAGAGCTGTCGTCACGGTTGATGCGGCCCCCGGAGACAGCTGGGTGGTGACAGCGCCCGGACTCGTGGCGGATGCGGCGGAGTGTGTCATCGAGCCCTCAGGCCGTGTCGCCTGGGACGACTCCGAACTGGGTGCTCGATTAAAACTCTTCGAGAATGTGATCGGCGAAATGGTGACTCGCGGCCTCCTCAATCCAGCGTCCATCCCACCACAAAAACTGGATATGGACACGACGACCTTCTTTGACGGCGGCCACCCCGAACGTCCCAAGCTCGGCCTCGGTTCGAGCGCAGCCCTGACGGTTGCTCTGGCGTACGCCCTGACGGGTCTGGAACCAGAGCCCTGTTCGGGCAACCTCGAGTGGCTGCGGACACTGGTGGCGCTGCATCGAGCGGTCCAGGGCGGGCTCGGGTCGGGCATCGATGTCGCCGCGAGTCTGTGCGGTGGGGTGGTCGGTTTCGAACTCGATGCCGGTGGGAGCGTTGCGGGTATTGCTCCGATCCAGTGGCCCGATGAGGTTGTACGAGCTTTTGTGTGGACCGGCAGGTCGGCGAGCACCCATGCCTTCCTCGATCGATTGCAGGCAAGTCGCGCGAGCGGGGCCGGCGGCGTGGACGAGGCCCTCGATCGCCTCGGACAAGTGTCGGAACGAGGGGTCGACGCCCTCGCCCGCAGCGACCCCTTTCGTTTCCTCGACGCTGTCGACCGGTTCTGGGAGGCGTTGGAGGTTCTCGGCAGGATCATCGATATGCCGATCTTGTCCGACGCGCACCGACGACTCCGCAAGCTCGGAACAGAGTGCGGGGTTCACTACAAGCCGAGTGGTGCGGGTGGTGGGGATTTCGGCGTCTGTTTCAGTACCGAAGAAGAGCGGATCAACGAGTTTTGCCGGCGGGCGAGGGCCGCCGGTTTCGCAACTCCGGAGGTCGAAGAGGACCCCTCGGGGGCCGTATTGACTGGAATGTGAGATCGCGACGAGCGGTTAGGCAGGAGACAGGGTGTGGGGTTTTGCTATAAGGTGCTGCCGCGGGACGGCTTACGTGAGGAGTTGTCATGCCGCGTAACAAAAATGAGGAGCGTCCGAACCATATGAAGGATTCGTGTATCCCGGCCTTCCACAAGCTCTCGATCGAGGAGCGTGTGCGGGCCATCCGCGACCGGGGGATGATTTCCCAACAGGACTACAAAAACCTCCTCGCCGGGCGAAACGTCTTGTCCTTGGACAATGCCGGCACGATGATCGAAAACGTCGTCGGGGTCATGGGCCTGCCCGTAGGCCTCGGCCTCAACTTCCTGATCAACGGCAAGGACTATGTCGTGCCGATGGCGGTGGAAGAGCCGTCCATCGTCGCCGCGGTGAGCTATGCG
>JASJGQ010000079.1:0-12460 GCA_033791425.1 Acidobacteriota bacterium
CGGCTACGCGATTGGCCGCGCCACCGACGTGGCAGGGTCGCTGGGGCGCTGGGGAGCCGGGGTGCCGGGGAGCTGGGTTGCTGGGGAGCTGGGGTGCAGGGGAGCAGGGGAGCAGGGGAGCAGGGGAGCAGGGGAGACACGCTCCTTATCATGTTCCGATACAAATGACTGTCATTTCGACCGAGCGTTAGGCACGGCGAAGTCCGAAGGACGAAGCCGGCAGCGAGTGGAGAAATCTCTGCCGGCTCCCTTTCCCCCTTTCCCCCTTTCCCCCAAGCTCCCCTGCCCTGACTGGACGTACGCGGTGAAGCTCCGTAGAATGGTCGCGATCCTGACAGGAGGTCGAAGATGGCGGAAAAGAAGAAGAGCGTCGACGAAGCTATCGACGAGGTGGCGGCTGAGACCTCGGACGGTCTGAGCGGTGTCAAGGACTCGCTGGCCAAGGCACAGCAGTCGATGGAAAAGGCAAAGGTCACCATGCAGGACGCCTACGGCAAAGCCAAGGAAAAGGGCGGTGTTGCAGCCGAGCGCGCCAAGGTGTACCTCGACGATGCCAAAAAATATATGGGCGAGGCCCGGGAGAAAATGGGCGCACTCGCGGCAAAGTCGCGTGACCAGGCGGAGGTTCTCTACGGCAATGCCAAGGATCAGTACGAGTCGTTGTCCGTCAAGGCCAAGGATCTGTACGGCAAGGCGAAGACCCGTGTCTCCGAGGTCGACTTCAAAGGCAAGAGCGACGAGGTCGTCGACTACGTTCGAGCGAACCCCGGCAAGGCCGTTCTGATCGCCCTTGCCGTCGGCTTTGTCGTCGGGTACGCGACGCGACCACGCGACTGACGATCGGAGATGTGAACATGGACGATGAGATGATTGACGACCTCGACGACCTCGACGACCTCGACGATTTGGACGGCGGGGATGTGATGATCGATGACAACAGCTCCAAGCGTATCGATGCCGACTCCATCCTCGACTCTCTGGTCCCAGAGTCGATCGACTGGAGAGAAACCGTGCGCAGGCATCCTGTCGGTTCGGTCGCCTGTGTCGGCCTGGTGGGTTATCTGGTGGGACGAACAAAAGGGGCTTCGATCATGGCCGGCGTGACGGCGGGTCTTTCTTCAGGCATCATGCGTCAATTGGCCGATGTTTTCGAGGGAGATTTCTTCGATTTTTAGCCCCCAGATCCCACCTCGTGCTCCGGTGAGTCATGCCGGCCGGGATTGCTGAAACGCCCGGTCCAAAGAGTTCGGTGGACGCCGTGACCACGCGGTCCCGCAACAGCACCATGACACTCGGGCGGAGCTTTCTCCTGTGGCTTCTCGGAGTGCTGGTCGTCACCCTGGTGCTGGTGAGCGCCCTCGTGCTGTGGCACGAACAACAGATTCTCGAGGACGAGCTCCGATCCAGATCCGAGTTGTTTGCCCACGTGCTCGGGCTCGCGGCAATTGACGGTAGTTCGGGCGAGTACGATGCGATCGTTCCCGCAACTGATGTCCGGGCTGGCGAAGTCAATGGGGCGGACGGTCGCGTGCTGTGGCGCTACGGGGTGTCGCTCGCCGAACTCGACGGGTTCGACTCAGCCTTAATGCGGGTCGAGCGCCGAGTGGAGGTCGAGGACGCGCCCGGAGGCGGACCACAAACCGTCGACGTCGTGCTGTTGGTGTCGCAGTCGCGAGTTCGCTCACACCTTGCTGCGGCCGCCGTGCGCTTGCTGGCCGGTCTTGGTCTGGCGTTGGCGCTTGCGCTGATGGCGGGTTTGGCTCTCGTTGGACGTGTCGTGAGGCCTCTCCACCACCTCGCCGAGTGGGCGGGGACCTTCGATGCCGGACGTGCGATTGAACCGCCCATTGAACCAAGCGCGCCGGCAGAGGTCCGGGACCTCGCAACCGCCTTCCGTGATATGGCGCGGCGTCTCGTTGAACAGCGGGGGTCGTTGGTGGCCAGCGAACAACGTTTCCGCGAGTTGTTCTCGGCTTCGCCGACCCCGCTGATTCGTCTCGACAGCGAAAGGCGAATCCGCGATGCCAATCCGGCGGCGGAGCCATTTCTGCATGGCAGGACCGTGCGAGCGGCGGGCCAATCGCTTGCTGGCTACCTGGATCGCCCCGACTCCGATGACCTCGCAGCCGTATTTGAAGCCCTGCAAGAAGGATGTGAAGCGGTTGTCGAAGCTCACTGGCGAGTTGACGCTGATTCTGTGGCGGAGGTCGAGCTTCGGGTGGCTGGGGCGAGTGATGACCGGGGGCGGGGATACCTGGTGGCGATCCATGATCTGACGGATCGGTTGCGCAGAATGGGTGAGCATTGGAGGCGCACCTTCGACGCGATGGTGGATGGGGTCGCTTTGGTAGATGACGATGGACGGATCACCCTGGCCAACCGGGCATTGGAACCTCACGAAAGGGCGGTCGCTCGAGGTCTTGCGGACCGGTCGCAGGTGGGGTCGGCGAAACAGTGGCGAGTCGACCACGTCGGCCGTCTCCTCGATTGCACCTTGACCAGGCCGGAGGTTCTCGGACATGCGATTCTGGTGGTGCGCGATGTGACCGAGAGCGTGGACGCCGAGGAACGACTGCGGGCGGCCGAGAAGATGCAGGCGGTCGGAACCCTCGCCAGCGGCGTGGCCCACGACTTCAACAACCTGCTCGCGGCAATTCTGCTCCACGCCAGACTGCTGCAGCGTCAGCCTGAGGCCCTGGCCGATGCGGCCTCGGCGATTCGGGTCCTCGCGGAAGAGGGCAGCGAGGTGGTCCGCGAACTGCTCTTCTTCGCGCGTCGCGAGAGTTCGCCCCCGGCCACCTTTGATCTCGGAGAGCTGGTACAACAGCAGGAGAGCGTCCTCAGTCATGTGCTCGCAGACAACATCGAGTTGTTGCTGGAACTCGACCGCGAGACGGTGCCGGTGCGCGGTGATGCTGTAGGTCTCCGCCGCCTTCTGCTCAATCTGGTGCTGAACGCCAGAGATGCCGTCGGTGAGTCTGGAGGGCAGATCGTCGTCCGTGTGGTGCACGCCGCCGGGCGCGCCGTGCTCGAGGTCGAGGACGATGGGCCCGGTATCGATCCCGAGATTCGGGCCCGTTTGTTTGAGCCCTTTTTCACCCTCCGCCGTCAGGGACGTGGTTCGGGACTCGGATTGGCGGTGGTCCACAGCATCGTGACCGCACACGAAGGCGAGGTGGATGTGCGGTCGCAACCGGGGGAGGGAACCCGGTTCATCGTCCGGCTGCCGCTCGGCGAGATCGGGCGGCTGGAACCCGTGGAGGGTCGGCGTGCGGCTCCGGCAGCGGTGCCTCGCGTTCTCCTGGTGGAAAGCGACGGTCGGGCCGCCTCGCAAATTATCGAAGCACTGGCGGGTGCCGGTCTCGATGTGCGGCATGCGCCGTCCGTCGGTGTCGCGGACGATGTGGTTCAAGAGTGGCCGGCCCAGGTGGTCGTGGTTTCAGGAGACCCTGCACCGGCGGGCGCCGGCGCACGATTGCGTGAGCTCCAGCTGCCGGTCGTGGTGCTCTCGGACGCTGCGGAAAACGCCCTCGGAACGTGGGGCCCGAGGGTGGTGCGGCTCCAATCGTCGACCGGGCCCGAAGCCATCCTCGGTGCGCTGCGGGACCTCGGGATCCTCAACGCCTAGTTCTCAGTTTTGAGTTTTGGGTTTTGAGTTTTCCATCACAACCCCTACAGATAAGTTCACGTGCTTACAACTGTAGGGCTTTCGAACACGAGCCGCGTTCGGCGGAGGTGCCATTCTTTGCATTGTTCGAGTGTCCGAATTCACTTCGGCCCGATGCCTCGGGCGAACAATGCATAGGGTGGCTCCTCTCGGGCACTACAGCTGAGAGAATCGGGATGTCGACGCTGGAGAGGCGTCGTCGGAGCTTCGATGCAAATAGGATCAGCGGCTGAGAACCCAGGATTGAGGCTGACAGACCGGGTGCCCAGGTCTTCGCCTCTGCTAAGCTTCGAACATGATGTTCGGTCCGGGCTTGGTCCGTCGCTGCGCCCCGTGGTTGATCCTGCTTGTGGTGTCGTTGGGCCTCCATTTCTGGGATCTCGACGAACGTTCGTTTCATCACGATGAGTCCATCCACGCGCACGCCTCCTATCTCCTCCTTGAGAACGGCACCTACCAGTACGATCCGACCTATCACGGACCATTGCTCTACTACCTCACCGCGACCACCTTTGCCCTTGCCGGCGACTCGGATTTCACCGCGCGGCTGCCGATCGCCCTCGCCGGCGTCCTGATCATCGCCGTGGCTTGGGCATCGCGGCGAATTCTCGGTGTGCGGCCGGCCTGGTGGACCGCGTTGCTGGCAACGATCTCACCGATCTGGCTCTACTATGGACGCTTCATCCGGATGGACCTCCTCGAGGTGTTGGTGGCATCGTGCGCCTTTGTCGCGCTGTGGCGCGCGGTCCATGGGAGCCGACGCGCCTGGGCGTGGATCGGCGTGTGGACAGGCCTCGCCTTTGCCACCAAGGAAAACGCGTTTGTCACCGCCGCCCTCGTGGGAGCGGTTGCGGGGCTGTTGTTGCTGTCACAGGGCGTGCCACGGGCCTGGCGGTTGACGTCGGACTGGATCGTTCGCTACCGGTGGGGCATCCTTGCATCTATCGCGGCTGCAGTGGTCGTGACGGTGCCTCTTTTCACTTTCGGTTTTCGCCACAACGGCGATTGGTTCTTCCCCTACAAGGCGATCTCCTATTGGTGGGGGCAGCATTCGCTGGAACGGGTGGCCGGACCACCGTGGTATCACTTGCCGCGGCTGGCACTGTATGAATTCTTCCCGATCGCGGCAGGGTTGGTGTGGGCAGTCCGGCGCGGACGCCGGATGGGAGTTCTCGAGCGGTCGCTGGTGGCGTTTGCCATCGCTTCCGTAGCCATGTACGCCTACCTCGGCGAAAAGGTCCCATGGCTTGGCGTCCACCAGGTGTGGGCATTTCTTCCGCTGGCGGGTTTTCAGCTTGCGCGAACGTTCGGCCCGCACGGAGTGTGGTGGAGCCGGGCACTCGCCGGCATCGGTCTGGCGGCAATGCTCGTCACCACGGTGGTCGCCAATTTCGTACTGGACGAGATCACTCCCAACCGCGACCGGGTTGAGGCTCTGATCTATGTCCAGACATGTCCCGAACTGCTGCCGCCGGTCGCCGAGGCCTATGGGTTGGCTGCTGCCGGGGAGGACCCGGTGTCGGCTGTGGGAGGCGAAGTGGCGTGGCCTTACACCTGGTATTTCCGCGATACGCCGACCTGGTGGGCGGATCCAACCCGCGGCATGCGGCCACCCCTGGTATTTTGCGATCCGGAGAATGAGCGAGAAGTCCGCCGCGTTCTCGGTCCGGGTTACATTTCGGAGAAACTGCCGTTGCGCGGATGGTGGGTAATGGAGGACTTGGAGCCGACATTCGGTGATGTCGTGCGGTACATCTTCACTCGCCGACCGTGGGGCGTGATCGGCACGACCAACACGGTCGTCCTGCGTGACACCGGGGAGGCGGTGGACGGCGCGCGTGACGCTCCGGTGCCAGGCCCCCTGGCGGATGCCCTCGGTATCGAGTCGGCCTCCATCATCGGTGAAGGCTGGCTGATGGAGCCACGTGGCCTCGCGGTGGCACCGGACGGCGTATTGGCGGTGGCAGATGCCGCAGCCGGTGAGGTGAGTTTTTATTCTCCGGACGGGACGGTTCTCGAACATCCGATTTCAGAGGCCATGAACCAACCCGAATCACTGGCCTGGACACCCGATGCCGTTCTGGTGGTGGCCGACACCTGGAACCACCGGGTGCTGGTCTTCAGCCCCGCTTCGGGCGCCGCGCGGCCGCTACCGGAGCCGGAAGGAGGCTGGTACGGACCGCGATCGGTGGCGGTGGCGCCAGACGGGACGGTGGCGGTGAGCGACACCGGTCACAAGCAGGTGGCGCTCATCTCCTTCTCAGGCGGCGCGCCGACGATCGCAACCTTCGGTCGCGAGGGATCAGCGCCGGGAGAGTTCGTCGAACCGGTGGGTCTGACGTGGCTCGACAATCGACGTCTCCTGATCTGCGATACCGGCAACAAACGACTGCAGGTCGTGGACCGGGCCGGACGCAGCCTGGAAATCGTTGCCCTGCCCGACGCCTGGAGCGACTTCTACTCGCGACCGCAGGTCGTGGCGCTCGATGATGATCGCTGGTTGGTAACCGATGTGCCGGCACAGTCGCTGTGGCTGGTGGATGGCGACAGCGTGCGCAAGCTCGATCTCGCAATGGACGGCATCACGCCGTCGGGTCTCGCAGTCGGGGACGGGACGCTCTTCGTGGCGGATCTCGACGGCCGTGTCTGGGCGATGAGGCTGCCGACAAGACCGTAAATTGTCCAGCCGAGATGAATATCGAGTGTCAAAGGATCTTTAATGTTGCCTCGAGTACCTTGACGGTCGGGGGAGACCGACCGCATGCTAGGGATGATGGCGCCAACAGGCGTCGGATCACGATGCAGAATGGGACGTGGTCGGTTCTCGCCGCCTATTCAAGCTACAATTGGCGAGAGTGGATCGTCAACCCGAAGAATCTCCGGAGGTACTGATGACGGGCATCGAGACGACTTCGACAAAGAACTCTGGTGGCTTTTCTCTGATCGAAATCCTGGTGGCATTGGCGATCCTCTCCTTCGTTGCCCTGGGCATCGCCGGGCTGTTCACGCACGCCATCAAGAGCAACGCCTCGGGGCACGACTACGCCGTCCTCGCCTCAGAGGCTCGATTCGCGTTGGAAACGCTCCAGGCGTTGCCTTTCGACCACACAGACCTCCTGATGTCTGGATCGCCCCACACGATGGCGCCAGTCAATTTAGAATTTACTATTACCTACAACGTCGACGACTTTCGCATTGACAGTTGGCAGGAGGCCTCAGCTGGCGGCTGGACAACGTCAACCCCCCAAGATGCCAATCTCAAACGGATCACCATGACGGTGGCCTCTACCAATCAGGTTCTCGAAGGCCGGCGAGTTTTCACCGTCTCGAGTCTCAAGATTCCCTGATAGGAACCTGCATGCGGTCCGCGTTGCGGGAGACGACCGCAGAGGGAGGGTGCCGGCGACGATCAATATCAACGGTCTGTCGAGTGCTCTCGGACACCGCGTCGTGGAGGCACAAGATGTTAATTGAGCGTCATTTAGGTGGACTCTAGGAGCAAAATGGTACTATTGCGAGACTGCAGGCCGTTGATGTCAACGGCGGCTGTTTAATGGTATGGGCGAGCAGAGATCTTCGACACAGACGTAATGGCATGATGAACCGAACAAACGTGGCGACCGACCGACGACTGGAGTAAGCACGTGAATCGCACCCTCTGCGCCCTCGGGGCGGCGCTCGTGGCGGCTGGAATGGCGATGGCGATGGATGTACCGTTGCGCGATGGCACGATTATCGAGGCCGCCAACTACCGGGTCACCGGGTCATACGTGACGATCGAGCTGGCCGATGGATCTCAGGTGGCCTTTGATGTTGTCGATGTGGATTTGCCGGCGCTGCGGAGGGCGGAGGCTAGGGCCGCCGCCGAGGCTGGCGAACAGGTCGAAAACGAACCGCAGCAACAGACAGACACAATCTCCGGTGGGCGGTCGTTACAAAGTGCCAGTCAAGCGGGTAACGACCAACCGGTTGGGCTCACCATCACCGATCGAGACGTAAAACACCTGCGTGGAAGCGGCGTGCAGGGTGAGGATGAGCAGGAACAGGCTGACACCGCCGGGGTCGGCGGTTCGGAGCAAGGCTATCAGGTGGGTGGCAATGTGGTTCTCAACAACATCAAGGTCAGCCCTGCCGAGGAAGGCCGGTGGCAGATCCAGGGCGAGGTGGTGAACCGCAGTCCGGGGCCGGTTTTGAATGTGACTGTTAAGCTCGAGACCTTGCCCGGTGATGCCGGTGGGGAGCCATGGAGTGGCGAGGTGCGGGTTGCCGCCGCCCTTGGACCGGACGAGAAGGCGGTGTTCGAACACAGGTTCGCGGCCGAGGTCCCCGAGGGTCAATCGCAACCCAGCGTTCGGGCGACCGTGGTGTGGATGCAAGAGGAGTCACGGCGCGAACCCGATTACACCAAGGTTGGCGGCGTTCCCGACCCCGCCAGCCTGCCGTTCCAATACGGTGGAGTCACCGGCGCCGACGTGCGGCCAACCCCCATCGAGTAGTCGGCGAGACGTCGGTTTCCCTCTCGATTTACCGTCCGCAGCAGACAGCCTGTGAGTTGGTAGGCTGATCCTGGAACGGATGTCACGCCCGTCGGTCGAATGCCGCGGGAGCCTGCCTGCGCGGATCGGGTCGAGGGGGGCGGTCGTCGGTGCACAACGTGGTGGTCGTCGCCCGATTGGACAGATAGCACCGGTCTTTGGCGACCTACGATTCGTTTATCCCTTATTGTCAAAGGTATTTGAATTGAAGGGGAGGAGGGTTGACGGTCCGCCTCACCGTGCAACATGATGGTACAGACCTGAGAGATGAGATCGGAGCCTTTCTTCATGATGATGTGCCTTCAGAACCAGAATCAGCGCGCGGCCGGCAACGACTGGTATCGGCAGCGCGGCTTCAGTTTCATCGAGCTGATGGTGGTGATGGTCATTGTCGGGTTGATTGTCGTGATCGCCCTGCCGAATCTCCACCGCGCCGCAATCCGTGCTGATCTGTTGGAAGAGGTGAACGTGGTCCGTCAGAGCCTCGGCCTCGCCCGTATGCAGGCTCTCAAGACCAGCCGCAGGGTGGCGGTATCCTTGATTCCGGACGACAGCGCGCCCCAAGCCGGCCACACGGTGACGGCATGGGTCGATGACGCGGAGGATGGGCGCCTCGACCCGGGTGACGAAGTGGTCGGGCACTGGAACATGGGGTTCAAGACCCTGATAGGACCGGACGACACGGCGACTGGATGGTCGCTCGCCAATCTTTCAGGATCGCAAGCAGGCGTGATTTTCCTTCCCAGCGGCATCGCCATCGCCCACGGAACCGACATCGGCGTCGGTGTTGGTTCGGTGGTGGTTTCGGACCTCAAGAACAACCGGATCAGGCTGCTGATCAGCGCCGGCACAGGCACTGTGCGCGAGCAGATGTGGGACCCGGACGAGGGCGCGTGGTCTGATCAGATAAGGTTTTGGAGGTATTGATGGTTCGCGTTTCAAGCCTGTTTCCCGACCGAGGCAGGGGTTTCACTCTGCTCGAGGTCGTTGTGGCCATGGCAGTGTTCGCCATTTTCATGGTTGGCATCCTCAACCTCCTGGATACGTCGACGAAGATTTCAGAGATCGAAAAGGCGTTGGCCGACACTCAGGAGAACGTGCGCTTCGCCACCTACCATGTGATGCGGACGGCCCGCATGACGGGCGGCTCAGGGATACCGTTCGCAGGCGCCGTGGCCGGCGTCGGAAGCTGGATCGCGGGAGAGTTGGATTCGAACCAGACCGGCAGTTTCACGACCCCATATCCTCTCGGAAACATCGACGTGCTGAACGGTTCGGATGTCTTAACTGTGCGAGGGTTTTTCGAGATCCCGCCGTTCTTCGTTGACACCAGCGACGTCAACACGTCACTCGGCCGAATCGAAATCGACGAGTCCTTTGCGGGCCGAATCGTCAACCCCGCGATCGACAGCGTCGAGGTCGCACAATTGGCCGGACGTGGGTTGGTTTTCATGGGCGAGCTGGACCGTGGTGAGTACGCCATGGGCGAGGTCGGGGACTCATCGACAATGGCGGACGCCGCTCCCGACCGGACGTTGACGATCATGATCAGCGACTCACCGGCAACCTGGTGGACGGGGCTCAACCCGTCAGGCGCCGCCACGACACCCTCCTTCGAGGTCTTCCAGGTCGGAGTGATGGACGCCTACACCTACTTTGTGGATCCTGAGTTCCGCCTCATGAGGTTACGGGCTAACAGTTCGGCTCAGGGCGCCACCCTGCAGCCGGTCGCGGTCAACATCGGTGGTCTCCAGGTCGAACTGGGTGTCGATACCGACAACGACGGACAGGTGGACTCATGGCAGTCGACGCCAACCGCCGCCGGCATCACCGGCAATCGTGTGCTCTCGATGCGCATTACGGTACTCGGCCGGTCGCCGGTCAGGATTCCAAATTGGGAGGAGCCGGCTGCGACTTTTGTCGTCGGCAGCGACACGCAGGCAGTGGACGCCGCTGGCCGTCAAGCCAAGTGGCGCCGTGTCGAAGTCGTGGCGACTCTGCGGAACTACCTGTTTTAACGGGGGAATGATGATGAACGAGCCCACAGCGAGAGAGCATGGCCGCGACAGCGAGCGCGGCGCGGCGCTGATCATGGCCCTTCTGGTGTCGGTGATCCTGATGTTTCTGGGGATGGGTCTGCTGTTGCAGACCTCTCTCGGTCTGCAGGCCTCGGGCACCGATCGCTGGTTAGCCAAAGCCATGTACGCCGCCGACGCGGGGATCATGCTGCAGATCCAGATGATCCAGAACGGCGCCCTCGGCGCCCCCGCCAGCTTCGTGCTCCAGGACTCCCCCGATCTGGCAGGCTTGCTCAAGGGCCAGTATACGGTCTCGGTCGGGGACTTTTGTGAGACCCGCCCGATGACGACGTTGTGGGGCGAAGACACCGCGTTTTCCTCGGAATTCAAGGTGCGCCACTTTCACATGCGTAGCGACGCAGTGCGAACCATCGGAGGCCTCGGAGGCCTGAGTCGGTCGGCGGTCTCGGCGGACGTCTCATCGTGGCCGTTTAACGCAGAGCAGTTGGTGACGGTGACCCAATGTCGTGGGGCCGCGTGGGGAGGCTGAAGATGAAACGGTATCAATTCTGGAAATGGCCCGCGGTGGTCGTAGCCATCCTGGCGGCGGTTCCCTTGTCTGCCGACGACAAAGACTTCCTGCGCGAACGCGCTGCACCGCCGGTGCTGGTCTTCATTCTCGACACCTCCGGTTCCATGGTGGGTTCCCCAGAAGAGCCGGGCAAAATGCGGGGCGCCCGCGTCGGTTACGGCATGGTGCCGGGTGCCGGCGACGATCCCTACTCGCGGATGGGCATCGCAAAAAGGGTCTTGCGGGACTTCCTGACCGAGGTCACGGATGCCACCTACGCCCTAGCCGGTTACGCTCAGGCGCAGCCCGCGGACGATTCCAACCCCATCCCGCGGAAACACTGGGTCTACGAAGCTCGCGATGGCGACCGGTTCAGCCTCGTCGAACCCAGCTTCGCCTATCGGCTCGGCTACGCTGAGACCTTTGCCGGGGTCCTGGTTGACAACCCCGCCGACATCCTCAAAGGAGAGATGATCGGCTACACCCCGTACTTCGAACCCGGATCTCCGCTCCTCGATCGTTATGGTCCCAGCAACGCCTACGACACCGGTTTGACGGAAGATTCGCTGCGACTGCCCTTCGATCTGATGCCGGTGTACTTCGGCAACTGCTTCGTTGACAACAAGGCGACGCCGCTCGACTCCTCCGACGACGAGACCATCTGCCGCGACAACGTTTTCCCGTTCTACGCCACGGGTGAGCGGGATATCGATGGCGACATGATCGCCGACGAGTACTACTACGGCGAGTCGGGAAGGTTCCCCAAATGCGACCCCAACCGGGTGCCTGACGCATCGAACCCCGATGACGGCTGCCTCTCCGAGTGGTTGATCCCGTTGGCCGGCACTACCATCGAGAACCGGCGGCGGGTGCAGTTGCGCATTCCATCCACCAACGCAGGGGGCGACCCGAACCACCTCCTGGCGGTCGACAGCTCGGGTGCATACGTTGGCAATGAGTTGGTGGCAGACCCGAGCGGCGATGATGATTACAACCTCGACGGAGACGATGAACCCGATTACGACGGTTCGGAATCCTCCGACTGGATCCTGTGGGTCGAGATGGTGGAGGAACAGTCGAGCCGCACCTGCCTCTATACCGTGCCGCCGACCAGTACGCCGACCGAGACCCCCACGATCACCCCCACCCCCTCCGTGACCCCGACGGCGACCCCCACCTGGACACCGACCCCGCTACCGCAGGTCGACTGCGACGAAATCACGCTGGAGATGCGGCCGCCCAAGAGCGGTATCCTGCAGGCCTGGATCGGCAACGACACCACATATGAGATCGAGATCGCGCGCACGGTGGTGACCTGGGACCCGCCGAACTCCAGCTACCGTTTGGACTGGTTCGGCGTGTTCTCGGGAACCTACACCCATACCAGAGGCAACCACTACTGGGGTGACGGCACGCCGGGTGTCGATTACGGCCCCATCACTGATCAGGTGACCGATGAGCCGACCCTGGCGCGGATCCCCTCTGGTTTCGTATTCGGTTGGTACGCCGACCTGGACAACAACTTCACCCACAACAATTTCCACGAGGTGTGTATCGATGTCGATTTGCACGGCAGCGGTCTGACTTGCGAGGGGATCTGCGGCGACTATGTGGGCGGCGCGACCCCGACCCCGACCCCATACCTGCCTACCAATACACCTACAACACC
>JASJGQ010000080.1:0-22282 GCA_033791425.1 Acidobacteriota bacterium
ATGGATCACGCGCTGCACCCCCGCCGCCACCGAACAGGATCACCTCAGGGTGATCATCGACTCGAACCCGAAGATCCCGAACCGGACGGAGGCGTTGCTGTCGGGCGATCTTCGTCCGGTGATTGAAGCGCTGGCGGAGACAGCTCGTGACCTCGAGGGGGCCGGCGCCGATGTCATTGGCATCCCCTGCAACACCGCACACGCGTTTCTGACCGATGTCCGAAAGGCGGTCGGAGTTCCGGTCGTCGATATGGTCGAAGAGACGGCGCGTCGCGCGAGTGAGCTCTTCGATCCCAATTCGGCGGTCGGTCTGCTGGCGACCGACGGGACCCTGCGGTCGAGGCTTTACCACGAGGCCCTCGAGCGACACGGCTTGACCGGCATAGGTCCACCGACCCCGGGGGTGCAGAACGCGGTCATGGATGCCCTCGATACGGTGAAGCTGCACGGGGTTTCTGAAGACGCCTACCTCGCATTGGCTATCGGGGTTCGCGATCTTGTCGGCCAGGGCGTGACGGCCCTGATCGCCGGCTGCACCGAGGTGTCGCTGGTTCTGAGCCGCCACCAGCCGGAGTTGCCGTGGCTCGATCCGCTGCAGATCCTGGCGGAGGCCCTGGTCCGGGAGGCGATCGGAGATGCATAGGGAGGGCGTTGTGTCGAGACTGTTCGTGATTGGGTTGATGGTGGTATTTAGCGCTGGATGTGCGGCTGACGGAGATGTGCAACCGCGGGCCGAACAACCGGATGTTGCGGTCAACGAAAGTGAGGTGCCAGTGGAACAATCGGATCATGACAAACGGATTGACTACATTGAGTTGCCGACCATCGACATTGTGGCGGCAAAGGCGTTCTACACGAGTGTTTTCGGTTGGAAGACCCAGGATTGGGGTCCCGATTACTCGAGCTTCGAGGATGGACGCCTCAACGGCGGTTTTCGTAAGGAGGGCGAAGTGGCGCCGGGTGGACCGTTGGTCATCATGTTTGCGGTGGACCTCGAGTCGGTCGAGGCTGCGGTTCGCAGCCACGGGGGAATGATCGTCAAGGAGATTTTCAGCTTCCCGGGCGGACGCCGCTTCCACTTCCAAGATCCCAGCGGCAACGAGCTCGCTGTGTGGTCCGACAGGTAAAACGGGTTGCCGCCGACATCCGTAGAATCGGTTGGAGGTCGTGATGGCTCACAGCGAAACGAAGTCCCTGGTGCGCAGGGCGATTTTTCTGGCGGTTCTCCTGGCGCTTCTCATGCTGACGCTGCCGGCCTGCGTTTCGGTACAGAAGACGGGTGAGAATGCGCCGCCCTCCGAAGCGCAATTCGCGATGGTCCAATTCAACTCGGTCAAGGACCCCGCCGAGGTCTATGTGGACAGCCAGTTCAGAGGCTCCACACCGGTCTCGCTCCAACTGACCGCCGGCACCCACAGCGTCGAGATCAAGCTTGCGGGGTATCAGCCGTGGTTGCGAGAACTCATGGTGGTGGCCGGCGACGACACCCGCGTCACAGCCGTACTACAGCCGAAGTAGCGTCGCCGGACCGGGCTGCGCCGAGCGCCTCTCGACCGTGCGGCGCCTCGAAATCGATCTCGGGACCTGTAGGCACCACACGGGTCGGGTTGATCGTGGGGTGGCTGCGGTAGTAGTGGGTCTTGATGTGGTCCACGTTCACGGTCTCGGCGACCCCGGGGACCTGGTAGAGCTCCCTGGTGTAATCCCAGAGGTTGCGGGAGTCGACAACGCGCCTCAGGTTGCACTTGAAGTGGCCCACATAAACCGGGTCGAAGCGCACGAGAGTCGTGAAGAGCCGCCAGTCTGTCTCTGTCAGGGTATCGCCCGTCAGATAGCGGAACGACGAGAGGACGAGTTCAATCTGGTCGAGCGCGGCGAAGAGCGACCGTACGGCTTCGTCGTACGCCTTCTGGGTCGTGGCGAAGCCCGCCCTGTAGACCCCGTTGTTGATGGCGTTGTATACGAAGGCATTCATCTCGTCGATGTCGGGTCGAAGATCGGGCGGGCAATAGACGGGACCGGTCGCACCGACACTGTCGAACTCGTGATCGAACATCCTGATGATCTCGGACGACTCGTTGTTGACGATGGTGGCGGTCTCCTTGTCCCACAGGATGGGCACCGTGACCCGTCCCGAGTAGTCCGATCTGGCAGCCGTGTAGACCTCATAGAGGCAGCGGGCACCGTTGACGGTGTCGGGAATTACGCCGGGAGCTTCGTCGAATGTCCAGCCGTTTTCGAGCATCAGCGGGTTCACCACTGACACTGAGATGTGGTCCTCGAGGCCCTTGAGCTGGCGGTAGATCAGGGTGCGGTGAGCCCACGGGCAGGCCAGACTCACATAGAGGTGGTAGCGGCCGGACTCGGCCTTGAATCCCGAAGATCCGTCCTCGGTCACCCGGTCCCTGAACTGGGCCTCTTTGCGCACGAAGCGCCCGCCGGTGTTCTTTGTTTCATACCACTGATCGTGCCATTTTCCATCAACGAGCAGGCCCATAATTTCTCCCGTGCTAGGTCGGCAGGGTGGATAACACGTTCAGGTGCCGCGTTGTTTCAGGTCGCTGAGAATTGAAGGGTTCCCGGGAACGGGCACGTATCCGTGCGCGCTTCCCGAGAGGAGCCACCTATGACATTGTTGGCCTCATCGCGTGGGCGACGGGAAGGGCGGCGCATCCAACAATGTCAAAAATGGCACCTCCGCCGGGGGCGGCTCGTATCAGCACGCGCTTCCCGTGCGGAGCCACCTTCATCATTGTTGGCCCGGAAGATCCTGCCAACTTGGATGTTTGGCGATCCAACAATATTGAAAATGGCACCGCCGCCGCACGCGGTCGACCTTCGGTGAGGACTCGGGCGTAACTGATCGGCGAGGTGTCGCCAGAAATTCAAAACTCAAAACTCAAAACTAAGAACTCTCCGAGTACATCTCGTCGATCACATCGGCGAAGCGCTCCATGGCGATGTTGCGTTTGACCTTGAGGGTCGGTGTCAGCATCCCATTTTCGATCGAGAACTCGGGCAACAGGCGGAAGTCCTTGATGGTCTCGAAGGATGCGAACTCGCGGTTCTTTTCGTCGACGATCGAGCGGATGAGGTCGGTCACCTCGGGGTTGGCGAACAGTTCGGAGAGGTTTTCGGAAGAGATGCCCTTGTCTTCGGCGAATGCCTTGATGTTGTCGGCATCGAGAGTGATCAGCGCCGTCAGGTATTTCCTGCGATCACCGATGACGCAGACCTGGGAGATGAACTTGGAGGTGGCGATCGTGCCCTCGATGGCTGACGGGGCCACGGTCTTGCCGCCGGCGGTGACGATGAGGTCCTTCTTGCGGCCGGTGATCTTGAGGAATCCCTCGGAGTCGATCTCGCCGAGGTCGCCGGTGCGCTGCCAACCGTCTGCGGTCAACGTCTCGGCGGTCTCCGCGGGCATCTTGTAGTACTCGCGCATGATGTTGCGGCCCCTGTAGAGAACCTCGCCGTCGTCTTCAGTCTTTTGTTCGACGCCGGGGCCGGTCGGTCCGACCCAACCGAATCGATAGTTGTCAAAACGGTTGAGATTGGTGAACGAGGTATTTTCGGTCATCCCGATACCTTCGACGATGAGTACCCCGGCGGCGTGGAAGAACCGTCCGATTTCGGGGTTGAGGGGCGCCGCACCCGAGATACACCAGCGGACCCGTCCGCCGAGCGCCTCCTGAACCTTCGAGAAGACCAGCTTGGTGGCAAGAGCGTATTGCAGTCCGAGGAGGGTCGGGACGGGTTGCTTTGCGACCTTGAGATCGCTGACGCGAAGACCGAGCGTGACCGCCCAGTTGAAGATCTTCAGCGCCAGTCCGCCCTTGGCCTGGGCGCCCGAGATGATTTTTGTGTGGATTTTCTCGTACACCCTGGGAACGCTCGGAAACCAGTGTGGGCGAGCGATCTTGAAGTCCTCCGAAACGGTGTCGATGCCGCGAGCAAAGCTGGTGGTGGTTCCGGCGACCATCGCCGTAAAAACACAGGTGCGGGCAAAGACGTGGGCCAGCGGCAAAAACAACAGGGTCTCGTCGCCGTCCCGCCAGACCACCGAGTCGCGCACGGACTGGGCGGTAAAAGTGATGTTGTCATGAGTGAGGACGGAGCCCTTGGGGATGCCGGTGGTGCCCGAGGTGTAAACGATCGTCGCGACATCATCCGCAGCAACATCGGCACTTCGTGCTTCCAGCACCTCGTCCGGCACATCCTTGCCGAGTTCCAGGAATTCGTCGAAGCCGATCACCCAATCGGAGGCCGGCGGGGTGCCCTTGAAGAGGATGACTTTGCGAATGGCCGGAATCTGGTCGCGGATCTCCATCAGCTTGTTGATCTGGCCCGCGTCTTCGGCAAACACCAGCACCGCGTCGGAGTGGTCGGCGATGTGCCGGACGTCCTTGGCGAGGAGCGAGTGGTAGATGCCGACCGCACACGAACCGATACTGGCGGCGGCAACATCTGTCAGAATCCAGCGATAGCTCGAGTAGCTGAGGATATTCACCTTGTCGCCCTTGCCGACGCCGAGCGCAATGAGGCTCTTGGCAGTTTGCTGCACCTCGGTTCGAAACTCGTTCCAGGTGACCGACGCAGTTCCACCATCCTCCAGGATCGTCCGGTAGGCTGCACGATCGCCACAGCGATGAACCGTCTCGTCGAGCATCTCAGTGATGTTGCGGTAGTCCGTGAAAGCCATTGCAACCTCCCCTGTGAGCGGTTCGCCTGATCCGAGGGCCGCCCGTATTCCAATGTGAACACGCAGTATTCAGCGGCGTTGAGTGTAACAAATGGCTGGGGCGGATCGTCGGGCTATACTCCCTTGACTGGAATTCAGGGATCTGCGGATCGTGGCGGAGGGAATGTCGATGGGTTGGGACCAGATAGCAGCGACGTTGAGTGAAGACCCGAGAGTGCGGCAGGCGGCGATACTGGTGGTGGCCTTTGTGGTCGCAGTGCTGGTGCGGCTGTTCTTTTCGCATGTGATGCGGGTCCTCACCGCCAAAACCTTGACCGACGTAGATGACCGCATCGCCCACGAGCTGCGCAACCCGGCCTTCTTCTCCGTCATCCTGGTCGGTTTGATGCTGGCCCACCTGGAATTCGAGGCGCCGGGCGTCATCGACTATGTCGTGGTCGGGATCATCTCGACGGTCATTGGCGCCATGTGGGCGGTCGCCCTGCTGCGTGTGGGGCGGGTGTTGCTCGAAATCGTGAGTGACCGGGTCGACAATATCTCGTGGATCGAACCGCGCACCCTGCCACTCTTCGAAATGATTCTCAAGGTCGTGGTGGCGGGTGGATTTTTGTACATCCTGTGCATCGCCTGGAGCATTCCGCTCACCTCCTGGCTCGCTTCGGCGGGCGTTATCGGTATTGCTATCGGCTTTGCGGCGAAGGACACTCTTTCCAATCTGTTTTCAGGAGTATTCATCGTCGCCGACTCGCCGTACAAGGTCGGGGATTTCGTGGTTCTCGACAACACGACACGGGGACAGGTTCTCGAGATCGGGATGCGGTCGACTAGACTTCTGACCCGCGACGATGTCGAAGTCACCGTCCCCAACTCGGTGATCGCCAACTCTCAGATCGTCAACCAGACCGGAGGGCCGCACGAGAAGATGCGGGTGCGGGTCAAGGTCGAAGCGGCCTATGGTTCCGACGTGGATCAGGTCGAGAAGGTCCTGCTCAGTTGTGTCGAAGGGGTCGGGCAGATCTGCAGCCAACCGTCGCCGCGAGTTCGCTTTCGCGCCTTCGGCGCATCGGGTCTGGTGTTCGAGCTCCTGGCCTGGATCGAAGAACCTGTCTTCCGGGGGCGGGTGTTGCACGCCCTGAATACAAATGTATACAAGGCATTCAACGCGGCTGGCATCGAGATCCCTTACTCGAAGCAGGACGTGTACATAAAAGAAATGCCCGGACGCGGGGAGTCCAAATGAAATCAGTCAAAAGGTCGATTTTTGTGCTCGTCAGCCTGGGGATAGCGATGACTGGTTGCGGCTATGTGGCCACGACGCCGCAGCAACCGACCACCCAGATGCTCGCCCCGACGCAGCAGATGGAGGTTCGGGAAGGTTGGCTCGAGCAGCGGCACGCCACCCTCCTCGACATGATGCGTCGCCACGATGTCGGCATGTGGATCATCGTCAACGAGGAGTTTCATGACGATCCCCTGACCGAGTTCGTGGCGCCGCCTGAGGTCTTCGTCGGCGGCCGCGATCTCTTCGTTTTTGTCGATGGCGGTGATGCCGGGCTGCAGCGGGTGGCCATTACCGGTTTTGCGAGCGAACGGGTTCGGCGATTCTTTGAGAGCCCGGAGGAACCACGGCCGGCCAAAGAGGTCCTCCCCGAGCTTCTCGAAGAGTACGACCCGCAGACCATCGCTCTCTCCATCGACGGCAGGCGCGGCGTGACCCGAAGTCTGACAAAGAGCTCGTACGAGTGGCTGGCGGAGATCATTGGGGAGGAAGCAAGCAGCCGATTCATCAGCGCCGCACCCCTGATCGAAGAATACGTGGACACCCGCATTCCGGACGAGTTCGACCACTACCTGCAGGCGGTGAAGCTGACCGAGGAGTTGGGACAAAGAGCCTTTTCCAACGAGGTCGTCGTGCCCGGGGTCACCACCGTCGGCGACATTCGGAACTGGTTGATGGATCAGTACTGGCTCCACGGCGTCCAGCCCTGGTTCCCACCCGACGTCAGGGTGCAGCGAGCCGGAGTCGAGATGCCCACGTCGCGCGGCTTTCTCGCGGTAGCGCCCGATGGGATGGTTGTCGAGCGCGGCGATCTTCTGCACCTCGACATCGGCTTCACCTACATGGGCCTCAATACCGACTGGCAGAAGATGGCGTACGTCCTTCTTGAGGGCGAGAGCGAACCACCGGCGGGGCTCGAGGTGGGACTGGATGACGCGGAAGCGCTGTGGCGCTTCATGAGCGCCGCCTCTCTCCCAGGCAAGTCGGCGGGCAAGGTCTACACCGAGACCATGGCCGAGATGGAAGAGCTCGGTATCGAGGCCATGATTTACAGCCACCCCCTCGGCAACCAGGGGCACGGGCTCGGGGCGAGCATCGACTTCCGATCTGCAAAACGGGAAAACGCCGAGGAACGGCAGGCCAAAGTCCTGCGCGACGGCTCCTATATCGCGATCGAGTTCAACGTCGCGTCGGAGATTCCCGAGTGGGACGGCCACAAGGTCTGGATCATGCAGGAGGACCCCGCCTATTTGACCCCGGAAGGGTGGAAGCACTTCGTGCCGCGGCAGGAGTCGCTGTACATCGTCAACTGACGTCGACACCGCTCATTTAAAGTCGGTATGTGCGGGCGGGACGCCCGCACCACAAAGGATCGGGGCGTGTTTTGTGGTGCAGGCGTCCCGCCTGTACACCCTCACCTGGGGTAGCTCGTGATCTCCTGGTAGCCGTCCTTGGTGACGATGTAGCTGTCCTCGATCCGGACTCCGAGGTCCCAGTAGGCGGGATCGATGTCGGACCCGCTGGATATGTAGATCCCCGGTTCGATGGTGATGACCATGCCGGCTTCGAGGGTGGCCGCGTGGGGATCGTGGACGTCGAGGCCGACGTGGTGGCCGAGGCCGTGGAGAAAGAAGGGCCCGAATCCCGCATCTTCGATGACCTGCCGCGCGGCGCGGTCGAGCTCGCGCATGGTTACGCCGGAGCGCAGCTCTGCCCGCGCTGCATCGCCGGCCGAATTCACAACGTCCACCAGCTCCTGCTGCTGGACCGTCAGCCTTCTGGCCACGGGGAATGTCCGTGTCATGTCGCTGGCGTAACCGTCGACACTGCAACCGATATCGATGACCACCAGTCCATCCTTCATTACGGCGTCGTTTTTGGCGTAGTGGGGCAGGGTCGCGTTCTCCCCCGAACCGACGATGGCGTCGAACGCGATCCCGGTGGCGCCGTTGCGGCGAAAGCTCTCGATGATGGCGGCCTCGATGTCGCCTTCGTTGACGCCCGGCCGGATCCTCGGCGCGATGTCGACAAATGCCTGTGAGGTGACGGCGGCGGCCCGCCGCATCGTCTCGAGCTCATCGGCGTCCTTGACCGCGCGCAGCCGGTGGACGGCTCGTGACGCGCTGCGGCCCATCAGCGGCAATTTGAGCCGGCTCAGCAACCCGGGGTTCGGGGCAGCGATGGCGATGAGCGTCGATCGACCCGAAAGGTAGAGGTTGTCCCCACGTGACAGCACCAGCGCGGGACGCGTCAGCAGATCGTCGTCGATCAATGAGGCAACGCGATCCCCGTTGGGACTGGGACCCGACGCAGGACCGTACTGGGGCGCCATGAGGATGACGACGACGACGAGCGCCGCCAGCGCAGCGGTTGTATTGCGGACGATCATGGTGAACCTTCGCGGCGTGCGCCTTTCCTGCGCTGGCCACGAGGGGATGTCTTCGAAGGGGGATTGCCATACCCGATCCAGAACCACGAGCTGCCACAGAATAGAAGCCGCAGGGATGCTCAGAGACAGCAACAGTGTAGGAGCCAACGGAAGGCCAGTCACCACCAACACGGTGCCGAGAGCGGCGGCCAACAGTGCGGCGCCGCCCCTGGGCCACAACGCTCCCAACGCCGCCCCGGCCACCGCCAAACCGATTGCAAGGGGCACGCTGCGTTCAAAGGATCCCGAAAAGTAGAGGTAAACGGCGTACGCTGCCGGCAGGGGCCAGAGACACGCAATGGCTGTGGCCACCCTCCGCGCCCACGTGACCATCGCAGTCGCCACAATGATGCTGGCGAGAGCGATGGCGAGCGACAACAGATAGCTTCTCCCACCTGCCGTCACGAGGCCGATGGCCAGTCCCAGGGCCAGATAGAAGCTCATCAACGCTGCGACCGGTCTACGAACACCGGTGACCAGAAGCACAGCCCCCCACGCAATAGCGGCAACACGGAGCACGAGCGTCAGGGGAGTCGGCTCGGCGACGATGCCCACGGGAAGCTGGTCCATGCCCCACGCCTCGAGAGGCGCCAGCGCAGCAGCCGCGCCGATGACGATCCACATGGGAAGCCGATTCCCCGCGGTCGTTGTTGTGCTCATCATCGGCCTCCCCCGTGATCATTGTAGCGATTCGCAAAGTGTATTCTTGGGCGGGGACGAGGGAGGGAAAGATGAAAGAATCTCTACGAGGGATCGATCGGCGCCGGTTTACGGCCTTCTTCGCGGGGTTTGGGCTCGCCGGGACTGCGCTGCCGCGACTCGTGTGGGCGACTGTCGAAGACCAGGGGGCGGTGAGTCTGGAGGCGTTGCGTTCGGCGGAGCAGCTCGCGGGACTCGACTTTACGGACACCGAGCGGGAGTTGATGCTCAGTGGGCTCGAGGAGTTGCGGAAGGACTACGAGGCGCTGCGAAAAGTGCCGGTTGACAACTCGGTGGCGCCGGCCCTGCAGTTTCAGCCGGTTCTTCCCGGGATGTCATACCCGAGTTGGCCCTTGGTCGCGCGCACCAGCCGGCCGCGCCTCACGAAAAGACCTTTCAATGACGCGGAACTCGCCTTGCTGCCGGTGACCGAGCTCAGCCACATGGTGCGCACGCGGGAGGTCACATCCGAAGAACTGACCGCTCTCTCCATCGATCGCCTCAAAACCTTTGACCCTCAATTGCACTGCGTCATCACCCTGACTGAAGAGCGCGCCCTCGAACATGCGCGCCGCGCCGACCGCGAGCTCGCCTCGGGAATTTGGAGGGGGCCGTTGCACGGCATCCCGTGGGGCGCCAAGGATCTCCTGGCGGTGCGCGGCTATCCAACCACGTGGGGCGCCAAACCGTTCGAAAAGCAGATGATCGATGAAGACGCGACCGTCGTCACCAAGCTCGACGAGGCGGGCGCGGTGCTGGTCGCGAAGCTCACCCTCGGAGCGCTCGCCTGGGGCGATGTGTGGTACGGCGAGAAGACCCGCAACCCCTGGAACACCGAGCAGGGCTCGAGCGGCTCGTCGGCGGGACCGGGATCCGCGACCGCCGCCGGGTTGGTGGGTTTCTCGATCGGTTCTGAAACCTGGGGCTCGATAGTCTCACCCTCCACGAGGTGCGGGGTGACCGGCCTCCGACCGACCTTCGGCAGGGTCAGCCGCCACGGCGCCATGGCGCTGTCGTGGAGCATGGACAAGCTCGGCCCGATATGCCGCAGCGTCGAGGACTGCGCCCTGGTGTTTGGCGCGATTCAGGGCGCCGACGGTCTCGATCTCTCAGCGGTCGAGCGGCCGTTTGTGTGGGATGCGGAGTTCGACGTCAAACAGCTGCGGGTCGGCTACCTCGCCTCCGCGTTCGAGCGCGAGCTCGAGTTTGATGACGAGACCACCGAGGCCGAGCGCACTCGAGAGCGCGAGTGGAAGGCCGCCGATCTCGAGACCCTCGAGGTTCTGCGGGCGATGGGCATCTCTCTGGTGCCGATCGAGCTGCCCGATCTGCCGGTGGCTGCGCTGTCGTTCATTCTCTCCGCCGAGGCGGGCGCGGCCTTCGACGAACTCACCCGTTCAGGAACTGACGACCTCCTGGTCCGCCAGATCGAAGACGCGTGGCCGAATGTCTTTCGCCAGGCGCGGACGATTCCGGCGGTGGAGTACATTCAGGCCAACCGGGTACGGACGTTGGTGATGCGGGAGATGGAACGCATTCTCGAAGGCGTGGACTGCTGGATGGCCCCGTCCTTCGGCGGCGCCAACCTCTTGCTCACCAATCTCACCGGCCACCCGGCAGTAGTGGTCCCGAACGGATTTGCGTCCGACGGCACACCGACCAGTGTCACATTCAACGGAAGTCTCTTCGGCGAGTCGGAGATCCTGGCCCTGGCGCGCGCTTACCAGGAGACCACGGGGTTCCACAACCAGCACCCCGAGGCATTTCTTTAGTACGTTCAGTTCATCCGGAAGTCGATGAGATGGGCGGGCGGGGTCCGAACACAGATGTCCGCAGTCAGCAGGGGCAGTATCAGCAAGCAGCGACAGCGGACAGGTGCAGCGCCAGCGCCCGTGTCCAGCGTCGCGGAACCGGACCGCTGCCCCGGTCCCAGCCGCTGATTTCTGCCGCTGTTTCCTGGCCCTGATCCTGACTCTGACCCTGACACTCCGTGCAGTCGGCCTCCCGATCTCACGGATTTCCGGATCAACCCAATTATCAACGTTATGTGACGTGTATCACATTGGGATGGTGTTCCAATCAGGAACGTCGACTGCGTCTCAGATCCCTGGTTATGAGCCCTGAAACCCGGCACGGGTCTTGCTGTTATCCTTGGTGCCCCAGCGTAGATGAACTCGGAAATGCCGGCGCGGGAGCTAGGAGACGACAGTGGCCGCAGTAAAATTCACCATCGTCGGAAACCCCAACGACCTCAAGGTCAGCCAATGTACATTTTGCGCCCACCGCAGCCCGGACGGCACGCGGTGCAAGGCGTTTCCGACGGGGATTCCAGTCGAATTGATGTATAACGAACACGATCACCGGCTCGAGTTTCCCGGCGACAACGGTATCCGCTACCAGCCCATCATCCTCGGCCACGCGGTCCGCCCGCCCGTTGCGGCCCAGCCCAAGGACGAGTTCGAACTCGATATGGCTGCGATCCAATAGACGGCGAACAACCAGACGATCAAGGCCACCTGTTAGGGTAGAGATGTGGACGAAATCACTCCCTTCGCCCTGGCACTTGTTGGTGGTTCGGTTTGTGCGGGGCTGATGGCATTCGGGGTGATATCCCTTCGTGAAAGGGAAGCCCGTGCGGCCCGGGTTTCGTTCTGGCTCGCGACGGCGGTCGGTTTGGCGTGTCTTGCGGTCGTTCTGCTCCCGTCGCCAGTACGGTTTGCCATTCTCTGCGGTGGCGCGGGTGGGCTGATCATCGCAGTCGCGGCGCTGGTGATCCCGATCGGTCCGCGGCGGGGTTTCGGGGGTCGGCCGACGCGGAGGGTCGACGAGCGCGACATCATGTTTGCACGCGGCAGGCTGGTGCCCGGGAGTGCAGCGTACGAGCAGTACTATGCCCTGCGACCCCACAACCGGAAACCCGACGATCTCACGAGGTCACAGCCCGGTCTGCTGTCGCCGGACGCCGAGCTTGCCGACGCCGTGATCTTTGCCGCTGCCGAGGCCAGCTTCGACCTCACTGAAGCAGTCCGCCACGCGGTCGACGGCGAGGTGGCGCCGGATCCCCTCGAGCGCTCACCCGAACAATGGACCGCCATCCTCAAGGCGTACGCCCGGTCGTACGGTGCTGTCGAGGTTGGAGTGACACGCGTCGAGCCTTACCACATCTACAGTCACGTTGGCCGCGGGACGGGCGTCTACGGCGAGCCGGTGGATCTCGACCACGAGTGGGCACTGGCGTTCACGGTCGAGATGGACCACGGCCGCATCTCCCACGCTCCGGCAGCGCCGGCGGTCGAAGAGTCGGCCCGCCAGTACGTGGAAGGCGCCAAGATCGCCCTCATCCTGGCCGCCATGATCCGGCGCCTCGGCTACCCGGCGCGCGCCCACATCGACGGCAACTACCGGGTCATCGCGCCTCTCGTGGCACGCGACGCGGGCCTCGGGGAGATCGGCCGGATGGGTCTTTTGATGACGCCTCGATTGGGCCCGCGGGTGCGTCTCGGGGTTGTGACCACTGACATGCCGCTGGTTGCTGACACCGCCGGGGATGATGAATCGGTGCTCGATTTCTGTTCGATCTGCCGCAAGTGCGCCACCAACTGTCCGGTGGGGGCCATCCCATCAGGCGATCGGATCCCGATCGATGACGGCCAGAGATGGGCCATCGATTCCGAGAGCTGTTTTCGTTACTGGAACGTCGTCGGGACCGACTGTGCGACCTGTGTCAGGGTGTGTCCGTATTCGCATCCGGACTCCCTGGCCCACAACCTCGTTCGGCGGGCCATCGGCCTTTCACCGGCCGCCCGCAGGGTGATGTTGTGGATGGATGATGTCTTTTACGGGAAAAAGGTCCATTCCATTGATAAGATCAAGAGGTGATTTCCCTTCGGGAGGGAGGCCGACCATGAAGAGTCTGGCAATTGCCGCGTCGATCGTGAGTGCAGTGTTGGTATCGGCGCCGGGCATGGCACAGCAAAAGCTCGGCGATGTCGCCGGTTCAATCAAGTTAAAGAAGACCGACGGCCAATCGGTCGTGATCGATGGTTCGGACGTCGGAAGGGCACCGGGGCGTTCCGCGACGTCGTCAGGTGCTGACGGGCTCTACGACGTCTTGACGGATTGTCTCGATGCGGCGCGCGTGTTGTCCTCCATGGTGGCCGACGCACCGCGCATCAAGCCGGTGACATATTCGGACGGCTGGCACAATCAACTCGCCGGCATCGGCCAGCGATTGGATACCCTGGGCCTCGAGCTTCAAATGCAACCCGACGCCGGACCCGCCGAGGCCGCTTATCTCAAGGCTGTCGAAGGCTTTGATCAGGTTCGCGCGGGGTACGATGCAATTGTCACGGCCACCAACAGCAGACGATTGGTGGCATCGCCCGAGAAACGAACGATTTCCGGCGGCGCAGATACCATCGATGAAGCCATGCAGGAGATGCGGTCGGTCTCACGGTCGCAAGCGGCGAGCGCGCCGCCTCCTCCCATCGACCCCATCGCCGCCGCAAATTCCATACGGGGCGTTTGCAGCAGGATTGGTGCCGAGGGCTCGCAGGCCTACACCAGCTGCGTGGACGAGCAGGATGCAGCAAAGAACGCCCTGGTCGGGCGGACTGGACCGGCGGTCGGGCTGGATGCCGCATCGTTCAACAAGATCCGCAACGGCTGCCTCTACGAGTGGCCGGACAATTACGTCAATCGGAACGCCTGCGAAACCCGTCGAGCGGCCGCATCAGCTGGTAGGTGATCAGCCGCCCGTACCGGCGGAGCTGAGATGTTTCCAGTGGTGTCCCGACGTGTAACCGCCGCCCGACAGTCCGCATATATCGGGTGAGTGCGGAAGCTCCTCCTTCCTTCCGCCGGCCCTCCGGTCCCCCCCCGGAGGGCCTTGTTTTGTCAGTAGCCGAAGAGTGGCTGCCCCGCGTCAGTGAACAGAGTAGGTATCCAGAATATCCGTGACGGTGAGCCGCAGGTCATCATCGGCGATGAGGTCGGCGAGCTTCGGGTTCGTCCGGCAGACTCGACTGAGGTGGTTCAGGGCCTCGTTTCGGCGACCCTGAGCGTACAAGCTCATGCCGAGGTAAAACTCTGCGTCCTCGTGAGGCCAGGCTGCAAACGACGTTCGAAAGGCGGCCTCGGCGCCCTCGGCGTCGCCTCTGAGGAGGCGAGCCCTGCCGAGGGTCCTCAACGCAGCCGGACGCTGAACTCCCAACCGCCCCAGACGGGGCACGATCTGGGCCTCGACGGCCGTCCCCATCCGCGCGCGGGATCCGGGGTCGCGGGACTGGACAATTGACATGCTCATCTCGAGCCCACCCATCCAGACGTCAACGGCGACCCGGCGCAACTGCCAGAAGGCCCCCGCTCCGGCGACGACCACCACCACCACCGCGACCGGGATGCGGGCACGGCGCCAATTGAGCGTCGTCAGTGGCTGAGCATGGGCCATTGTGTGGGCGAGAAAAAGGCTGATGGGGATCAGCCCCACCGCGAGATGGGTGGGGTAGTGGAGCAGCACGAACGGCGCCGCTGCTGCAGCGGTCAAGGGCGTCAGAGAATCGGATCGCCGGCGCGAGGTGATCACGGCCCACAGGAAGAACAGGATCCACGCGACGCCAGGGATACCGAGCTCAGAAATCATCTGGAGCGGGTCGCAGTGGGCCCACTGAAAATGGGAAGCGAGCTCGGCGCGACCCCCGGTGCCGCCATTTCTGGTGAGCCAGGCAAGGCGGTTTGGATAGTACTGGTGAGAATAGGCGGCGGCCCCGACCCCCAGAAGACCATGGTTGCGAATCATCTCTCCTGCCGCGGTCCAGCCGTCACCGCGTGCAGAGAACAACCGGTACCAGTTGCCTTTGCGGACCCAATCTGTCTGCTTCTCCAACCGATCGCCGAGACCTGCGGCGAGCGCCACCGCCACCACGATCGTGGCGATCACGGCAAACCTGACCAAAAGCCGTCGGGATCGATGTTGCGCCAACCATACGAGCATCACGGCTCCCAGGGCGGCGATCCCGGTCAAGGTCTGGGTGATCAGAACGGCCAGGGCGAAGAGAACCGTCAGCGATCGGAAAAACCACGGACGCGACGATGACTCCCCCCAGGCGAGGAGAAATGGAATGAGCAGCACCGAAGCCATGGCGAGATCGGCCGGGTTGCCGGTCAGACCGGTCAGGCTGAGACGGGCGCTGGCAAAGCGAGCGGCGAAGTTGAAGACGCTGATGCCCGCCAATTGGAGAAACAGGACCAGCACCGAACAGGCGACGCCGATGGTGGCTGCGACTGCGATCCGGTGTCGTCCAGCGTCGTCGAGGGTTGCCATCCAGAGGGCCCCCAACACCCAGAAAAAGGTCAAAAGGGCCGACTGCGCCGAGAGCAGGGGGCTCGTGCTCCAGACGGCGGAGACTGCCTGCAGGGCGGGCAAAACCATTACGATCAGGGCCAGCCTTCCGCGGGGGAGAACGAGCGAGCGACGATGGGCGGCCGATATCACTGCGAAAGCCAGTGCCAGGCACAGGGCCGCGAGGGCCACCGCCTCTTTCGGGAGACGGAACGGACTCGCAGCGCCGGCGAGAACAATGATTTCGGCGAGAAAGAAGCCGACGACAGTGATGAGGATCGGCCACCGAGTGGCGGTTTGAGGTTGCTTTTGCTTGCGTGCCATCGCCGCATCCTAACTCAGCCGGAGCGGTGATTGGCTGCGACTGCCGGATCCGGGACATTCCTCTATTCAGGAAGACAGCCCGGATCATCCCGCCTGAAGCTGCAGTGGCGCCTGCTGTCATTGACCTGAGCGCTGAAACCTGTACCCTAACACCTTGTTTCGGCCTTTCAGGGCCATTCTGGGAGGGCCTGAAGGCATGATCGGCCCACGGGGAGGCGAGATGCGACGGAGTGTGATCATCGGTACGGGCAGCTATCTTCCGCCGCGGAAGGTGTCGAATGCCGAGTTCTTGGACAACAGGTTCTTTACCGACTACGACCAGCCGCTTGACCCGGCCCAGAATCCCAAAACCATCGGCAAGTTCCAGGAAATCACCGAGATCGCCGAGCGCCGATTTGCCGAGGACGACCAGGTCGCGTCCGATCTCGGCACGCTGGCCGCCGAACGGGCAATCGAGTCGTCTGGAATCGACGGTGAAACGCTCGATTACATTATCTTCGCCCACAACTTCGGCGATGTGCAGGCAGACAATCGTCGTTGCGACTTTTGTCCCAGCCTTGCCGCTCGGGTCAAACAGAATCTGGGCGTCAAGAACCCCGAGTGCGTCGCATACGATCTGCCGTTTGGTTGCCCGGGTTGGGTGCAGGGCGTCATTCAGGCTGACTACTACCTCCGATCGGGTGATGCGGGGCGGGTGTTGGTCATCGGCGGGGAGACCCTGTCGAGGATCTCCGACCCCCACGATCGGGACAGCCTGATCTACTCCGATGGTTCCGGGGCCGCGATCTTCGAGGGGCGGGAGACAGATGAGGAGATCGGCATTCTGGCCCACTCGACGCGATCCGACACCATCGACCACGCCCGTCTGCTGTGGATGGGGGAGTCGTACGACCGGAGCATCTGCGACCAGGTCCTGTACCTCAAGATGTACGGCCGCAAACTTTACAACTACGCCTTGACCAATGTGCCGGGGGTCGTCAAGAAGAGCCTTGACCGCGCCGGGCTCGGTTTGCGCGATGTCAAAAAGGTCTTCCTCCACCAGGCGAACGCCAAGATGGATGAAGCCATTCTCAGTCGTTTGTTCAAGCTCTATGAGGTCGAGGAGATCCCCGAAGGGATCATGCCGATGTCGATTTCCTGGCTCGGCAACAGCTCGGTGGCGACCGTGCCGACGCTGATCGACCTGGTGACGCGCGGCGAGATGAACGGCCAGCACGTCGAGCCCGGTGACACCGTGGTCTTTGCTTCGGTTGGCGCCGGGATGAACATCAACTCGATCGTCTACCGCTGGGTCTGATCAACAATTTTGAGTTCTCAATTCTGAATTTTGAATTGACGGCAGCCTTTCTCGTGTCGCGGTGAGAGTGGTCTGAAATTGAGAATTCAAA
Source organism: Acidobacteriota bacterium (assembly GCA_033791425.1). Lineage (GTDB taxonomy): Bacteria > Acidobacteriota > Thermoanaerobaculia > Thermoanaerobaculales > Sulfomarinibacteraceae > Sulfomarinibacter. The sequence goes on from JASJGQ010000080.1 coordinate 17,161, forward strand.
ATTCACAATTCAAAATTTCCACGTCATGGTCACCCGTAGCGAGGGCTTCTCCATCGGGTGGAAATGCACGTCCTCGATGCCTTCGAGCGGTTCTCCGGCGAGCCTCGAGGCGTAGTAATAGGCGACGTCGTAATCCTCTCGGCCGAGTAGATTGAACCCTTCGAGCGCCAGCACGATGTTCTCCGACAGGGTGAAGCCGACGAGGCCGTTGACCAGCACCGTCGGGCCCCATTCCACCGATCCGTCCTCGATCAGGGGCCCGCCCGAGAAGTAGCGCAGCCGAAGACTCCCGAACCATCGCCCGAGGTCGGTGACCGACACGCCGCCGGCCACGGTCGCGACGATCGCCCCCGGGATGTCGTCGCCCGCCGGGTCGGGATCGGTGAAGCGGGCGTCCGCCACGGTGGCATCGAGGTCAATCCCCACGCGGCGGCTCAACTGCCAGAAATTAGTCCATTCGAGCCCGATTCTCCGACTCGGCCGACTCGCCTCGGTGGAGCCGCCGTCACCGACGAACAGAAGCTCCGAATCGAGCTCGAGCCAGAAGGCGGTCAGCGTTCCGTGGTACCCGCTTGGGGTAAAGGCCCGCACACCGATATCGAAACCGCTGGCGCGGACCAGCGGGTCGACCGCCTGCACCGGCTCTCCGGTGACCGGGTCGATCGTGATGGTGGCGCCGCGCGCATCGTTCGAATGAAAGCCGGAGCCGGCGTTGAACGAAAATTCGGTTGATTTCCAAGGCCGGTAGATCAGGCTCAGCTTTGGGTTGAGCATCCAGTCGTCGGCCGTGCCCGAGTTCGGTTCCCGATACGCATCGACCTCGGCTCGGTAGTAGTCCGCCCGCAGCCCGAGGTTGAGGCGGAGGGCGGGTGAGAACTGGATCCAACTCGAGCCCCACACCGCGCCGCCAAGCTGGCTGATGTCGTCTTGACGGGTGGTGAAGGTCCTCTCCAGGTCCGTGGTGCGGTAGAGCCCGTTAGCAATGTTGTCCCATCGAAGATCGAGTCCGACCGAGGTGTCGGTATGGGCCGCGCCGAGGTGACCGCTCCACCGGTGTTCGACACCGAGCCCCGAGATCCAGCGCTCGTCCTGTTGTTCGAACTGGTCGCCATTCACCGGGTCGTCGAGAAGATAGGTGAAGTTCGAGATGAGGTCGAAATCGTAGCGAATGAGATAGGCGGAGACGCTGGTCAATGACGCGCCGCTGCCGCGGTGATACTCGCCGGAGAGGCTGTAGCGGCCGCTGGTGCCGCGCGGGCCGGGATCGAGAATGCCGTAGCGGTCGACCAGTCCCTCATCGACCGCGCGCTGCGGGATTTGATCAGACGCGAGCCACTCACCGTCCGACCCCATGGCAACCACCGACCACCCCCCGAGAGCATCGCCCCGGCTATAACCTAGGTAGCCATTGAATCGCTGGTAATCGTCGGGCCGGTCCCACGGCCCGTCGTAGTGGTAGTACTCGAGCGCGCCGGTGAGGTCCCCGCCGCCGGCTGTGACGGACCCCGCGACCAGAGCTCGTTGATAGGAAAAGGTGCCGAGGGTCAGGGTGGCGATACCCTTGGGCACCGATCGAACAAAGTTGAAGTCGACGCCTCCGGCGGACGAAAAATCGCCGATCTGTGCGAAGTAGGGGCCCTTTCGGTAGTGGGCGCTCTCGACCAGCTCCGGGATGAGAAAGTTGAGGTCGGCATAGCCCTGGCCGTGGCCGTGCGACGGCATGTTGACCGGCATGCCGCCTGCCGACACCGCAAAGTCGGTGCCGTGGTCGAGATTGAAGCCGCGAAGGAAGTACTGGTTGGCCTTGCCGCCTCCCGAGTGCTGGGTGGCGATGGCGCCCGGAACGGTCTCGACCAACTCGCCGGCGCGGAGCTTTGGTCGTCGCGCGAGATCTTCCTGTCCGGTCGTGCCCTCGTTGGACGACCCTGCGATGCCGAGCAGGTTGTCGCTTCGATGACTGACGTCGACACTGTCGAAGAACTTCGGTTGGTGGGCCTCAGCAGCGTCGTGGGCTTGCCCCGGCTGTTCTTAGGGCGGCACTTCGGGTTGTGGTGGTGGGTCTTCTTTCTCCTGGGCAGCGGACATGGCGGCGCACAGACACGCCGACAAAAAACACGTCGTGATCGATCTCATACAAAGAACTCCTCAAAATGAACCACCGCCCAGCCGCAACGCGGACTGGAGTCAGAGAATTTCTGGCTGCTTGAGGGGAGGAGTTCAGACTGGCGGAGCGCGGGGATTGGCGGCTGACCGCGGTCCCTGCTTGTGAGCGACCACGATCTGAGTGTCGGTCTTCGTTTCGGAGACAGCCTCCGGCGCCGCAACGGAGGGGGCCGTCGGCCCTGGGTCGGGCACTGCCTGCGCAATCGTCAGGACCCGTGACTCGCTCGGTTCACGGGTGTCGGACTCGTGGTCGTGGTGAGCGTCCGGCGTCTCGTGCTGATGATCGCCGGCGTGCTCATGGTCATCGTGATGGTGGTCGCCGACGTGAAAATGGAGGTGGAAGAAACCGGCGCCCACTTCGCCGTGGCGGTGCCAGTCTTCGGCAGCGTGCAGACCGACGCCGGCCGCACACAGTGCACCCGCGAACAGCAGACCGGGGCCTGCGGTCGCCAACCAGCGGATCAGGACTCGGCGAAATCGTCGCATCTCTCGGTTCCGGGTTGATTCTACCGGAGCCGCCCATCGCTGCAAGATTTTGCGGCCGGGAGTCTGGGGCCAGACGCTAGTTCACCGGGGTTTCGGCGATTGTCTCCAAGGCGCCGGCGTTGGCATCCATCACCGTCATGTAGTCTCCGTTCCCGGGTCGAGTGGCGCACGGGTCGAAGAGCAGGCTGCCGACGCCGAGCTCGTGGAGACCTGAAACGGTGTCCTCGAGCGGTTCACCCTCCCACAACATCCACTGTGCGGGATGCCCTGTCAGCAGGTCTTCCAACCCCGTCCATGCGGGGCCGTCAGGCGCCTGATCGGGTTCCCAGTGGACCTCGACCGCGTTCAGCTCATATCGGCGGATCAGGTACTGGTAGACGGGATGAGAAAACACCAACGGCGCGTCGCCGATGCTCAGGGTTGCGGCGGCCAGGCGTCGGTCGAGTGCGCGAAGGTCGCTCTCGAGGGCCACAAAATGCTCGTTGAACTCGGCCGCGGAGTCTTTACGGTGAGCGATAAGGGCCTCGGTCACGGCCTGTGCCTGCTCGATCGCGAGCTGCGGGTCGAGCCACGTGGTGAAGGCCCACCCGGTGTGTTCGTGGGCGCCCTCGGGCCCGTGGCTATGGGTGGTCGCCCCCGCGAGCGGGATCAGTCGGTCGGAAAAAGCCGCCGCCGTGTCCACCATTTTCGAGCTCGGCAACGTCGCACGATCGACCCACGCGGCGTAGCCGGCGCCGTTGAGCAGAATCAGGTCGGCCCCCTGGTAGGCTGAGATGGTGTCGGCGTCGGGCGACCAGTAGGCGGGGTCTTCATCGGCCGGGGCGGGGAAGCGCACGTCGACCAGATCGCCGCCCACTCGTTCCGCGAAATAGGCAAGGGGGTAGTTGACGGTAAAAACGATGAGCCGGTCCGGAGCGAGTCGAGGAGCAGATGCCACCTCGTCAGACCCGCTGCCGCCGCAACCGGCAAGTGCAAAGACCAGGCTCGCGACAATGGCAACTGTATGGCGCATTCGATGTCTCCCGGCTGCGGTGTGCTGCACCGCGTGTCTAGATACTACTGGTGACGGGGCATATTACTCCACCCTGACGGAGGCTGTTGAGTGCCGTTCCGCGGCAGCCCGCGGGCAGGCCAGGAAGAACCTGCCTACGCCTTTCAGAAGGCACAACGCAATGTCGGCAGGTCCTTCAGGGCCTGCCACCACCGAAGCAGAGTGAACGAGTTCGGCGTTGAAGACGTGAAGCGCTCGAGGGCGGGCCGTAAACCCGGCGGAGTAAGCGGGCGGCTGAGGTTCTGTCGGCGATTGTGGTCTGGGCGTCTCGCCCGTACCGTGCGCCCGTAACGGTCGAACCACAATTCTCTTCGAGGGTGGATGTGAAAATGGGCGGCCAATGGCCGCCCACGTATGATGTGAATTTTCCACGCGATGTCTTGCCGCCGCAAAGACCTTCTTATTTTTTTTGCTCTTTGGCGGCCTTCTTCGCCGCCTTCTTCGCGGCCTTCTGCTCCTTCTCCCACTTCTTGACCTTGGCCTTCGCTTCCTTGAGTTCTTCCTTGGTCATGATCTTGAAGGGCACCGTCATGACCTGGTCGGGAAGCTGGATGTTGAGGAAGTGCTGACCGAGCTTGATGCCGTCAGGAATGACCCAGTAGAGCCGGCCGCCGCAGAAGCTGTCGGGGTTCATGCTGAACTGGGTGTACGTGAGGCCACGGTCCGGGTTGGACGTATCGGAGAAGAAGCCGATGCGGCACGGGATGTTGGCCTGTTTCGGGAGGTAATTCAGGGAGTCGCGGGAGATGTTCGCACGGGCGTCGAGCGCGCGCACCGAACCCGAACCCTTGTTGAACTCTTCCTGGGTGGCCAGCACGACCTTGTCACCGCCGGGAGTGGTCAGCCAGAAATCGTCCCTCTTGAGCGTCATATTGTGGCCGGGAAAGACGGTCATCGAGATCTCGACCATCAGCCATTTTTGGCCCACCGAGGCGTTGGCAGTCCGGTAACCGAGGTTGACCACCGCCTGGTCGTTGGCGACGCGGCGGACGTACTCGCCGGGGAATGACAGGTGGGCCTTGCCCTCTGCGTTGGCCTCCTGGGCGGGGGCGGTGCTGCCGGGGAGCAGGATCGCGGCGGCACAGGCCACCACGAGAAGCGTCTTCATCAGCGGTCGGGGATTGGTTTTCATGGTCGTGGTCTCCTTTTGTTGTGAAGCTGACATTGTAGCGCGGCAACCCTGGAGATGGGACCATTCATTCCCTCGTCGGCTCGAGAAGTTGGTGTGGGATCTGGAATGCGGTAGGATTCCGGGGCTTCGGCACAAAAGACACTGGAGCGAAATCGACTCCCGAGGAGACATCTATGAGTTCTGGACACCCGAAGGGTCTGAAACCTCTGTTCTTCACCGAGATGTGGGAACGACTTGGTTTCTACATGATGGTCGGTATTTTGTATCTCTACATTATCGACACCGAGCGC
>JASJGQ010000081.1:0-5737 GCA_033791425.1 Acidobacteriota bacterium
CGTCTCTTTGTCACCGAGCAGGGCGATTCGAGGTTGCTGATCCTCGACACGGCGACCTTCACCACCGTGGCCACGATCGCGGTCGATGATCGACCCAGCGGTGTGGCGATCACCGAGGACGGCGCCACCCTGATCATCTCCCATCTGCTAGCCGGGACCCTGTCCGTGATCGGCTTGGATCCCCCGGTTCAACCCCACGTCGTGCCGCTGTGGCCGGACAGTAATCTCGTGCAGTCCATCGTGCTGTCGCCGGACTCCGCCATCGCCTACCTCCCGCACACCCGCTCGAACACCACCAACCCCGCCCTGACATTCGACACCACGGTCTTCCCCCTCGTCTCGTTGGTGGACTTGACGACCGGACAGCACCTCGTCGGTCAGCAGATCTCGCTCGACTCGGTCGATCCGCCGGGTGTCGGACTGCCCTTCGATGCCGCGCTGATGCCGGGCGGCGAGATCCTCTATGTGGTCAACGCGGCCAGCAACGATGTGACGGTGGTGGATCTGCTGAACCGCCAGGGTCTGGCCCACATCGAGGTCGAGGACAACCCCCGCGGCATCGCCATCAGCCCCGACGGCGCCACCGCATATGTGAACAACACCCTGGCCGGGACCGTGTCGGTCATCGACACCACCTCGAACACCGTCACCGCCACGATCGATGTGACGACGATTCCGATGCCGCCGGCGCTGCTGCTCGGCAAGCGGCTGTTCCACTCGTCTGACGACCCGCGGCTCGCCCGTGATCAGTGGATCGCGTGCAACACCTGCCACTTTGATGGCGAGCACGACGGCCGCACCTGGATCTTCGGCTTTGCCGGCCCAAGGAACACGACCACCCTGCACGGCATGATCCAGAGCTATCCTCTGCGCTGGTCGGCGGAGTGGGATGAGTCAGCCGACTCCGACTTCGCAGTCCGCAAGGAACAATTTGGCGCCGGCCTCATCGTCGGCGAGATGCACGACCCCCTGGGAGATCCGAACACGGGACGCTCATATGAGCTCGACTGTCTCGCCGCCTTTGCCGACTCGCTGATCATGCCGGAGAACCGGATCCGGGAGACCCTCGACCAAGATGCGATCGGGCGGGGGAAAATCCTGTTCGACGACCCGGTGGTGGGTTGCCTCGATTGCCATCCACCGCCCTACTTCACCGACTTCACGGTGCACGATGTCGGCACGGCGGATGGCCCGGGCGAGCGGCTCGGCCCCGAGATCGACACGCCCACCCTGCGCGACCTCCATCGCAGCGCACCCTACCTCCACGATGGCAATGCCGACACACTCGCCGACGTACTGACGGTCGGCAATCCCGGCGATGAGCACGGCGTGACCTCGCACCTGGCCCAGACCGACCTCGAGGATCTGGTGGTCTACATGCTCTCGCTGCCGGCCAACAACTCGGCCTGCCTGAGCTGTGATGGGGGAGACGAGCCGTCTACGACGGGCATGATCACCCATGGCAGAGGGATTGCCGCGGTCTGTGCGCACAAGGCGCAGTCGGGCGCGGTTTCACCGCGGAGAGCTACGGGGAGGGTCGGCTACGGCGACCCCCTCAGGGGTGTGGTCGTGACCGCGAGCGGAACCCCGGTGCCCGGTGCGTTGGTCACCCTGCGTGCGACCTCGTACCAAACAACAACCGATGAGGACGGCGCCTTCGTGCTCTTCGTTCCACCGTCTGACGAGGAGCTCGAGGTTGCGGCCTGGTCAGCCGGTTACTACATCGCCAGTGTGACGACCACCGCTCCGGCTGACGACCTGCAATTCGTTCTGCGCCGTTACCACGTCGCCGACAACCCCGATTACGCCTGGGCCGATCCCACTCCCGTTGCCGGATCGTCATCGGCGTGCGGCAACTGCCACCCCAGCATCATCTCCCAGTGGAGCAACAACGCTCACGGCATGGCGATCTCGAATCCGCGTTTCTTCAGCCAGTACAACGGCACCGATATCGACGGCAATCAGGCCGTGCCGCCCGGCTACGTGCTCGATTTCCCCGGCACCGTGGGCATCTGCGCCACCTGTCACGCGCCGGCCGCAGCCGTCGACGCTCCGTTCACAACCGACATGAACGCGGTGCGCGATCAGCTGACCGCGGGCATCCACTGCGATTTCTGCCACAAGCTGGGCGGCGCCTATCTGCGCGGAGCGGAAAAGATGAGCGTCGATTGCACTTCGTGCCACAAACAGGGAGGCGCGGCGCTCGAATCTGTATCCCACGAGGTCTACACAAATAGTCCGGGAGTGCTCTCCCTGCGCGTCCTACGGCCACACGATGGTGACAACATCTTCTTTGGGCCCTACCCGGACATCCACGATCCGGACACCTATCTTCCGTTGATGACCGAAAGCGCCTTCTGTGCGGCCTGCCATGACTTCTCCTTCTGGGGCACTCCCATCTACACCTCCTATCCCGAGTGGCTGGCCAGCTCCTACAGCGACCCCGCGGAAGGGCAGACCTGTCAGGACTGCCACATGCCTCCGAACGGTGACACCCACTTCGCTCTCCCGGAGCAAGGGGGGCTTCAACACCCACCCGAGTCGATCCCGTCCCATCTCCAGCTCGGAGCGGCCTCTCAGAGCCTGCTGCAGGACACCGTGGATCTCGATGTGGCGGTGGAGGCGGCGAGCGGCCGCCTCGATGTGACGGTGAGTGTCACCAACAGCGGCGCAGGTCACCACGTGCCGACAGATCATCCCGGGCGACACCTGTTGCTCGTTGTCGACGCCCATGACGGCGGGGGACAGCCGCTGACTCAGTTGACGGGTGGGACCATCCCGGATTGGGGTGGGAGTTTCGCAGGGCTTCCAGGAACCGGCTTCGCTAAAGTCCTGCGGGATGTGGACACAGGAGAAGCTCCGGTGATCAGCTACTGGAAACAGGCGCTCATCGAGAGCGACAACAGGATCGCGGCCCTGGAAACAGACGTCTCCACCTACTCCTTCCAGCTCAGCGGCGCCGCAGCAACCGTTACGGTCAGAGTGTACTTCCGGCGGCTTTTCGAACCCATCGCTGATCGGTATGGCTGGGACCTGGGCGGGGTAGTGATGGAAGAGCGGATCGTCACTGTGGACTGAGACAGCTGACGGCCGGCATTGGTGCCAGCACTTTCAACAAGGCGAGAACTGCCGGCTAGAACACCGTATTAGCCTGGAGTCGAACAAAAACGAATTCCTATCTTCGATCCGACCAGAATACGGGGTATCGTAAGATGGTCTTGACTATTTTACGAAGCTATCGATAATGGTCACCATGAAAGCAAAGAAACGCATTTACGACACTGTGCTGACCGAACATCTGACCGAGCACCGGCAAATGGCTCTGGTCAGTGGTCCGCGCCAGGTTGGTAAGACCACAACCTGCCGGAATCATGCCGATAGCTATGCCAACTGGGACAACGTGGACGACCGTGAGCTTGTGCTTGCGGGACCCGCACACCTGGTCGAGTGGCTCGAACTGAATCGCCTGTCACAAGACCCGCCGACGGTTCTCTTCGACGAATTGCACAAGTACCCCCGCTGGAAACAGTTCCTGAAGGGTTTCTTTGATACCTACACCGATCAGCTTCGGATTATCGTCACGGGCAGCAGTCGCCTGGATGTCTACCGCCGCGGCGGCGATAGCCTGATGGGCCGCTACTTCCTCTACCGGATGCACCCTTTCAGTGTCGCCGAGACGCTGAGTACCGATCTTCCCGACGCACGACGAATCGTGCGGCCGTCACGCAGAATCAAGGAGGCTGATTTTGAGGCCCTCTGGCGCCACGGTGGTTACCCCGAGCCCTTTTTGAAGCGCGATGTGCGCTTCAGCCGGCGCTGGCAGACCTTGCGCTTCAAGCAACTCGTCCGGGAGGACATCCGCGATCTGACCCAGATCCAGCATTTCGGCCAGCTGGAGATGCTGGTCAGGCTCCTCGCAGCCCGCTCAGCCCAGCAGCTCATATACAGCAACCTGGCGCGGGACGTGCGCGCGACGGTCGATACCATCCGGCGCTGGATCGACACCCTGCGCAACCTGCATCTGGGTTTTCTGGTGCGCCCTTGGTTTAAGAACGTGACCCGTTCTCTGCGCAAGGAGCCCAAATGGTTCTTACGCGACTGGGCGTCCATCGAGGATCCTGGCGACAGGGCCGAGACTTTTGTCGGCTGCCACTTGCTCAAGGCGGTAGAAGGTTGGAACGACCTCGGTCTTGGCCGCTTCGAGCTGGGATATCTACGTGACAAGGAGAAGCGGGAGGTCGACTTCGTAGTCGTTCGTGACGACCACCCCTGGTTTTTGGTCGAGGTCAAACACCGCAGTGAATCACTCGATGGTTCTCTTCAGCACTTCCAGAATCAGATCAAGGCACCCTTCGCCTTCCAGGTCGTCGTCGAAGCCGATTACGTGGATGCGGATTGCTTCGCCCAGCCGCGAGGCCCACTCGTGGTTCCGGCCAGGACTTTTCTCTCACAACTACTGTGAGCGGTTGATGATCGCGGAGCGTCAGCTTCCTTTTGCCACCGGGCCAACAACGGCGCCGGTCACCACGCGCGCAGGTTGGCGGAATACCGCATGGGCTGGTCTTGTAGCGGATGAACCGGTTTCCAGTTTTAGTCACCTGCTTCAGCGGGTCGTTCTTTTCAGGCCTCCAACCAGTGGAAATGACTCACTCGGACATGGCTCCGGTTGTCCTTGTAGCGCAGGCGTCCCCGCCTGCGATGGTGGCACGCAGCGGGGCGGCCTTGACTGGCGCTGCGGCATCATCCACGATGAGGTGATCCGTCCACGCTGCAGCAGACGCCGAGCGTCGCTGTGGCACCAGCCTGCACCACCCAGTACCGCGCGCGGAATCCTCGCGCGACGCCTCTGTATCGTCTCTTCGAAACTCACTTCGAGGAGGTCAAGGGGCAGTGGGAGGACCGCTTCGAGCGTCGGTTCGGGTTCTGGCGGGGTTTCGTCGATGAGCAGATCCGGCGATATCTCGACTGCGGCTTGTTCGAGAACGGCTTCGCGCGGGTACGGTGTCCGGACTGTCGCGAGGAGTTTCTGCTCGCCTTCTCGTGCAAGACGCGCGAGCTGTGTCCGTCGTGCGCGGCGAAGCGCTCGGCGGCGACTGCGACGCTGCTGGCGGAGGACGTGCTCGAGGAGGTATCGCATGCGCAGTGGGTCTTCGTCATCCCCAAGATGCTGCGCCCGTACTTCCTGCACCACAGGGAGCTGCTCGGGGGCCTTTCGCGTGCCGCGTGGGAGACGGTGCTCGAGCTGATGATCGCAGCGGTGGGCGACGCGACGTTCCGGCCCGGGATGGTCGCCGTCGTGCAGACTGCCGGCGATCTCGGCAACTGGCAGCCGCACCTTCACGCTATGGTTTCGCGTGGGGGATGGACGCGAGACTGGGAGTGGGTCCCGGTACCGTACATCGACGAGCGTGCGGCCGAGCTGCTGTTCCGCCACAAGGTGATGCGGCTGCTCCAGGGCGAGGGTCTTCTCAGCGAGGAGCGGACCGATCTGCTGCTGTCGTGGCGTCACACGGGATTCTCGGTTCACAACCGGGTCACTGTCGAGCCGGAGGATCAGCCTGCTGTCGAGCGGCTCGCCCGCTACATCATGCGGCCGCCGATCAGCCTCGAACGGATGGCCTGGGATGGGGTGAGGGAGGTGCGGTACCGGCGGAAGGGTGGGCACGAGGACCCGGCGTTGCACCTGGATCCGGTGGAGACCTTCGACCCGTCCGAGTTCCTCGCCCGGGTGATCATG
>JASJGQ010000082.1:0-2692 GCA_033791425.1 Acidobacteriota bacterium
CGCATTCGCGTTCGCGTTCGCGTTCGCGTCCGAGTTCAGTCGCCGGACTCCGATCCCTCCCATTCCTACCGCGGCTCCGATGCTCTGTGTTTCCGGTCGAGCCCCAATGAGAACCTCAATCTCCAGGGGCAGGGCTTGGGACATCAATTGATCCTCTGTCGGGACGCCGCCCGCCCCACGGGCCCTTCATCTTGACAAAGCGGACACGAGGGTCCTAATATCCGTCGCGATGCTGTCGCGCAGTGCAGAATACGCGGTTCGTGCCCTCTCTCTTCTCGCCCTTCGCGAGGGGGACAGTGCGCTCCATTCCGCCGAAATCGCCGATGAACTCGATCTGCCACCCCAGTTCCTGAGCAAGATCCTCCGTCGGTTGAAAGCCACCGATCTGGTGACCTCACAACGCGGGCGTGCGGGTGGTTTCCGGCTCAATCGCTCGGCCGACGAGATTTCGCTGCTCGCGGTGGTTCAACCGTTTCAGGACGGACTGTCCGGGGTCGAGTGCCTTCTCGGCCAGGCCAACTGCACCGACAGCGACACCTGTCCGCTCCACGATCGACTGACCGGGATCCGGCAGTCGCTCCACGATTTGCTGGCCGGCACGACTCTGGCGGATATCGCCCAGCGAGCGGTTCGTACCGGCGCGACAATCTCAATTTCTACACAAGAACGCGAAACAGATGGATAATGCACGAAATATTTCGGCATCCTGTTGAGGGGGTATTGATGAGCGTCCAGATCGAGAAGTTCAGCTATGACGATGCAATTGTTCGTCGCTTCACTCTGGTGACCTTTGTTTGGGGGGTCGTCGGGATGTTGGTCGGCCTCATCGTCGCTCTCGAACTCGCAGCGCCGTTCTTCAACTTCGAACTACCCTGGTTGAGTTTCGGTCGGCTCCGCCCGCTGCACACCAACGCCGTGATCTTCGCCTTTGCCGGCAATGCGATCTTTGCGGGGGTCTACTACTCCATGCAGCGGCTGTTGAAAACACCGATGTTTTCAAAGGCGCTGAGCAATCTCCACTTCTGGGGATGGCAGCTGATCATCGTCGCAGCGGCGGTGACACTCCCTCTCGGGATCACCCAGAGCAAGGAGTACGCCGAACTCGAGTGGCCCATCGACATCGCCATAGCCGTGGTGTGGATCATCTTCGCCATCAACTTCTTCGGCACCATCGCTCGTCGGCGCGAACGCCACCTCTATGTCGCGATCTGGTTTTACATCGCCACCATCATCACCATCACCGTGCTCCACGTCTTCAACAATCTGGCCGTTCCGGCGGGGCTCTTCCGCTCCTACCCGATCTACGCCGGGGTGCAGGACGCATTCATGCAGTGGTGGTACGGCCACAACGCGGTCGGCTTCCTGCTGACGACACCCTTCCTCGGGATCATGTACTACTTCTTGCCCAAGGCGGCCAACCGACCGATCTTCTCCTACCGGCTGTCCATCATCCACTTCTGGACGCTGGTGTTTCTCTATATTTGGGCCGGACCCCACCACCTTCACTACACCGCGCTTCCCGCATGGGCTTCGACCCTGGGCATGGTCTTCTCGGTGATGCTCTGGATGCCGTCGTGGGGCGGGATGCTCAACGGGCTTCTGACCCTGCGCGGGGCATGGCACAAGGTCGCCTCGGACCCGGTGCTCAAGTTCTTTGTTGTTGCCATCACTTTCTACGGCATGTCCACCTTCGAGGGTCCGCTGCTTGCGATCAGATCGGTCAACATGCTCTCGCACTACACCGACTGGACCATCGCCCACGTCCACGCCGGCGCCCTCGGCTGGGTCGGATTTCTGATCTTCGGGATGATCTACTGGTTGCTGCCGCGGCTGTATCAGACCGAACTGTGGTCGAACAAACTCGCCGAGGCCCACTTCTGGCTCGGCACCATCGGTATCCTGCTCTACATCGTCGCCATCTATGCCGCCGGACTGACCCAGGGGCTCATGTGGCTCGCCTTCGACGAGGAGGGCTACCTCAAGTACGGCGATTTCGTGGAGACGACACTGCGGCTGATCCCCATGTACTGGGTCCGGGTCATCGGCGGCACCGCCTATCTCGCCGGCGCGATCCTGATGGGCGTCAACATGCTCATGACCTGGCGCAGCCGCCCGCATCCGCTGCAGGTGCCGGTCTACGAAGCCGCTGCGCTCTCGAAGACCTATGTCGATCGCCCCGAACCGGCCTCACCGCTCGCGACCTCCGGAACGCACGTGGCCAACGTGGCCTACACCCTCGAGCGTTTCTTCCGCACCACCTGGCACCGCAGGTGGGAACGTCTCCCTCTGAAGTTCACAATCATGGTCGCGGTGACGGTGATCGTCGCCTCGCTATTCGAGATCATCCCGACCGTCCTGATCAAGTCCAACGTCCCCACCATCGCCACGGTGACGCCCTACACCCCGCTCGAGCTCGTGGGCCGCGACATCTACATCTCCGAAGGTTGCTACAACTGCCACTCACAGATGATCCGGCCGCTGCGCGCCGAGACCGAGCGCTACGGCGAATACTCCAAGGCCGGCGAGTTTGTCTATGACCATCCGTTCCAGTGGGGCTCGCGCCGCATCGGGCCCGATCTCCACCGGATCGGCAACAAGTATCCCGATCTGTGGCACGTCCGCCATATGGACGACCCCCGCGCCATCACACCGGGCTCGATCATGCCGGCCTATCCGTGGATGCTGAGCAAAC
>JASJGQ010000083.1:0-2694 GCA_033791425.1 Acidobacteriota bacterium
GCCTGCCGACGCGAGCTCATCCAGAACAGGAGGCACGCTCTCGTGCTCCTGGGTGAGAATCACCAATGGACCGTGATCGCCCGGAACTTCACCGTGTTCCACCAGCGCTTTGAAATGAACCTCTTCGCGGTGGGGGTGACAACCGTGCACATACACGCGCAGAAAGTGGATCAGATCTTCGAGGTCGCCGGCTGCGTCGGGATGTTCGGAGCCGCGATCGGCCCAGAAAAACAACGAGCCCGTCACCTCATCGATGAGACGGTGCTCCTCCCGGATCTCGTCGACGATCCGCATTACGAGCCCGGGGCGGGTTGGACCACCCCCGCCGAACCCGGTCCTCGCGGATCGGCGGCCGCCTCGACCGTCCCATCAGACGTCACTCGCACCGCGTTCACCTCTCCCAGTCGACTTCGATCCTTGAGCCGGTAGCCGCGTCGCTCGAGCTCCATCGCCGTTTCCGGCGAGAGCGCATCGGGCTCGACCGCGATCTCATCGGGCATCCACTGGTGGTGGATCCGGGGCCGGTTGACGGCGGCCTGGATGTCGTCCCCGTCAACGATCATATTGAGGAGGACCTGAGCGGTCACGGTAGGGATCGTGGAACCACCGGGCGATCCCAGTGCCACCGTTTCATTCTCACGCCACGCAACGGCGGGCGACATGGATGACAGCATCCGCTTGCCCGGTCCCACTGCGTTGGCCTCTCCCTGGATCAGACCATAGAGGTTGGGCCGACCCGGGGCGGTCGCGAAATCATCCATCTCGTTGTTGAGCAGGAAGCCGGCGCCCGGAACGACCAGACCACAGCCGAAGCTCCCATTGAGGGTGGTGGTGATGCTGACCACGTTGCCGGCGCCGTCCGCTACCGAGAGATGGGTGGTTTCGGTGGATTCGCTTGTGGCCTCTGGGGTCCAGGGCCTGACATCGGCCGAGGGCGTGGCTCGGAGTGAATCAAGCTCGCGCGCCCTGAGATCGAACCACTTTTCATCGAGGAGATCGGCGGCCGTGGCGCGAGTGGTCGAAGGATCGCCGAGAAGGACACGATCGGCGTAGGCACGGCGCCATGCCTCGACGAGCAGGTGGGCTCGTTCGGCCCCGAACCGAGGCGTCTGCCGCCACTCCACGCGTTCAAGCAGACCGGTGGTCTGGCCGAGGATGATCCCTCCGGAGGAGGGCAACGGCATGGAGGCCACCCTCCATCCGAAGGCGTCAAAGAACACGGGCTCGCGCCACACCGGACGATAGGCCTCGAGGTCCGCCACGGTGAGAATGCCGCCGTGCCGATCAGAGACGGTTTCAATGGCCGTTGCCAGGGCACCGCCGGTGATGGCTGCGGGGCCCTTTTCAGCATAGGCAAGAAGCGTGGCCGCGAGATCGGGAATCGTCATGACGGAGCCCGCGGCCGGCGGTTTGCCGCCGGGCAACCACACCGCCGCGGTTTCCGGGAATCGGCCGAGCAGTTTCGCCGCCTTGGCAACGGATCTCTCGAGCCGGGGGGTCACCACAAATCCGTCACCAGCCAGCCGTACGGCCGGGGCCACCACCTGCGCCCAATCCATCGAACCGTATCGCTGGTGGAGTTCCCACAGACCTGCCGGCGAACCGGGCACCCCGGCCGCCAACGGGCCGACCAGGCTGTTCTCGGCCACCGGTTCGCCCGTGGCGTCGAGGTACATGTCGTGGTCGGCGGCTGCGGGGGCTGCCTCGCGAAAATCAAGAGTCGTTACCTTGCCGCCCATCCGCGATACCGCGAAGCCACCACCGCCGAGATTGCCGGCCTGGGGGTGGACCACCGCGAGCGCGATGGCCGTCGCCACCGCCGCATCAACGGCGTTGCCACCGGCGCGGAGGATCTCCAGACCCGCCTCGGTGGCCGCTGGAGCCGCGCTCGCGACCGCACCCCCGGTTCCCCGGACCGGATCGGGCGAGGCCGCCAGGACCGGCACCGCAATGACGAGGAGAACGACAATGAACGCGAGACGACGGGAAGACGTGAGAAGCGCCATCGCCCGAGTTTACTGCAGCTCGCCGATTGCGCGAGCGCTTACGCCATCAGCCGCGGACTTCGGTCGAGGCTCGACTCCCCCCAACGCGCCTCCATCGTCAGACTGCTGAAGGCGGTCGCCGACGCCGACGGGTGTTTCTGTGCGTTGGAACGCAGCGAGATCGCTCAGATCGCTGGCGAACTCGGCATCGACCCTACCGAGGTGTTTGAGAGGGAATGAGTCGACAGTCAAAAGTCGACGTTGGCAGTTTCATCTTCATCGCACGACCCGGTGGCCGGAAGCGTCGTTTCTTGGGAGCACCTGCGCTGATCGCCGGTTCGCACATTGAAACCGCGAAGACGCGATGCACGCCAGGGTTCCGCAAAGCACCGCGCCGTTTTACCCGGGCCCCCTCCGATCCGGACCGCGCGCCATTCACATCAGCCCTGCGATGCATCAATAGATAAACTCGGCTATCTCTTCGCGACCTTCGCGACTTGGCGGTTCCATTATGTCTGCCCGCGCCGATCGACCACATCAGGGGGTGGAGTCTCTCAGGCGCGGACCCTGCAGATTCTCGCGGGCACGCGGGGATCAGGAATAATGCGGCGTGGGATCAGGTATCATCCAGTGCCTGCGTGGCTCGCAGGCGGAGGCACTATGACCTGGAACTACTCGAAGAAAACGACCGATCTCTTCATGGCGGCAG
>JASJGQ010000084.1:0-3167 GCA_033791425.1 Acidobacteriota bacterium
TCCACCCCGACATGGTGGACATGAAATACGCTGTGGACACCGAAGGCATCGGCTATCTTCCCGACGGCCATTTTGATAAATCGGTGGATCCCTTCAGCCGGCCCAGCCGTTGGTCGGAGGGTGAAGGCCATTTCGCTATCGAACTTCCCTCCACTCCTGAAGGCGTGGTCGGTAAGGCGACCCGGGGAACAGCCGAAAAGGCGAAGCGCCCGGTGGCGGCCATCCTCAAGTATCTGACTCTACTGAACGATCAGACATTGGAGGCCTTCCCGGCGGGAACGGTTCCTCCTGTTGAAATGGTGACCTTGAGGACCGAGGCGGAGATGGAACCCTATCTGCGCGAGCCTCTGAGCGAGGGTTGGAAGCCGGTCTACCAACTGCCGCAGATAGGTCAAAGTTAGGGATTGCGTTTATGAATCTCAGCGTAGTGCTGTCAACCCACGCTGCCGCCTTCCAGGCGGTGGCCTTCAAGGGTGATTTCGAGGCGAATGTCGCCAAGATCGCATCCTGGGGCTACGACGGTGTCGAACTGGCCGTGCGGGATCCAGCACTGGTGAACGCCGGCCAGCTCGAGCGCGTCGTTGCCGAACACAAGTTGGTGGTGCCGGCCATCGGCACCGGCCAGGCTTGGGGTGAGGAAGGCCTCTCCTTCACCAGTGATGACCCCGCTGTCCGGGCCGCGGCCATCAAACGAATCTCGAGTCATATACCCTTGGCTGCGCATCTCGACGCGATCGTCATTCTGGGTCTCATTCGGGGCATTACACCGGAGGGCCAGACCCATGAGCAGTCCATGGTCTACCTCGTCGATGCGATTCAAGAGTGTGCGACAGCGGCTGAAGGCACCGGGGTTCGTTTTGCCCTCGAGCCCATGAACCGCTACGAGACGGACCTCATTCACTCAGCCAGGGATGGTCTGGAGCTCATCGAACGTGTCGGTAAGGACAATTTCGGTCTGTTGCTCGACACCTTCCACATGAATATCGAGGAAAGTGATATCGGTGCGAGCATCAGAATGTGCGGCGACCGTATCTTCCACTTTCATGTCGCCGACTCCAACCGCTGGTACCCGGGCGCGGGCCACATGGATTTCGGGGCCATTCTCGATGATCTCGAGATCACCGGATATCAGGGTTTCATCTCCGGCGAATTCATGCCGTTGCCGGATGCCGACACTGCGGCGAAACACGCAGCGGCCTTTTTGAGGGCGCTGTAAATGGTTGCAGAAAAGGTCATGAACCGTGAGTTCAAGCTCCTTGGCGCAACGGGTCTGGAGATCGCCGACCCGTCGATCATCCGCGACGGAGGCGCCACCTTTTTTTTCGCTCGAACGACTGAAGGCATCAGAATGCTCGGGGTCGTTGGCGACTCGACGGGGTTTTCCGGGTCGGTTCACGAAGCCAGCGGAATCCTGTTGTGTCCGTTGACGGCAGCCAATGCCGCAGCATTGCGGGAACGATTGCCGTGGCTCAGGCCGGTTCCGCTGGGGCTCAAGACATCGGCAGGATTTGGCGATCGTCTGGGTCTCGCGACCCCCGGCCACATCCGCGCCCTGAGGAGGGTTTGCAAACCGGAGACGGCCATCGCACCGATTTTTGCCCAACAGTCGGTACGCGAAAATGCCCGAACCGGCCGCACCCCCAGGGACGTGATGGACGACGCCATCTGGGGTGTTTTCGAGGAGGGATGGCGGCTGCCGTGGGGCGCGGATGCCGACCACCTCAAGACTCAAAAGGACGTCGAGGCGTTCGCCACCGCAGGTTTCACCTTCTTTACGATCGACCCCGGCGACCATGTGGACGACGAGGCTCATACGGCCCCTCCGGAGATCCTTGAAGCCAAGCTGCAGTCCCTGCCCTGGGAGACCCTCGAGGACACCCTCGGCGATCTGGAAGCGAGATACGTGGATCGTGCGGTCGAGCTCGACAGCGGCACGGAATGTATGGATCGTGATCAGCTTTGGCGAGCGGCCGCCAAGTACGGCCACGCGGTGGCTCACACTGTCACCATGTACCGCCATATTCTGGAGCGGGTCGGCAAAGGTAAGTTCGAGCTCGAGGTGTCGGTCGACGAGACCGCCAACCCGACCTCTGTTGCCGAGCACCTCTACATCGCCGGCGAGCTCGGCCGGCTCGGTGTCCGCTGGGTCAGTCTGGCTCCTCGATTTGTCGGAGAATTCGAAAAAGGTGTGGACTTTATCGGTGACCTCGAGGTCTTCGAGGCGGAGTTCGCCAGACATGCCGCCGTGGCGAGGAAGCTCGGGCCATACAAGCTCAGCCTGCATTCGGGTTCCGACAAGTTCAGCATTTATCCGATCACTGCCAGGTTGACCGCGGTTGTTGCAGAGGATGGGGAGGCGCCACTCGTCCACGTCAAGACGGCGGGCACCAGTTATCTCGAAGCCCTGAGGGCGGTGGCCCGGGTCGACCCCGGTCTGTTCCGGGAAATCCTCGAGTTGGCTCGCGACCGGTACGAGACCGACCGCGCGACCTATCACGTCTCTGCGCGCCTCGAAAAGGTGCCTGCCGAGGAGCGTCTGGCGGATGACGACCTGGCGGGGTTGTTGGATGATTTCGATGCCCGGGAAGTGCTCCATGTGACCTTCGGCTCGGTGCTCGACGCCTACGGAAACCGGCTGAGGGAGACTCTCCGGCGCAACCACGAGGCGTACGGCGAGGGTCTGGCGGCGCACTTTGAACGACACTTACAGCCGTTCGTGAACGAGGCGGACGCAGGGGAATGATGCATGGCTGACACCTACGATTTCACCGGCCGCACGATGGTCGTCACCGGCGGCGCAGGCGTTCTCGGCGGCGAGATCGCATGCTCGTTGGTGGCCTGCGGCGCCAAGGTCGCGATTCTCGACAAAGACCCGTCGCTCGCCGATCGCTTTCAAGATCGTCTGCACCAGGGTCCAGGCAGCGCCATCGTCGTCGGTGGTGATGTTCTGGACGCGGCGGCCCTCGCCGAATCGGAGAAGTCCATCTGCGGTGAGTTCGGGCCGATCGACACCCTGATCAACGCTGCCGGCGGCAACCATCCGCGGGCCACCACCGGCGATGATCTCCCATTTTTCGACCTGCCGGCCGACGCCTTGCGGTTTGTCGGTGAGCTCAACCTGCTCGGGACGATCCTACCGTGCCAGGTTTTCGGACGTACCTTTGCCG
>JASJGQ010000085.1:0-13508 GCA_033791425.1 Acidobacteriota bacterium
GTGTTGATCACCGCGCCGAGCCCGGTGGTGACGCCGCAACCGATGTAGCAGATCTTGTCAAAAGGAGCATCGGAACGCACCTTTGCCACCGCGATCTCCGGCAACACGATGTGGTTGGCGAAGGTGGATGTGCCCATGTAATGGAAGATCGGTTCTCCGCCAAGACTGAACCGGCTGGTGCCATCCGGCATTAGGCCCTGCCCCTGAGTGCTACGGATCGCCTGGCACAGATTGGTCTTGCCGCTCAGACAGTAGTCGCATTGCCGGCACTCCGGTGTGTACAGAGGAATCACGTGGTCGCCCACGTCGACGCTGGTGACGCCGGCACCCACCTCGGCCACCACCCCGGCGCCTTCGTGGCCGAGGATCGACGGGAACAGCCCTTCGGGGTCGGCCCCCGACAGGGTGAACTCATCCGTATGACAGATCCCGGTGGCCTTGACCTCCACCAGAACCTCTCCAGTTTTCGGGCCTTCCAGGGTCACGGTTTCAATGGTCAGGGGCTTACCGGCCTCAAAGGCCACTGCGGCACGAGTTTCCATCTGTCAAAACCTCCCGTCAGCAATCAAAGACATCCCGCATCGTCCACAGATGGCCCAGGTTGTCGATATCAGGTCTCAATTATTGTAGCGGGTCGCGCCCTGCATCGGCACAACGTCAACTCCGTGTTCCGTCTTTCAGGAGGTCAGATCCCGACCTGCTAGGTAGCATCCACCTCGAGGTCGTAGTCCACCCCCGGCATCTCGAAGCCGTGGTGTCTCAGGAATTCGCTACGAAAACCGTCGATCTCCGGGACCCGCCGCGCCGGGTCGTCCTGCACCTGCTGCCAGAGTTCGGCGACCTCGCGCTGGACATCGTCGCGCATCTCCCAGTCGTCCAGCCGAATCCTGCCGCCGGAGTCGAGTGGTTTCGGGTCAGCCGTGAAGAGGTAGTCGTGGTAGAGGCGGTACATCTGTTGGATGCAACCCTCGTGCAAGCCCTTGCGTTTCATGACCGCATAGAGCAGAGAGATGTAGAGAGTCACCGAGGGAATGACGGCGCTCGCGCGTGTGACCAGCGCCTTGTTGACCGACACGATGGCCCGTAGATTCTGGTCCTTGAAGCGGCCCTGGATTTCTTCTGCCGAGGCTTCGAGGTGCTCCTTGGCGCGGCCGATCGTGCCGTCGCGGTAGATCGCCGCAGTGAAGGCAGGACCGACGTAGGAGAGCGCCACCGTCACCGCGCCTGGGGCGAGCATGTCCCGGTCGTTCAGCGCAGAGATCCAATCCATCCAGTCCTCACCGCCCATCACCTTGACCGTTTCGGCGATCTCCTCCTCGGTCGCGGGCTCGGCGACCACATCCGACAGCGCGCCGGTCTTGATGTCGACGGTCTTGCCGCGGAACTGCTGTCCGATCGGCTTCACCACCGACGAGTAGATCTCACCGGTCTTCGCATCAATCCTCCGCGGGGCCGCGATGCTGTAGATCACGCAGTCAACCGGGCCCATTTCGTCCTGTATCCGTTGAATCGTCTCGCTCTTGACGTCGTTCGAAAAAGCATCCCCGTTGACGCTGACGGCCGCCAAACCGATCTTCCGGGCTTCCTCCTCGAACGCGACATTGTTGTACCAGCCGACAGTCGCCGTGCGCCTTTCGGTGCCCGGTCGCTCAAAGAACACGCCAGCTGTAGCCGAACCGCACGAGAATGCCGACGTGATCCGAGCGGCCAATCCATAACCGTTCGAGGACCCGACAACCAGAACCCGTTTCGGCCCATCGATCGGTGGTTGGCTCCGAACGTAGTCGATTTGTTCCCGCACCTGCTCCCGACAGCCTACAGGATGGGCCGTCAGGCAGATATTGCTTCGGATCTTTGGTTCGATCTTCATGTTTTCGTCACCAAGACCCCGAGGGCGCACATCGCACTTGTATTCACACCACTCTCCTCAACCCTTTTCGGGAATGTCGTCTCTCGATTCGACAACGATAGCAGGGGCGATTGATTTTCCCGTTTCAATGAGCCCAATGAAACCACAACTGCAGATCACAAGAGATCAGATCTGGCGTTGTGGTGCGGCCGTCCCGGCTGCACGAATTCGATGCTCTGATGAGGATCATTCGCCGATTATTGGGTCCCGACGGCCCCGACCTCAAGGCTCCCAACGCGACATGTCCCCCCACTCGAAGCCATTTTCGAAAATCAACGAGAGACCGTCGATGATCCCATTTGCGGAAACGGCAGATCGACAAACGCCGGGATGGTGAATGCGGGTGAGTCTTCCCTGAGACGATAATCGCCGGCGGCAGGGATGCCCCGATTCCGCGACCTGATATGAGTCACGCCGAGCCAGGCTGGCGCGCTACCATGAGTGTATGAGCCGCAATCGGGGACTTTACACTCGCCCACGAAATGCGTCCTGAGCTCGCCTACCCCATCGCCGCCCGGGCCGCGTGCTATGAGCTGCTCGGCAACGACGATCGCGCCGCGGACGATCGCGTCCTGGCCGAGACGATTGCAGGTGGGTATAGCGACTGCAGCGTGTTCCGCGACCCGTTTCGCTGGTGATCGGTTCTCGCCCGCGGCTGCCCGGCAATTTCATGTTCCGGGCTCATCATCCGACCTTCCGTAGCCAGTGACAATTGCCAGGACCGTCACCACCAACAAGGCCCAGGAGTGGAAATTTGCCAACCCGATCTGCAGCGGGGCGAGATGCGGGAGGCCCGCAGCGGCACCCGAGCTCGTGGTGCTCGAGGCGAGCACGGTGGGAATGCAATACGGGAGGATGAAGGGGTAGACGCACACGGTAAGATCCAGGAGGTTGGCTCGCCGGTATCTGCCGAGGCCAAATCTCTCTCCAATTTTTCTGGCGTAGTCGCCAACCGTTAGCAACGCGACCACCGAATGCGTCGTCAAGACGACCGCCGCCGAGACCGTGGAGAACATCCAGATCTCGGCGCCACGCGGCGAGGAGATCTTATTGCTGGTCGCGTCGACAATCCGCCCGAGGATGCCCGAGGCCTCGATACCCGCCACCAGGCCCGACAACAGAATGGTGAAGATCGAGATCCCGATCCCGCGCTCCATCCCGTCAATTATCAGTCCGCGGGCGGAATAGCTCGCGGTGTCGATCGAGATGATCTGGTCGAGACGAATCAGACCGAGCAGAAGCCCGATACCCGCGGCCACCAGGATTCCAGTCAGCAGGCCCTCCAGAAGAGGTCGTCGAGCAATCAGCAGCCCGATCACAATGCACGGGGCGATCGCCATCGCCAACGCCCGGAGGTTTCCGGACGATACGAACTCTTCGCTCGAAGCGGTCGCTGCCCCACCCAGGGCGCCATAGGCGATAACCGCCACGACCGCGGCTGGGATCGCATACTTGAGCCGGCTCCGAACCACTCCACCGATGTCGGCCCCCTGGGTCGATGCCGAGGCGATGGTGGTGTCCGAAACCGGCGAGATGTTGTCGCCGAAGGTCGCCCCGCCGATGACGGCACCCATCAAAATCACCGGGTCGGTCCCGAGACCGGCCGCCGCCGGATAGAGCAGCGGCGCACAGAGGATCATTGTGCCCAGACTGGTCCCGGTCGCGGTCGAAACGAGACAGCAGATGAGAAATGCGGCGACGGTGAAGCCTCCACCGTGGACACCCGATCCCTGCGCCGCCCAGACCAGCGCATCGACAAACCCGCTGGCGTTGATCAGGCTCGCCAATACGCCCGCCAACAGCCAGGCCAGGATCATCAGGAGGACGATCGGCTGGCTCATCCCGCGGACGACGGTATCGGCCCACTGCGACCGGTCGCGCGCCAACAGCATGGCCAGGGCGAGCGCCGCCATCAGCACCGGCCAGAAACCCCTTTCGTCCGGAGCTCCTGAGAGCCCAAGCCACGCGACGCCTGCCAGGAAGAGCACAAAAGGGGCGAGGGTTCCGAAGACCCCGCCACGAAAACGCAGCTCTGTTGGGTGCGGATCAGGTTCGTTCAAAGCGCTTCAACATACCAGACCCCCGAGGCCTCGTAGTATGGTTGACCGACAGGAGGACTCCATGGCCGATCGATCCGACGAATTCACACTTTGGGATCTGCGCGTCGAGGTCATCGCCGGCGACAAGGAGATGGTGTGCAACCACCAAGAGGGCGATTCCTTCGAGGTGTCGGGCGAGAATCTGTCGTTGCCGCCGGGTCAGACCTTTCCGATCTACTCCCTCGCCGCATTGCTACCGTTGTTGCCCGCCAAACAGCGAGACACCGATGCCAACGACTGGATGACCACTGACACAGTGATTGCCTGCCCCGACCCGAACTGCGGCGGCAGGTTCCGGATCGTCCGCACCGGTCGCACGACCTTTCGCCATCGAGAGGTCACCCGTGTGCCCCTGGTCGAAACCGGGGAGAGTTCGTGACCGAGCGCATCGAACTGGCCCCGGGCTATTCGGTGTGCCGGGTCATCAACGGGCTCTGGCAACTGTCACGGGGACATCAGTCTGAAGCGGTCGATCCGATCCAGACGGTCAAGAAACTCCTGCGGCTCGTCGATGCGGGATTCACGACATTCGACTGCGCCGACATCTATCTCGGCGTGGAGGAACTTCTCGGTCTGTTGCTGAGGGAACTGCGGCGATCGCACCGCAACCCATCTCTTGTTCAGATTCATACCAAGTACGTGCCCGATCGCTCGGCGCTGGCGACGTTGCGTCGGTCGGACGTCACCGCCTCGATCGAGGGCTCCCTCACGCGCCTCGGAGTCGAGCGCCTGGATCTCGTACAACTCCATTGGTGGGACTACGATCTGCCCAACTACCTGGAGGTGGCGGGCTGGCTCGCCGAGCTCCAGAATGTGGGGAAGATCCGCTGTCTGGGGACCACAAATTTCGATGCACGCCACCTCGAAGACCTGGTCCGAGCGGGAGTGCCGATCATCACCAACCAGACCCAATATTCCCTCCTCGATCGCAGGGCGGACGGGACCATGACTGATCTCTGTCAGAAGAGCGGCATCCACCTCCTCTGCTATGGTGTCCTCGCCGGCGGATTCATGACCGAGAGGTTTTTGCGGGCAGCCGAACCCGGCACCCCGTTCGACAACCGCTCACTCGTCAAATACAAGCTGATCATCGACGAGTTCGGCGGGTGGGCTCTCCACCAGGACGTGCTCGAAACACTCCAGGAAATCGCTTCCCGACATGACGCCACCATTGCAACCGTTGCCGCGCGCTGGGTGCTCGACCGGAACCGGGTCGCCGCCGTGATGATCGGTGTGGGCTCCCGGGATCACAGGGACGACCATCGTTCGGTCTTCGACATTCGCCTCGACACGGAAGATCACGATCGCATCGATGAGATTCTGGCGCGCGCCAAAGGCCCGGCCGGCGATCCTTTCGAGCTCGAGCGAAAGCCCGAAAGCCCACACTCCCAGATCATGTGGACCGATCTGAACAACCGTAGGAGTTCGAGCTGACATCGTCGCCTTCCACAATTGCGGGTCGCGATGGCTACCAGGCATTTAGAGCTTGATCCACCTCTCCACCGACCGGCGAGCGGATTCGTCTCACACCTCACTGCAATCGTTCGCAATCCCCGCCGACTCGATCACGGCAGGTCTCCCCTGTTGCTCCAGAACTCGAAGCACACAGCCGGACGATGTTGGAACCGGAAGCACTGATCTGCGACAATCCGGGGCATGACATTGACTGACTTCTTCAAGTTGTACGGGGTGGCCATCGTCACCTTCTTGATCATCGACATGATCTGGCTGGGTTTGGTTGCCCGTTCGTTCTACCAGGCGCAGATGGGCCACCTGATGCGGGCCAACGTCAACTGGGCGGCTGCGGGCGTCTTTTATCTGGTATTTGTCGCCGGAGTCGTCATCCTCGCCGTGCGGCCGGCGATCGAAAACCAGAGCCTGACCCAGGCGCTGGTGCTCGGGGCGGTCCTTGGTCTCGTCACCTACGCCGCCTATGATCTGACCAACCTGGCGACCCTCGAGGGATTCCCTCTGACAGTTGCCCTGGTCGACCTTGTGTGGGGAACAGTCCTGTGTTCGACCGTCTCCGCCGTCACCTACCTTGCATCACGGGTGCTCGCCTAGCTGTCTGGAACCAGAGCCGGCGATATCTTCGCCGATGGGTTCGAGTTGGGAAACACCTCGGCGTGGTCGAGTACAGCTCCGTAGGCCCGGTTCACACAGCAGTCTCACGAAAGGGTGATAATCCCGTTGGGTTCCGTTGATGCTACGTGGCCGAAATTTACCCAATCAGTCCAAAAATGTCGTAGATCGACCTGATTGTGTGTTTCTGTTACAATCACGGGCGTTCCGGGTGCGCTGCCCATGTGTGAAATGACACCAGCTGCCCTCCTATTGACCCCAGTCCCGGTGTCCTAGCAAGCGCCCGCGACCGAACCCGTTTGGAAACTCACATGCATGAAACATCCTTTGCGGAGGTCCCCGCGGGCCTTGGCGCCGTTCTCGCCACCCGCGGCTTCACTGAACTGACTCCGATCCAGACCGCTGTTTTGAATCCCGAAGTTGCGGGACGCGATCTGCGCATCTCGTCGCAGACCGGGTCCGGCAAGACCGTGGCCCTGGGTCTGGTGGTTGCCGATGAGGTGGCCGCCGCCGTGACGCTCGAGAACCGTGGCCCAGTGCGGGCGCGGCCCTCGGTGCTGCTGGTCGCACCCACCCGGGAATTGGCGGTCCAACTCTGCGAAGAACTGTCATGGCTCTTCGCGCCTCTGGGCGCCACCGTGGTGTCGCTCACCGGCGGCACGTCGCTCGGTATCGACTTCCGTCAGCTCAAACGCAACCCCCAGGTTCTGGTGGGCACCCCCGGCCGCGTGCGCGACCACCTCGAACGCGGCAGCCTCGAGCTCGACCGGGTGCAGGTGGTTGCCCTCGACGAGGCGGACGAGATGTTGGCGATGGGTTTTGAAGAGGAGATCACGGCGATCTTGGACGCAACACCCGAGGACCGCCGCACCCACCTGGTGTCGGCGACCTTTCCAGCCTCGGTCCGATCAGTGGCGGCTCGACACCAGCAGAATTCGTTGATGATCGCCGGCACCGCACCCGGCACCTCGAACTCAGATATCTCCTACACCACCATGGTGGTGGACGGAAACCAAAAGCTGAAGGCGCTGGTGAACGTCCTCCTCATGGAGCCCGAAGCCAAGACTCTGATCTTTGTACGGACACGAATCGACACCGCCGAACTCTCAGACGCCCTTGCCGGTCTCGGTTTTGCCGTGCGCCCGCTCTCCGGCGATCTCAACCAGCGCGAGCGCACAGCCACGTTGAATGCCTTTCGACGCGGCCAGACGCCGATTCTCGTGGCAACCGACGTGGCGGCCCGAGGCCTCGATGTCCAGGACATTGCCCGGGTCATCAACGTGGACCTGCCCGAGAACGCCGATATGCTGACCCACCGCAGCGGCCGCACCGGCCGCGCCGGGCGCAAAGGCCGATGCGTCGTCTTCGTCCCGCCCCGCGCCGCACGCCGGGTCGACGCCATGTTGCACCACGCCGGCATCAAGGCCGCGCGGACCGCTATTCCCACCCGCGACGATATCCACCGAGCTGCGGACCGACGGCTCATTACGAAGGTTTCCGAACTCGAAGCCGGCGATGGCAACGAAGTTGACCGCCTTCACCGGGTCGCAGCCGAGCTGCTCGAAGACCGCGACCCCGTCGCGGTCGTGGCTTCCCTTCTCGGTGAAGCCGATCACGGCGGCCCGTGCGACGCCTACGACATCGTTCCCGTTGCCACCCAGCAGAGCTGGGGCTCTCGATCCACCGGGTCGAAAGGACGACGTCCCGGCCCATCCAACTGGGCCCGATTCCAGGTGAGCTGGGGCAGGAACCACGGCGCCGATCCACGACGGATGTTGGCCGTCGTCTGCCGCCGCGGCGGCATCAGCAGCTCGGATGTGGGCGCGATCACCATCGGCGGCCACTCCTCGATGGTCGAGGTCAACCCCAAGCTCGCTCAGGCCTTCAGCCGCTCCGCCTCCCGCCCCGACCCACGCGACCCCAGGGTCAAATTCCGCGAGTGGCAGGATCCCAAACCGAAACACGGACGGCGCTGAGGATCGCGAGACACCAGCCGAACCGCCACCCAGGCGGACAGATCACGGAAACGCTTTCCTGGATCCAAGACGATCATCGTCGTCAATCGTAAATGATGGCTGCAGAACGGTGCCGCGCGCAACGCAGGGCCATGGATTCCGTATATTCAGAGTCCGAAATCGAAGGAGGAGACCGTGTTCACGAGCAGCCGCGGCGAGACCCGCGGCAAAGCTGCCATAGCCGCGGCGTGGAAGCCGTTCTTCGAGGAACCGGCGGCGCCCTTCTCCTGGCAACCCGATACCGCCGTGGTGCTCGAATCGGGCATGCTCGGCTTCACCTCGGGACCGATCATTGCCTCGGATGGAACCCGAATCGGCACTTTCAACTCGGTGTGGCGACGGGGGTCTGCCGGAACCTGGAAGGTGGTGTTTGACCGCGGCTGCCCCGACTGCGACTATCCGCCCGCGGGCGATCAACCGAACTGACTCCTATCAGAGCTTCGAATTCGTGCAGGCGTCCCGCCTGCACAAACCAGCTTTGAACAATCTGATCGCGGGCTACTGGGCTCCTGCTTCGGCGAGGCGGCGCAGCTCTTCAAACCAACCGAGCACGATCTTGGCCTCGGTGGCGAGCGCTCCTTCGGTAGTGCCCTGGAACATGACAAAGCGTTTGCCATCGGCTGAGACGTCGTAATCAGGAAAGTTGAAGCCGGGCAGCAGCACGCCCTGCAGCCCTCCGAGGAAGTTGCCCTCGAAGACGATCTCCGGACGACTGGCGCGGAATGAACTCCCTTCGCTGGAAACCTTGACCGACATGATCCCAGCGTCGGTGCGGAAGAAAAGCTCGCGGCCGTCACCCGACCACCGGGCCTGGGTGCCGCCGCCGTCGGAAACCTGCCACTTGCCGCCCCCGGGGGGGAAGGTGGCGACGAAGACCTCGGAGCGCCCGGTCTCGGTCGAACTGTAGGCCAGCCAGCGGCCGTCCGGGGAAAAGCTCGGTCCCATTTCGGTGAAGGCGGTGCTGGTGAACAGCTCGGGCTCGCCGCCGCCGGTTTCGTCGAGGGGCAGAACCCAGATATCGGTCTGGCCGCCTTCGCCGGAGCTTTGTATTGCGATGAACTTGCCGTCGGGAGACCAGGATCGGGGTGCGGGAAATACATGTTTCCCCGGCTCCAGCAACATCTCGGCGTCACCCGTTCCGTCGGTTCGTTTGCGGAAAATGCCGTCGACGCCGTCAACCTCTCCCTCGTAGGCGATCCAGCGCCCGTCCGGCGACCACACCGGGTCGGCGTCGTAGGCCTTGCCGAAGGTGATGCGGGTCGCCACGTCGCGCTCCAAATCGTAGACCCAGACGTCCCAATTCTGGCCGCGCAGGACCGAGACCGCGAGCCTGTCGCCGTCGGGTGAGAGTTGCGGTGAACCGTAAATCCCGGGCTCGGCCCACAAGGTCTCGACTTCGCCCTCGCTGTCGGTCCACACGATCGGGAAGGGCTCGAGCTCGTTTCCACCTTCGAGATATACGAGCAGCCCGGTATCGGACACCGCGTACTGTGCGGATCCCTGGCCGGCGTTGGTCTCGAGCCCTTCGAGCACCGGCATCTGCGACCCGGTGACCTCGAGCTTTTTGACGTCGAAGGGCAGGGCAAAAAGGGTCCCTTCGTGGACATAGAGGATATGCCCGGTGGGAACGTAGCGGGGGTAGTAGCCGCCCCGATGCACGACCTTGCGCTCACCGGTCTCGACCACAACGACTTCGATGGCGCCGTTTTCAAAAATGAACTGGCCACCCTCGGCAAGCGAGCTGAAGAGCACGGCCTTGCCACCGGGCAACCACTGCGGCCACCGGTGGGTCGTCTCGCCTGCCGCCTCATCGAGTTCGGTGAGCGGCCGCGGGTCACCGCCTGCCGCCGAGATCAACGACAGCGGCGAGAACACCGAGCGGGCAAAGACGATGGTGCCGTCAGGCCCCCAGCTCGCGCCCCGGCTGCGATCTACCTGGGTCAAGGTGATCGGCGCGCCTCCGCTGGCCGAGATCTTTTTGAGTTCGCGTGGCGTGACAAATCCCAACCAATCTCCATTCGGGGAGAAGAACGGGTGGTATGGACCGGTGGCGCCCTCGCCGCTGGCGAGCACAGTCTCCTGGAAGCGGTCCAGCGGGCGCAGTACCAGCCCCTGGATCTGTCCCTCGGAACCGGTGGTATAGGCGATCTTACTGCCGTCAGCCGAGACCTCGATGCCGGAGCCGAGCCGGGAGAACAGCCCCTGCTCGGAAACGTTGATCTCGAATCGACGGAGTTGTTCGGGCTCGTTTTTTCCGCCGAGGAGCGTGGCGCCAAGCACGGCGCCGAGGACCAGTCCGGCCGTAACCCCGGCGGCCACGAGCCACGGCGGACGGCGCGCGGTATCGGCAACCACGGGTTCTTCAGCTTCCGGGTTCTCCTGCCATTCCTGGAGGGCGATCCGCGCATCACCGATCGATTGCAGGCGGCGGTTCGCGTCTTTTTGCAGGCACCGTTCCAGCAGCAGCCGGATGCGCTTGGGCACCTTCGACGAGAGCTCGTCGATGTCCGGTTCCTTGTGGACCACCGCGCCGATGACGTCGGTCGCGGTTTCGCCGGTGAACAATTTCCGACCGCTCAGCATCTCGTAGAGGATGCATCCAAAGGCCCAGATGTCCGCGCGCCGGTCGACCGGTTGGCCGCGCGCCTGCTCCGGGCTCATATAGCCCGCGGTTCCAAGGAGCACACCCATCCCGGTCATGGCCTGGGTCATGGTCGGCGACAACGAGAGATCCTGGTTGACGTTGCCGCCTGACATCGGGTCGCCGACCAGCGCCTTGGCGAGCCCGAAATCCAGGACCTTGACGGTGCCGTCCGGCATGATGTTGACGTTGGCCGGTTTGAGGTCGCGATGAACCACGCCCTTTTCGTGAGCCGCCTCGACCGCCTCGGCGATCTGGCGGGCGATGCGCACCACCTCTTCGATCGGCATCGGTCCCCTCTGGATGTGCTCCGCCAACGTTTGGCCTTCCACCAACTCCATCACCAGGAAGCGCTTGCCGTCGATTTCTTCGAGTCCGTGGATGCCGGCGATGTTGGGGTGGGACAGCGACGCCAGGACTCGCGCCTCGCGCTCGAAGCGGGCAAGACGGTCGGGATCCTGGGCAAAGGCATCCGGAAGGACCTTAAGGGCCACGTCGCGACCGAGCTTGGTGTCTTCGGCGCGCCACACCTCCCCCATCCCGCCTTCACCCAGCTTGGATGTCACCTTGTACTGCGAAAAACTGCTGCCGATCATCCCCACTCCTCCATGGCCCGAGACCTTTGAAACATCGAGTCTTCTCTTACCTGCTGCCCACCGCTGTCAACCGGCGCAACTCGTCGAACCAGTTCGTGACCAGGCGCACCGAGGTTGGACGGCTGGTCTCTTCCCGGCCTGCGAACATCACAAAGCTCTCGCCGTCGCCGCTCACGGTGTAGTCCGGGAAAATGAAGCCTCCGACTGAGATGCCGTTCGTTCCTCCCAGGAAGGGGCCATCGAAGAGCTTCTTCGGGGTGCCGACCTCGAAGTTGCTCCCACCGCCGTCCACATCGACTGCCATGATGCCGTCGTCGGTACGGTAGAAGAGCTCACGCCCGTCGTCGGACCAACGCGCCAGCGCTCCGCCGCCGTCCGACACCTGCCACTTGCCGCCGCCGGCCGGGAAGCCCCTGACATAGATCTCGGGCTTGCCCGACTCGTTGGAGTCGTAGGCGATCCAACGGCCGTCCGGCGAAAAGCTGGGGTTGAACTCACCGAACTCCGAAGTCTGAAAGGGCGTGACTTCGCCACTTTCGAGGGACGCGATATAGATGTCCGAGTTTGCCGTCCAGACCGCGAGCGAATCTCCGTCCACAGACCATGATGTGGGATAGAGGGCCGGCAGGTCACCCTGTTCGACGACCAATTCGACCTCTCCCGAACCATCCGCCGCCTTGCGGTAGATCGAATTGTTGCCGTCGCCTCGGTTGGAACTGAAGATGATCCAGCGGCTGTCCGGCGACCACACCTGGTCGGCGTCGTACCCTTCATCAAACGTCAACCGAGTGGCCACCTTGCGGTCGAGGTCGTAGACCCAGACGTCCAGGTTGTTACCGCGGAGCAGTGACACCGACAATTTGCGACCGTCGGGTGAGAGTTCAGGGTTGGCATAGAGGGCGGGCTCCGACCACAACGGTTCCGTACGCCCGTTGCGATCGACCCACACCACCGGAAAGGGGTCGCCCTGCTGCGACTGAGTGGCATAGACGAGAGCACCGTTCTCGGCTACGTCAAACTGCGCTGCACCTTGAATAATCGTGGCTTCGAGATCCTCCAACACCGGCATCTGCGAGCCGAGGGCCTCGAGTTTTTTTGGGTCGAAGGGCAGCGCGAACATCGTTCCCTCGTGCACATACAGGATGTGTCCCGTTTCAACATACCGGCCATGGTAGCCGCCACGGTGAACGACCTTGCGCTCGCCGGTCGCTACATTGACGACCTCGAGGCTGGCGCTCTCAAAATTGTCAGCGCCATCCTGAACTGAGGTGAACAGCACCGTTTCCCCACCCGGCAACCACTGCGGCCAACGGTGGCTGAAATCGGTCTCTCCGAGGTCTGTCAGGGGCTGCGGTTCCCCGCCGGCCGACGACACGCGCATCAGACCACTCCTCGGAGCCGGCGCAAAGACGATTGTCTCGTCTGCCCCCCACGTCGCACCACGGCTGAGTTCCACTTTGCACAACGTGATCGGCGCACCACCTGCGACGGAAACCTTTTTGAGTTCCGCCGGCGTGACGTATCCGAGCCACTCTCCGTCGGGCGAGAAGAACGGCTGGTACGGAGCCTCACCGGCCCCGCCCTCAGCGATCATCGACGGCTCATATTGATCGAGAGGTCGCAGATGAATCTCACCGCCTTCGTTCCCGGAGCCGGAAACATACGCCAGAAGACCGCCGTCGGGTGAGAGCACGGCGCTGGTGCCGAATCCCGAAAAGAGACCCCCTCCACCGATTTGGATCGTCGAACGCCGCACCGGTTCGGGTGCGGCGGTGCGGCCGAGGAGCATGGCGCCGACCGCCAGCCCGACCACCAGAGCACCGGCAGCGACTGCCCACGGCGCCCACCGCCGCCAGCCTTGAGGCTGTGCCACCGCCACCGTTTCTTCGGCCTCGGGGTTTTCAATCCACTCCTGGAGGGCGATCCTCGCGTCGCCGATAGATTGGAGACGGCGATTCGCATCCTTTTGAAGAGTCCGTTCAAGGAGGAGCCTGATCCGTGCCGGCGTTTTTGGTGGCAGCTCCTCGAGGTCGGGTTCCTTGTGGACCACCGCGCCGATGACGTCGGTCGCGGTTTCGCCGGTGAACAATTTCCGACCGCTCAGCATCTCGTAGAGGATGCATCCAAAGGCCCAGATGTCCGCGCGCCGGTCGACCGGTTGGCCGC
>JASJGQ010000086.1:0-6548 GCA_033791425.1 Acidobacteriota bacterium
TCCGCCAATTGCAGAGCGCGCATGGAGCGTTGGAGATCCAGCTCGTCGGCCTCCTCGAAGGCGGCAGCCGCAAGCCGGACCAGGGCCGCCGACCGTTCCAGGCGTTCGGGCGCGACGTCACCGGCGACGTCCTCGAGCCGCTCGAGCACTCCATCCTCGTTGCCCGGCAAGAAACCCGCATCGAGAAGATCGCGTATCGCGCCCACCACGGCGTCGTATCCATCGGTCAGACCGTCGAGGCTGCGGCGCAAGGTCGGCTCGACCGCGGCCAGACGCCGCACCTGAATTTCGAATCCCGCATCGGCCCGCGGCGGCACGAGGCCGCTTCTCGCGATCGCCTCGAGAGCGAGACCAAACAGGGTCTGGATCTGGACCCCAGCCACGGCGCCGCGCCGCCGGGTCAGTGTTCTCAGCAGATGACGGCGCAGGCTGCGCGAGGGAACGACGATCCTCAGAGGTTTCGAGAGATCGTCAACCTGAGTGCCGATCAACGTGTCGATCTCCTCGAAGAGACGCCGCTCGGCCGCACGAGCGCCTCGACAGGTGATGACTCGGGAGTGAGAACCAGAAGGTGCCTGCATCGCGATGAATCCATGGGACCACGAGCGCACCTCACTGTCAACGACGCCCCATTGTCGGGCGCGGCGAGCTCACGTAGCATGGCACGAGATCGCACGGGGAGGCAGCATGGCGGGAGTTGAAAGCAGGGTGATGGAAAGGTGGAATCGGGCCAGGGGCTCTCGTTTCGGACGCTGGATCTTCAGCCGGGCGGTGGGACGGTTTGCCCCCTACACAGGCACGATCGGTGCGCGGGTCGAAGAACTCGAGCCCGGTCGATCGGTGGTCACCATGCGGGATCGCAAGGCCGTCCGCAACCACCTCCGATCGGTCCACGCCGTGGCCCTGACCAATTTGATCGAGCTCTCAGGCAGCTTCGCGATCATTGCCTCCATGCACGCCGACACGCGCATGATCCCGGTCCGTCTCGAATCGGAGTTTCTCAGAAAGGCGCGCGGCACGGTGACCGCCGAAGGCAGCTGCGAGCAATTTGAGCCAGGGTACGAGGGCGAGGTTCAGGCAACGGTGGTCGTGCGCGACCCGGACGGCGAAGAGGTCACGCGGGGGCGGGTGACGGTTGTCATTGGGCGCGCGAGCTGATCGGAAAATTCCACCGTAGGCTGACTTTCAGCACGCACTACCCGAGAGGATGCCA
The DNA here is from genome assembly GCA_033791425.1 of Acidobacteriota bacterium. GTDB lineage: Bacteria > Acidobacteriota > Thermoanaerobaculia > Thermoanaerobaculales > Sulfomarinibacteraceae > Sulfomarinibacter. The sequence continues at coordinate 1,214 of JASJGQ010000086.1, forward strand.
GGCACGCGGCCCGTCGGACGGGCCGGATGCCAGGCACCTCCGCCGAACGCGGCACGTATCAGGAGGCGCTTCCCGAGAGGAGCCACCCTATGCATTGCCTGCCCGGAACATTGTGACGAACGTGAACGCCGGGGAATCAGACAATGCAAAGAATGGCACCTCCGCCGCACGCGGGCCACCCGGCAGGCGGGACGCCTGCCCCACAAGGACTGATCATGAAAGGTTGTGGGGCAGCCGTCCCGGCTGCCATGCCGGTGTGCTGCGTGGAAAATTCGAAATCCGAAATCCGAAATCCGAAATTCCTCTACTGGATAAGGATTGGTGGCATCCACACCACGCCGGGGGTGTTAAGAGTACCGCTGGTCATCCACTGCTGGAGGAACTCGACCTTGGCCTTGAGGGCCACCTGGTCGGAGCCGCGCTTTCTGGTCAGCTCCTGCCACCACGAACGAGGCCGCGGGAACTGCACCTGCTGAACCGCGGTATCGGGATCGATATCAGCCAGCCTCTTGGCTTCGGCGAGCGCCACGTCGAACCCACCCAACACATCCACGAGACCGTTCTCCAGCGCTTGGACACCGGTAAAGACGCGGCCACGGCCGATCGCATCCACCGCCTCGGGCGCCATGCCCCGCGACGCCGCCACCCGACCCACGAAGTCATCGTAAATCCTGTCCAGCATGCGATCGATAATCGCCCGCTGTTCATCGGTCCAGTTTTCGAGCTCACCATAGATATTGGCGTTGATCCCATCATCCATCCGGCCATAGGTCACACCGAGCTTGTCGGACCAGAAACTCGACGTGTTGAGATGCCCCGCATAGACGCCGATGGACCCGGTCAGGGTCACCGGTTCGGCAACGATCCGTTGCGCGCCGCAGGTGATCCAGTAGCCACCCGATCCGGCCACGTTGGACATCGAAACCACGACCGGGACGTCGGCTGCCGTCCGCTCCATCTCCTGGCGGATAATCTCGCTCGCAACCGCACTGCCTCCTGGTGAGTCGATACGAAAGACGACGGCCTCGATGCCGGGAGTGTCGCGGACATCCCTGAAGGCCTTGGCAATGGTGTCGGCACCCATGATATGCCCACCGACGAGGGGGTTGAAACTCTCGCCGCTCGAGCCGCGCATGATCGACCCGACACCGGTCACGACCGCGATCTTCGGGCCCCTGGAGGACGACCGGTTCTGCTGCAGGTAGGCGCGGACACCCACCGATTTGGCGCCGGGTTCGCGCTCGTCAAGACGGTCATTGAAGGCGCCCCAATCCTCCATCCGGTCCATCAACCCGACCTCGACGGACTCGGAGCCGAGAAACGGCGCGCGGTCGATGAGGTTGCGGACCTCTTCAGCCGACATCCCGCGGCTGTCGGCAATGCCTCCTGTCAGCTGCTCCATGAGGGAGTCGATCAACCACCCGGTCATCTCCTCCTGCTCGGGAGTGAACTCGGTATGGGTGTACATGAATCGCGCCGTCTTGTAGTCGCCGCGTCCCGGAAATTCAACCTGGATACCGAGCTTGTCGAAGGTGCCCTTGATGAAAGGGCTTCTCGCGGAGAGACCGATCAGGTTGAGGTCGCCCTGTGGGTTCATCGACACCTCGTCGCAGGCCGACGCCACGTAATAGACCAGGTTGCCGGGCATGAACTCACCCGCCGTGTCCATGTAGGCCGCGGTCCACTTCCCGGCGGCGCCGACCCTCGCAATCAACGAACGCAGTTCCTGAGCCGTGGCAAAGCCGCCGCCGATACTGTCGATCCGCAACCGCAGTCCACGAACCCGGTCGTCTTCGGCGGCCCGGGTCAACACCGTGCGAAGGTTGGTCATGCTGGTCGGTTGGTCACCCATCAGCTCGGCAAAAGGGTCTTTGGCAGTGACTTCGGCGATCGGCCCTGCCAACCGCAGCGACACCACCATCTCCCGTGGGAGAGACGGGGCCGAGAGCCCCCGCACCAGCACGACTCCGATAAAGACGCCGAGAAAAATCAACAGGCAACCCGCACCCAGAAAAACCGTCCGCGCCTTGGCCATCGAGCACCTCCAAGATCCGACATGGTAGCAGGGACGAATTCGGAATTAGGAATTAGGAATTAGGAATTCGGAATGCCGGCCCACCCCCCGACTGCCGAAAACCGCTCGAGGGCTCAGGGCGAGTGGGACTGCCTGCAGCGGAGGTGCCATCCTTTGCATTGTCTGAATCCCATAGCGTTCTTACCGGCCGCGGTGTTTCGGGAAGACAATGCATTGGGTGGCTCCTCCCGGGAAGGGTGCTCGGAGAAGCGTGCTCCGCTTGAACGTTGCTTTCAGCCCCTCACCTTCGTGCAGTACCGGAACAACCCCGCCGAGCTCTCCTTCACCGGGCACAGTCTGCGGTATCGTTCCACCGCCTCCGGCGGAACCATCGATTCTTCCATCTCGCGCTCGTCCACCACCGCGAGGGTCGCGCCCAGCGAGTCCCGGTCGCCACCTTCCGCGACGACCCGGCGGGCGATCTCGGTCCAACGGAGCAGCCGCTCTTCGAGTTCGTCGAGGTGGCGAAGCGGATCATCGAACGCTCCATAGTGCGTGAGCAACAGGCGGGAGGGCTTGAGTCCCCGCAAGACTCCCAGGCTCGCGCGCCAGTCGTCGACATCGATATCGGGCGGCGGCATCGGCGGCAGCACGTGGGTCGCTCCGGGAAACCGGACACCGGCCACGTCACCGGTGGCCACAGCGTCACCGATCTGCCAGGCAACATGGTGAACCGCGTGACCCGGGGTGTGGCGGGCCACGACCTCGAGACCTCCGACCACGACCTTCTCGCCATCCTCGAGAGCCTCGACCTGTGCCTCGGGAACGCCCTCGGTCACACCCCAGAGCGGAACCATCATCTCCTTGTACAGCCGCTCTGCAGACGGCAAGAGCTTTTCTTCCGGGTGGGAAAGATGGGGCGCGCCGACCGGGTGAGAAAAGACCTGGCACCCGGTCCTTCGCGCGAGAACGCCGGCACCGCCCGTGTGGTCGAGGTGAACGTGCGTCGCGAAGATCGCCCGCAGCTGGTCGAGGCCGAAACCGGCGTCGTTCACCCGGCGCTCGAACACCTCAACCGCGCTTGCCGGGCCGGTGTCAAACACAACGAAACCGTCCTCCACCGGCGCGAGGAAGGATGCGATGATCCCGGTCGCTTCGAAAAACTCGAGATCCAGGGTGTGGATGTCCGTCATGGCGCCCCCCGCGCGATCAGTGTACGCTGGCCGGGTCATCCATTGGAGGCTCCCGATGCGAATCCTCGCCCTCGTCATGATGCTCTGCGCGGCCGCCGGATGCGCGACCTCGGACGGCGTCCCGAGCCTGCGCCAGGACTGTGAGGATCGCTATGAAACGGTGTGGATCGCGGCGCAGACGGCGGTTACCCGAGTCGGCGGGAGAGTCGTCAGCGCGAACAGCGGTTCCGGCGCCATCCTTGGCCGCCTCGATTCGGACGTTCTCGGCACCGAGATCAATCTCCACATCAATCTGAGCCGCCTGCCCGACTATCAGCCCGACACCCTGGAGTCCTTGACGGTCACCGTCAAGGCCACCGACACCCGTGTCGCGCAACCCGATGCGTATCGAGTCGAGGAGCTGCGTTCCCTGGAAGAGCGATACCTCCGACTGGTGGGTGAAAGAGCGGCCTGCAGCGGCCCGATGTGATCTTCGATCCGCCTGGAGCCATCCGGTGTGCGGGCCTTCGGTACCTTGCGTTGTATGACGGATAGAGGGTTTTCCCCCGGGTCCGCGACCCGGGCCGTAGGTGGGGCGCAATTGGAGGAGGCCCGATGTCCGACATCTCAGCGGAATAGAGGCGACTGGCGACCAACCGGGCCCTTTTTTCCACCCGGCAGGCTGCAAGCTCGCCGGCGGTCTCAATCCGTCGAAACGCCGATTCGCGCAACTGAGTCGAAGACCAGGTCGCGCCACGGCCCGGCTGCACCCAACCTGGCAAGGTTTCCGAAGTGACCGCCGAGGGCACGGTTGATGAAGATGGCGTCCTCGGGAAACTGCATATCCTTGGAGTACTGCGAGTTGTCCATGCCGACATCGAAGACGCGTCGATAGATGTCGGGGTCCTCGCCAAAGGTGTAGATCGGTGAAGCCCTGAGGACTTCCCTGAAGATCTCGAGGTAGGGCTCGATCGAGATCGACGGCAAATGGGCGCCGTCTTTCATGAGGATGCCCATCTTCTTCAACAGCCCGGGGATATCTTCCCCGCGGCCGTGGGCCGTCGCAACCAGGAGTTCGGCATACCGCGTCGCCATGTCCTCGGGCACCTCTTTGACGCTGCCGAAGTCGTAGACGACCACCCTCCCGTCCTCAAGAAAGGCGAAGTTTGCCAAGTTCGGGTCGGCGTGGAGAAACCGATTCTCCAGGAGACCGCGCAGGAGGAACTCTGCCATCACCACACCCCAACGGTTTTTCAGGTTCTGATCGGTCGCCTCAGCACAGGCCTCGCTGGGCGACAGACCACCCACATACTCGAGTGTCAACACGGTGCGGGCCGTCGCCTCGTCGACCACCTGCGGGATGACGATGTCCGGCACGCCGCGGTGGAACTCCGCCATGCGGCGGATGTTGGCCGCCTCGTGGTTGTAGTCGAGCTCCTCCATCAGACGGTCGTTGAGTTCGGACCAGATCGGATCGAAATCGATGTCCGAGATCATCGCCAACAGGGTGCGAACCAGAGTCTTGAGGTTTTTGAGGTCGGCCTCGACGATATGGTCGATCAACGGGTATTGGATCTTGACCGCCACATCGCGGCCGTCCCTGAGCCGGCCCCGGTGGACCTGGCCGATCGAAGCCGCGGCAAAGGCCTCGAAATCGAGGTACTCGAAGAGGTCGTCGAAGTTTTCGAGGGCGCCGCGGACCTCGAACTCCATCACCTCCGCCGGGACCTTGGGAGCTTCCTTTTGAAGGCCGCGGAGCACCTCCGCCACCTCCGGCGGCAGCATCCCGTCGTGGAGGCTCAGCATCTGCCCGATCTTCATGGCCGCGCCCTTCATCTCGCCGAGGGTCTCGACGATGCGCGCCGCGTTGCGGACCAGGTTTTCGGTCGTCTTGATCTGCTTCGAGGGCCCCGAGCGAGCGACGTCCAAAACCTGGTTGCCGACGACCGACACCCCCACTCTCCCCGCCAACCCACCCAGCTTGACGAAGCGGCGCAGGGCCGAGGTGATCATGTCGTTTTCAGACACGCGGTCTCCCATTCAGTTGACTCTTCACGCAGTATCCTCAGCGACGACTCTTCGATGCTTTGTCGTCGATCCCCAGGAGATTCCCTGCCGCGAGGCTCTCAGCAAAGTCCGCGAAACGGAC
>JASJGQ010000087.1:0-11111 GCA_033791425.1 Acidobacteriota bacterium
CAAACGATCCCTACATCCTGAACCAGAAGGCGATGCAAACATGGAGCCGTGGCGAACTCGAGGACGCAGAACGTCTCTACCAACGGCTGGTCGAGATGGCTCCGAACTGGGTGATCGCTTACAACCAACTGGGTTACATCAACATGATGAAGGGCCGTTTTGCGGAAGCCGAAGAATATTTCAAGAGCTACCGCTTCATCGCCCCCGATCAGGCCAACCCCCACGACTCCCTCGGTGAGCTCTTTATTACCCAGGGCCGCTATGCGGAGGCCGAGGAGTCGCTCCAGATGGCTCTCGAGATCAAGCCGGATTTCTGGGCCGCGTACCAACACCTCGTCCTCATGCAGAGCTTCAATGGCGATCTGGAAGGCTCCCGCGAGACCATCGAGAGAATCACAGCGGCGGGTGGTCCGGAGAGCATGGTGACGTCGATGGCCTGTCTCGAGCGCTACACGACGCTGCGCAACGCCGAGGAATGGCAGCAGATCATTGCCGAGGCCGATTCCAAGTGTGTTGAGGGCTTCGAAGAGGGTTACTCTGCGGTCACGACCCATTTTGCTGCGTGCAAGTTGGGCGACTGGGAGAAGGCCATGGAGATGTAGGTCGAGGCCGCCAATCTCATCGAGCAGGTCGAGCCTCACGGCAACGAAAAGGATCTCATGACCTTGCGAGGTGCCCTCCTCCACATGCAGGGAGTGCGTCTGGCGCTTCAGGGCGACTATGCTGAGGCCGAGGACAAGCTGCGGGCCGCCGATAAAGGCCTGACCTATGTCGAGGCAGGGGTCGGTATGTACAAGCTCTTCAATCAGATGATCCTGGCCGAGGTCCTGCTTGCCGATCAACAGGACGCCGAGGCACACAGCCTGCTTTCGAAGGTCCGGTCGGTCAATCCGGTGATGGTGGCTGACTTCGAGGATTCGGGTCTCAAGAACCTTGGCCTCGACCGCATGTAAATGGGCGCCTGGGGCGTCGATATTACAGCTTGAGTGCGGCGCGCAGGTCGTCAACGGCGGCGGCCAGGTCAGAGACGAGGGGGTGGTTCCCAAGGCGGCTCTCGACCGCCTCTGCCACGCTCTCGAAGTACCACAGCTGTTGTCCCGGGCCGGCGTTGAAGTGATGCCAGACCTCACCGACGTCTGTCGCCGCTTCGAGGTCCAAAACCAACGACTGCGCGTTGTGCAAGACGTCAGCAGCCTTGATGAGGACGGCCTCCACCGGCATCCGGTCCAGGTGGCCGAGTTGTTCCTGCTTGCGGATCTCCCAGGTGTCAGCCTGGTCGAGGTCGCGGCGCTTGTCTTCGGTGACCTCGAGAACCAGTGACAGGACCTCGTCGCCGAGGACCAGCCGGATGTTCTCGCGGCCGTTCGGGTCGGGCACGTCTTCGAGATAGTCGTGGAGGACGGCTGCGGCCAGGATCTCATCGCGAACACCGAGTCGAGCGAGGATGCACATCGTGCCCATCAAATGAGTGATATACGGGACCCTCTCGGGCAGAAAGCTGCCGGTGGGGTTGTCGCCTGCCGGGTCCTCGACGCTTTTTCGGAACTGGTTGTAATGACCCCGGGCAGCGAGACGCACAGCAGCTTCGAGCAAGGGGGGGAAGAGGCCTCCCGGGAAGGACTCGCGGTTCGGGGGCGGGTCAGGCATGATTTCTATATTTTAGTACAGTGATCATTCGTTGATTTCGGATTTCGGAATTTCCCACCCACCCCCAGACGACAAATAGCACGAGGGTGTTCAGGGCGGTTGGCACCGCGTGCGGTGGAGGTGCCATTTTGAACATTGTCTGCCTCTCAGGCCTCCACGCCGGCAATGCGTTTCGGGCAGACAATGTTCAGGGTGGCTCCTCTCGGGATGAACGCTTGGAAACGAGCAAAGTGCAGTGGAGGTGCGGGTCGTCCTATCGGGTACACTGAAGACCGGAGGTTTCGATGCGGAAAGTGATCTATCTGACGCTGGTCGTGATGATCGCGGCATCAACTGCGGCAGCGCAGTTCGTGGCGCCCGGAGGGACGATTCCCGCCGTATCGGGCAGCGTCAACGGCGAAAACGGTACCGTCTGGCGTTCGGATGTCAGCGTCCTCAACCTGGGTTCGGCAGCGACATCGGTCGTGTTTGTCCTGTTTCCCGAAATCAAGAACAGCGGTCCGGTATTCGAAGTGCAGCAGTCCGATCCGATCACGATCGAGGGCAATGCCCAGCTCACGATTTCGAGCATCCTTACGAGTCTGTTTAATGAACGGGGCAAAAACGGTGCCATTTCGGTGTTCTCCACCGACGGGTCCCCGCTGGTCCTGGCATCAAGAACCTTCACTCCCGGCCCCACTGGAGGAAGTTTCGGCTTGAACGTCAATGGCGTTCTGGTCGCCGACACGGCCTGGATCGCGAATGTCGAGCACGACGGTTTTTTCCGCACCAACGTGGGGGTGTTCACCCCGATCAATCCACAGGTGGGACAGTCCCTCATTTTTACCGTAAGTATTTTCGACGCTGCTGGCGTTGAAGTAGGTTCCGGGTCACTGATCTTTGACGAGGCCGGAATGCGACAGAAGAACCTCGATTTCTTTGGGGTCGATGGCGCGCTGCTCGACGGTTGGATCGAGATCCGCTGCAGCGACCCGACGGCCATCTGGTATGCCTACGCAACGGTGATCGACAACGTGACCGGCGACTCGGTCTACCGCGCTGCGCTCACGCAGCAGTCGTCGATACCCTGAGCAGTGTTGAGTTTTGAGGGCTGAGTTTTAAGTTTTAAGCTCCCAGCTCAGTTCACTCGCCTCACCAGAGCCGCTTAAGGGGCATAACTCAAAACTGAGAACTCAAAACTCAAAACTCAAAACTGTAAGCTGGGATTGCCAAGACGGGTTCAGAGAAAGCCGCGCGCCTTCATCCACTCGTCGTTGAAGATGGTGCTCATATATCGGGTGCCCGAATCGGGGAAAATCGTTACGATCCGTGCCGGTCGGTCCAGCTTATGGGCAAGATTGCGCACTGCCCACAGAGCTGCTCCGGACGAACCTCCGCCGAGGATGGCTTCACGCCTGGCGAGGGCCCGGGTCGCCCGAAAGGCCTGTCGGTCGCTGACGCGATACACGTCGTCGAGGAGGGAGAAATCGGGGCAGCCGATCAATTCCTCGTCACCGAGTCCTTCGACCAGATAGGGCGCCGGGCGATCAAGTTTTTGATGATGGAACCAATCGTGGAAGACCGAGCCCTCGGGGTCGACGGCCACGACCCGGATCGTCGAATCCTGTTCCTTGAGGTAGCGGGCGACACCGCAGATGGTGCCCCCTGTCCCGATACCGGCGACCAGGTAGTCGATACGGCCGTCCATCTGTTGCCAGATCTCGGGCCCCGTCGTTCGGTAGTGCGCTTCTGAATTCTCCCGGTTGTTGTGTTGGTCGGGGAAGAAGGCGTCGTCATTGTGGGCAACGATCTCCCGCGCCTTGCGGTTGTAGCTCTCGGGGTCATCGGGCGGCAGGTCCCCGTCCACCAGCACGAGGTCGACGCCCATCGCGCGCAAACAGTCGAGCTTTTCTTTCGATGTCTGCTTTCGAACCACCATGGTGCATCGAAGATCTTCCAGGACCGACATCATGGCCAGACCCATCGCGGTGTTTCCCGACGAGTTTTCCACCACCATGTCACCGGCGTGCAACCGGCCCTCGGTCATCGCCTTTTCCACCATGAAGCGAGCGATTCGATCTTTGACGCTGCCCATGGGGTTGAGAAACTCGATCTTGGCAAAGACCTCACACTCGAGGTCGTCGACGGTCGGGCCCAACCTCACCAGGGGTGTCCAGCCGACGGCCTCGGAGATGCGGTTGTAGACGCGGAGATCGTTCTTCATGGCTGCGGATTATAGACGCGTCGTCGACGGTCGGTATGGCGACACTGAGGCAATTCAATGACACAGGCGCATACCCGCGCATGGGCAGCGGCCACCGATCGGTGGATGGTCACCATTTCTTTGAGGGGCCGCAGTGGTAGACCGCCCTTCCGGACATTCGATCCGAGAGGAGCCACCTTCATCATTGTTCGACTGATACGATTTGCCGGCGTGGTGGCAGGGGAGTCGAACAATGTTGAAGATGGCACCTCCGCCGTGAGGGTCTCTTCATGCGTGGAAACAGATACCGGCGTAGCCAACGACCGCGCTGTGGTCACCACTCGCGTCACCCGATGTCGCGTAGGCCACCAGATGCGCATCCCGGGCGCCGAGCTCGTGGGCGGCAGCGAGGGCAACGGTGGCCGGGACGACACCACACATGGTGATGCCGTGGCGGTGGACCGTTTCATACAGCGTGGCCGGGTCGCGTGTGAGTGCGGCATCAATCGCCAGATGGTCGAGTCTCTTCGCGTCATCCTCGGGCAGATAGTGGCTCATGTCCGAAGACGCGACGATTCCGATGGGTTCGGCAAAATCGCTTACGACCCTCGCCAGGATGCGTCCCAGGTCGAGGCAGTCTTCGAGGGGGAGGTGGGCCAGACACACGGGAAGGACCTCGATGTCCGGCCGGCGGGCGAGGAGAAAGGGCAGCTGAACCTCCAACGAATGCTCTCGCATGTGCGCCTGGGGATCGAAGGTCGCCATATAAGCCCGGTCGACCAGCCGGCGGCCGAGACCGGTGGCAATCGGCAGATTGCCAAGAGGGGTTCGCCACCTTTCGTGCGGCGCGACCGCGACCGGGGCGCCGGCGCCGGTGTGATTGGGACCGAGGACGATCACGGTTTGTGGCAGATCGAGGTGGCCGTAGATTTTTCCGGCGACGCCACCCGAATAGACGAAGCCGGCATGTGGTGCGATACAGGCGAGCAGTTGGTGGCGGGCGTCCTGGAGATCGATCAGGCGGAGGAGATCGTCCTCCAACGCCGCTGCGGCACGCGGATAGAAGGTACCCGCAACGATAGGCTCTCGAGGACCGAGCTCCATGGCACCCCCCCTTCAAAGACTCCACCAACCACGTTAGATTGTTGTGGCCCCTGAGGTCAAGGCAGGCTGCCATTGGCAAGGAGGGCGACCAGCTCGGCGTCCGCTGGGGGGACCGGATATTGGGGTAGTTCAGACGGCTCAACCCATCGCAGGTCCTGGCCCTCGCGGCCGATCGGATGACCACTGAGCAACCGCACTGAAAAGAAGAGCAGGAGAATCCTCAACGCCGGTTCTTCGTGGACGGCAAAGGTGATGGGCCGCTCGATCGACGCCTCGACGCCGAGCTCCTCCTGCAATTCTCGAAGGAGAGCCGCCGCCGGGCTTTCGCCGTCGTGGATCTTACCGCCCGGAAACTCCCACAGACCTCCCATGTGTTTGTGGTCCGGCCTGCGAGACAGCAAAAACCGGCCCTCCTCGTCGCGGATGACGGCTGCCACGACGGTGATGTTTTGAGTCGAGTTCATCGCCCGAGACCGTAACCGGCCCGGGCACCAGTCGTCAATGCTGGCCCTTTTGTCCCTCTTACCCCTTTCTCCCTTTCTCCCTTTCCCCCCAGCCCCTCCGCTCCTCTGCCCATGTAGAATCTCTCACCATGTCTTCGTCTTTTGACCGACTCGTTGCCATCATGGACCGGTTGCGCGATCCCGGGGGTTGCCCCTGGGATCGCGAGCAGACCATTCACAGTCTTGCGCCGTACTTTCTCGAGGAGGCCTCCGAGGTTGTCGATGCCATCGCCTCCGGAGACCCGGAGAAACTTCGCGAGGAGCTCGGCGATCTTCTGCTGCAGATCGTCTTCGTCGCCCGGATCGCGCGTGAAAACGGGTGGTTCGATATCGATGGGGTGAGCGAGGGCATCTCCGAAAAAATGGTCCGCCGCCACCCACATGTCTTTGGAGATCGACAGGTCGAGGGCTCGGCCGAAGTCATGCGAAATTGGGAGGACATCAAAAAGGAGGAGCGTTCGGGTAAGCCCGACGCATCGGTGCTCGACGGCGTACCCGGCTCGCTGCCCGCCCTGCTCAAGGCATTCCGGATGACCGAAAAGGCTGCAGCGGTCGGTTTTGACTGGCGCAAACCGATCGATGTCATGGACAAGATGCGTGAGGAGATGGGGGAGCTCGAGGCCGAACTCGACGCCGACGACGGCGTCGTTGATGACCGGGTTCGAGCCGAAATGGGCGATGTCCTTTTTGTCATGGCAAATCTCGCCCGCCACCTCGGCGTCGAACCCGAAACCGCCCTCCAGCAGACAAACACGACGTTTTTACGACGTTTTCAGGCGATGGAAGACCGCGCCCGGCAGACCAGTCGCGATTTTCGACAGATGGACCTCGCGGAACAGGATGCGCTGTGGAACGAGGTCAAGGCCGATGAGGGCGACGAACGTCCGGGTTCTGAACTTAAGCGTTGAGTCGTGATCCCTTCAGGGTGAGTGCCGTCCAACCGATGGCACCGAAGAATGCGGCGAAGATGAGCCCCCACAAGTGAGCCGCCAGACCTGAGGCGGCGGCCACCTGCAATGGAACACCGAGGGCGACAAATGCGGCGGTCCAACCGGCCTCGAGGGTGCCGAGGTTGCCGATCAGATTGAAGGGCAACAGGTTGGCGACTGCCGCGGCGGAGGCCCCTGCCGCGACCTTCATAATGGGCCAGGTGTGGCCCATGGCCGCCAGCAGAATCCACGCGACGCTCCACTGCAGTCCCCACATCAGAAACGACGCGATCAGTGCTCCCCACAGCCTGGCCGGCCGGGCGCGCAATGTGTCGATTTCCTTCCGCACTCTCCGCAGGCGACGCGCCCAGCGGCGGCCCGCCAGCCCTCGTGGCGCCAGCCACCGGATGGCGAGCCAATCGGCCGCCCGCAACGTGATTGGGAGCAGGAGAGTCGGGGCGAGCAGAAGAAGGGCGAGAGCCAGCGCCATCGGCTCGTCGAGCCCCCGGATCAAGAGGATCGCCGCCCCGCACCAGACGCCCAGCGTGGCGAGGTCGAGCACTCTGGCGGCCAGCAGGGTGCCGACGTTCGCAGAAAATGACCTTCCGGTTGTACGGGTCAGGAGCCAGGGTAGGGCCAGCTCGCCCAGCCGTGCCGGTGCAAAGAGGGCGGCGGCCTGGGCGGCAGCCGCCACCAGAATCGCCGTCAACCAGCCGAGACCGCCGCTCTCGAGCAGGAGCCGCAGCCTGAGGCCCCGCAGGGTCAGAAATGCCGCCGACATTCCGAGGGCCGCTGCCAGGAGCCGGCCGTCGGTGGATCGAAGCAGGTGCCACACCGCGGATGGACCGGCCATCCTGGCGACGATTGCCAACAGGAGGATCGCGATCGCGGCGCCCGCGATCCTCCAGGCCACGCGGCCCGTGGAGCTCTTAGTCATGGCGTCAGATGTATGGGTCGACGCCATTGGCCCGCTGCCGCTCGACCACCTCCTCGAGGAGACGGCGGTTGACCGCAGTGAGATCGGCCATGATGCCTGCCAGCCAGATCAGCGCGCCGATGACGACCAGAATGACCGCGAGGATGAGCGACTGGACGTGGCCGGCGGGCGAGTTGCCGGTCGCATAGAACCACAGAAAACGAACGAGGAGCGCCGCACCGAGGCCCACCGGCAGCGAGCCGAGGATCAGGAAGATGCGGAGGGGGTTGTAAAGGATGACGATCCTCGCCATGCTCGCCAACGAACGCACGATGTAATCGACGTTTGAACTGAAGAGCCGGGACGGCCTCGCGACTCCGGGGTTGACCCGTATCGGTACCGAGGCCACTTTGAGACCCGCTTCGCCGGCCTGGAGGATGGTCTCGAGCGTGTAGGTAAAGCGGGTGAAGACGTGCAGCCTGAAGGCCGCGGCACGGGACAGGGCGCGAAAACCCGAGGTCGCATCGCGCACGTCGGTCCCCGAGAGACGGCGGACGACTCCCGACCCGAGTTTTTGCAGGAGCCTTTTGACAGCCGAAAAATGCGGCAGGGTGGCCACCTGGCGGTCGCCGATGACCAGTTGCGCCGATTGGTCGAGGATCGGCCGCACCAGGGCCGGAATGTCGCCGGCATCATATTGATTGTCCGCGTCGGTGTTGACGATGACGTCGGCGCCGCGCGCGACACTGTGCCGGATACCGGTGGTGAACGCCACGGCCAGACCGCGGTGGACCGGGAGACGGATGACTGTCGCGCCCGCCCCTTCCGCGACCTCGGCGGTGCGGTCGTCGGAACCGTCGTCGACGACAAGCACCTCGATCTCGTCAAAGCCCTCGACCTGCTGCGGCAGGGCGGCGATGGTGCCGGCGAGGTGTTTCTCCTCGTTCCACGCGGGGATCTGAATGATGAGTTTCACGGATCTCTACCCGGTGCAAAACTACCACAGAGTCCTTTTCAGCCGTGTTTTCGACCGCCTCCCACGGTGCCGACACCAGCCGTTGGTCGCTCGGAGGATTCGGGCGGGAACGACAACGGGCGACGAAATGTTATCTCTCCAGGAGGTACGTCGTGATTGATCTCTACTCGTGGTCCACGCCGAATGGTTACAAGGTCCAGATCATGCTCGAGGAGACCGGGCTCGACTACCGGTTGCACCCTGTCGATCTCGGCCGGGACGAACAAAATTCTCGCGAGTTCCTGGCCGTCAACCCCAACGGCAAGATCCCGGCCCTGGTCGACATGGATGGTCCCGGCGGCACCCGGCTGACGATCTTCGAATCGGGGGCCATCCTCCTCTATCTGGCGGAGAAGATCGGCCGTTTTCTCACCAAAGACCCCGTCGACCGCTGGCGGACCATCTCGTGGTTGATGTTTCAAACGGGAGGTGTCGGGCCGATGCTCGGCCAGGCGGGCTACTTCATCCATCGCGCCCCGGAACCGGTGCCGGCGGCCGTCGAACGCTTCACCCTCGAGGCCGAGCGGCTCTACCGCGTGGTGGATGGCCGTCTCGCCGAATCCGCCTTTCTCGGCGGCGACTACTCGATCGCCGATATGGCGTGCTTCCCGTGGATGCGCAACTTCGGCCGTTTTGGCCTCGAAATCGGGGAGTTTCCGAATGTCGCCCGCTGGCTCGACATCATCAGCGCCCGCCCCGCCGTGGAGCGCGCTCTCGATCTGCCGTGAGACCGCCGTTTCTCAGAACCCGCCGGGAGGGATGATCATCCGTGGCGGACTCTGACCCTCCTGATACGCATAGTTCTTGCCATCGAAGAAGAGAATCGAATAGTAGACCGACTGGTCCTCGTTTGAGGCAGGAAAGTCTTTTGAAAGTTTCACCCGGGCGATGCCGTGGTCGATCTTGAAGGCGATCATTTCCTCGCCGATGGCCCAGTCGCTGCCGCCGTCTACTTTGGAGAAATATCGGCTGGGAATCACGACCCACACCGTATTCGACCTGGCGTTGATCTGGACCTCAGCGCCACGCTTGACGTATTTAGCCTTGATCTTTGGTGGCGAAGCTATTCCCTCTTCAAGATCGATCTCACCGTCCAGCAGCGGTTCCTCGGTTGTCGTGTTGGTAGATTCGACCTTCGCCGGGTCCTCAGCGCGACATGCCAATGTGGCTCCCAGCAGCGCAACCGAAAGGACCATGGCGGAGACGACGGCCCTGGTCACCAGGGACCACCTGGGTTTTGATCTCCGGGTCGTGTGTTGTGCCTTTTCAACGATGTGATGGTGTGGCGTCATGAGGCGCTCCCTTCATTATCGGGTTGTTGGTTTTCGGGCGGCCGATCGCCCGATGATTCGTCGTCGAGCCGTTGGAACTGTGGGTCCGTCATCAGGTCGGCGAAACCGGGGTAGTCCTTGATGACCTGGATCGGGAAGCCCGAGTCGACCGAAAGTTGTATCCAGCGCAGGGCTTCGTCACGGTCGCCCAATTCCTCGGAGATGGTAGCCAGGGAGAACATCAGGTTGGGGTCGTCAACGGCAGAGACGAGAGCGCGATCAACCAGGGCCCGCGCACCAGCCGAATCTTCGAGAAGAGCCCGGAAGGACGCCATTTCGATGAGCAGAGCCTGGTCATCGGGGTCGGCGTCGAGGCGGGGTTGCATCAGAGCTGCTGCCTGCTCGTATGCGGCCCGCGCTCGTTCAAGATCGGCGGGGTATCGGAATCGTGATGCCTCGCCGAAATTGTTCCAGAGCTGGTAGTCGCTGGCATCCATCTCCAGCGCCCGCTCATAGAGCTCTGCGGCCCTGTCATATTGGCCCTCGTAGAACACGAGAGTGGCGAGGTTGGCAAAGGCGTCGTAACGCGAGCCGATCGCGGCAGCTTTTTCGAGCAATGTGCGTGCTTCTGCCGTTTCGCCCGCGTAGAACAGACAGCTGCCGAGCGCGCTGTAGCCGATGCTGCTTTCCGGCAGCAGTTCCACGACCTTGCGGAAGTAGGGGATGGCGCGAGCGGAGTCGTGCCGTTCGTAGTAGAAGAATCGACCGATGTCGTAATGTGTGACCCAGTCTTCGGGGCGTGTGCGAATCGCGCGGTCGATGGTCTCTTGTGCCAACGCTGTCTTTCCGAGTTCCTCGTAGGCGACCGTGAGTGAGGTGTAGGCCTTGAGGTTGAGGGGGTCGAGTTCGATGGTCCTCTGCAGACGGTCGACGGCCTCAGGATAGGCGCGGCGCGCGAGCTCGCACCGCCCTGCCGCGAGGTGGGCTCCGGGTAGATCGGGGCCGAGATCGACGGCGCGGTGGGCATAGGAGAGCCCGTGATCCAGCCATATGGGATCGATCGCGAGCTGGTATTGACGGTGGCATGCGTCGGCGAGCTGGATCAGGGCGTCGGCGTAGGTCGGGTCGAGATCAACCGCCCTGCGATAGAGGTCCATGGCCGTCGCCAGCTGTTTCTGGGTGGCCTGATCGCTGACGGTACCGCGGGCTTCGAGGTAGAGCTGTGCGGCCTCGACGTTTGCGGTGCCGCCGGCCGTGAGGTAGCGTTCCGCCTGTGGGTCGAGTTCGAGCTCGAGCATTTCGAGGACCGCCGCCACCACCTGGTCCTGCAGTACGAAGGACGAGGGTGACTCAACCGTCAGCAGCCGTGCGCGAAGCTGGCGCAGGCGTTCGGCATCCACCAGCTGCAGCGGGATACGGAGGCTGTTGCCGTCCCACTGGACGCTGCCGTCGATGACCAGGTCGACACCGAAAACGCGGCGCGCCTCACCGGCGGTCGCGATGTGTTGTCCGCGAACCTCGGAGGTCGGCACCACCGACAACGA
>JASJGQ010000088.1:0-5087 GCA_033791425.1 Acidobacteriota bacterium
CTGGACGCCGTCCAGACCCTCGAAGCGGTGCGCCGGACCTGCGACCTGACCGACCGTCCGTTTGCCGCCAACGTCACCCTGTATTTCCCCGGCAACCGCAAGAATGCCGAAGTGCTGCTCGAAGAAGAGGTCCCGGTCATCAACTACTCGCTCGGCAAGGGTGATTGGATCTGCGATCGGGCTCACGCCTATGGCGGCAAGGTCGTTGCCACCGTTGCCACTCAAAAGCACGCGATGGCCGCCGAACGGGACGGCGCCGACGCGCTGATCGTCACCGGGCACGAAGCTGCAGGGCACGGCGGCCAGATCACCTCGCTGGTGTTGGTCCCCAGCCTCGCCGACCGGGTCTCGATCCCGATCATCGCTGCCGGTGGCTTTGCCGATGGGCGCGGACTGGCGGCGGCGCTGGCACTGGGGGCCGGTGGTGTGGCGATGGGGACCCGCTTCATGAACACTCTCGAAAGCCCGGTCCACGACGGCGCCAAGAAAGCTACAGTCGAGCACCAGGTCGCCGATACCGTTTACACAAACCGTGTCGACGGCTTGTATGGCCGCTATGTCGATGCTCCGGGCGCGCAGCGCCTTGTTCGTCAACGTCTGAATCCCCTGTCGGCTTTGCTGCGGTCGCGCGAGATCGCCGGCCTGCTTGGTCTGCCGTGGGCCAAACTGGCCGCCGGTATCGTGCTCTCGGGTTACCAAAAATCGGTGCAGATGGCGCGCATGGCGATCGGCTTTGAAGCCTTCAAGAACGGCTGTACCCAGGGCGATCTTGAACACGGCGTGCTGCCGCTGGGCCAATGCGCCGGTCTGATCGACGACACACCATCGGTCGCTGCGGTGATCGATCGGGTCGTTCGTGAGGCCGAAACGGCGGCGGCAAGGATTGAACGGGCAACCGAGCGTCAGGTCGCGGTCGGCTGACACACTGGATTCAGTTTTGAGTTTTGAGTTTTGAGTTCTTGGGTCCGTACTGTCGCGCAGTGACTTGGCAGCCGGGGCGGCTGCTCCACAAAATCCTCAGAAGCGAATTGACCGACTTGTGGGGCAGCCGTCCCGGCTGCCATCCGAACCGCGTGGTACGTCGCCATGGCATACTGACACTCTATGGACAATTACCCCAACCAGTACGCGACCCCGGGTGGTGAGCCTCCGGTCGATGGTCAGCAGCCGCGTCGCGGGCTCAGCATCTTTGGCTTTCCCCTTCGGATCGATCCCTTCTTTTTTGTCACCGCGTGGCTCATCGGCGGACGCCAGGAGCCTGTGTGGATGGTTGTATGGGTCGTCACCGTGATCGTGGGGGTGCTGGCGCACGAGCTTGGACACGCCTTCGCCGGCCGCCGTCTGGACATGCAACCGTGGATCCGATTGATGGCCTTTGGCGGAATGACGGGCTGGATGCGGCCGCGCGTGCTCACGCCGTGGCAGCAGATCGGCATCAGTATCGCCGGTCCCGCAGTCGGGATCACCATCGGAGGAGGTGTTCTGCTGGCCGTTCTGGGCGGGTTCTTCGCCGAGGCACCAGGGTCAGTCCTCCGGATCGCCAACTTCGTGGTGTGGGTCAATCTCGGATGGGGCGTGCTCAATCTCCTGCCGATCCTCCCCCTCGACGGCGGTCACATCGCCTCGTCGCTTGCCGAGATGGTGGCTGGAAGGCGTGGGCGAATCGCGGCCCGTGCCTTTTCGATCGTGCTCACGGTCGCCATCGGTCTGTGGGCGTTGACCGCCGGGGATTGGTGGATCCTCATCCTGTGTGCGGTCTTCACCTATGCAAATGTCCAGGCGCTTCGTGCGGAGCTGACGACGAGTTGACTGCCTCGCCCGAGGCCGGCGGCAGCCCAAGGGTTGACACGTCTCTCCACTCGGCCCACATTGAAATACAGGTCAATTTCAAAAAGGGCGAAACCATCGCGAGACCCGTGAATGGACTTCGCGGAAAAAATCTATCTCGGCGCTGGCGCTCAAAAGCCGTCCTCGAAAGGAAAATCCCCATGCCACCTCTGAACTGGACCGAACGCCGCATCCATGCTCACGGCGTTGAACTTCATGCCGATGCCAACCCCATGCCCAGCGACACCACATCAACAAAAGTGGTCTTTTCGAACCCGCCGGTGTGGGATTCCGACGGTTTCTTCAACGCGGCCCACCCCGACCGAATCAGCATCCCACAGGGCCTCCGCGGCCGCTACGCTGCACGACTCACCATCAGGTGGTATCTCGGCCAACAGCCATTCACGATCCACGATCGAGACAACGGCTTCTTCTATACCGAGATCGCCAGCAACGCCGATCCCACCGGCAGGTTCCAGGACACTCGGATATCCGTAGCTCCCGTGGTGAACTCCACCAAGACCGTTCTCCAGGTCCTCTGGGACGGGCCGCTCGCGCACGGCCATTTTCTCGAGGTCAACCTCCAATATGATCTTCCCCGCCCCGCCGGGGCCAACATCTGGTTCTCATTGCGCTGGCTTGGTCGACAGAACTGACATCAGCAATTCGCGCCAGCGAATTGCCACGGTACAATCGGTGTCCGCCATCCGTAAACCAGCAGGCGGGCACTGAATTTTATGTACCAGGACTTCTATGGCCTTTCGGCCCCACCGTTCAACATCACACCGGACCCCCGGTACCTGTATTTCAGCCGCCGCCACCGCCAGGCCTTCGAACATATTCTGTTCGGTATCAGCGAGCGCAAGGGCTTTATCCAGATCACGGGTGAAATCGGAGCCGGTAAGAGCACGCTCTGCAGCAAGGTTCTCGAGGAACTTCGCGACGGCTATGCCACGGCCCTCATTCTCAACCCGGTCATGACCCCGATCCAACTGACGCGCTCGGTGCTTCGCGAGCTCGACCTCAACGACAGCGGGAATGACCGGATCCGGCTGGTGGAACGGCTCAACGAGTTTTTGCTCGAGCGCGCGCACGCCGGTGACGTCGTCGTGCTCTTTATCGACGAAGCGCAGGACATGTCGGATGAGTTGATCGAGCAGGTGCGCCTGCTGTCCAATCTCGAAACCGATCAACACAAGCTGCTGCAGATCGTCCTCATCGGCCAACCCGAGCTGCGCGACCGCCTCGATGCTCCGGCGCTCCGTCAACTCCGGCAACGGATCACGGTCCGCTACCACCTCGGTTCGATCAACCGCCAGGAGACGGAGGCCTACATTCAGCACCGACTCCTGGTGGCAGGCTCGAACGGCCGGCCTGCTTTCAGCCGGCCGGCATACCGTGCGATTCACGGCTATTCTCGTGGCATCCCAAGGCTGATCAACGCCGTGTGCGACAAGACTCTGCTGTGCGGCTACGTGCAGGGACGGGACCAGATCGGATGGTGGCAGGTGCGGCGCGCGATTCACGACCTGGAGGGACAGGGCTGGTGAGCCTCATCAACGAAGCTCTCCGCAAGGCGCGCCAGGCCGCCGCCGAACACGACGACCAGCGAAATGCAGGCCGTGCGCCGCAGGCCTACCCTTCCCGGGGCCGGCGGCGCGGCGCAGGCCCGGCAGCAGTTGCATTGGTGGCAATCCTCGCGGGACTCGTCGGCGCTGCCGGTGTGTGGTGGATAGTGCGCGTGGGAGAAAACGGGCCGGAAACGCGAGCTGCAGCGGTCCCCGGGGAATCACCGGCGGTGGGATCTTCAGTCCCGACAATCGTCCCGACCGAGGGCGCCGGATCTGAGCCAGGTGGTTTGCAGCCGGACGAGAAAGCGGCTCCCCCGGTCGAGCCGGCAGGCGCTCCACTGCCGACCATTGCGGCGCCCGCCGTCTCGGCCCCAGAAACCGACGCACCGGAAACGGGGGCGCCCACCGCTCGGTCCATGCCAGTCATCTCCGCGTCGGGCGAGCGGGTGTTCGTGATGGATGCCGAGCTCGGTTACGCCTCCCTGTCACTCGGCTACATCGTCTTTAGACGAGTTCGCCCGTTTGCCGAAATCAACGGCAACGACGTCTACGAGGGCTCTGAGGTCGACGGATTCAAAGTCGAGAAAATCGAGGTCGATCGGGTGGTGTTGCGCGACAGCCGCGGCCCCCTCGTGCTTCGGGTTCCCTGACGATATTCAATCATTCAACGAGGATCTGGGGGTGAATCCGGTAGACGTAGACCTCGTGGATCTCGCGATCGTAGCCCGGGTACAAGCCCGTCGGCATCCCAAGCACAATTCGCTTCCCGCGATTGGCCAGCACCAGCATCTCACCGTTTTCTGGGTCGAAGTCGAGGCCCTCGATCTCGCCGAAGCGCCGGAACTCGGCAAAGGCTTTTTCGTGGTGGACATAGGCCGACGTGGCTCCGGTTTCCGGATCGAGCCGCCACAGGTTGTCCACCTCGTCGTCCTCGGCGTCGCCGTCGTCGGCAGTGATGTACAGCGATCCATCGAATGCCGCGATCCCCTGCTGCCACTGCGGTACCGGCCGGAGGTGCAGCTTGCCCGCATAGGTGCCCGTCGCCATGTCGTAGCGATAGATATACCTGCCGTCCACCCAATCGGTCGTCCACACCAGACCGTTGGCAGCGTCCACCGCCAGGGCGCTGACC
Organism: Acidobacteriota bacterium; assembly: GCA_033791425.1. Lineage (GTDB taxonomy): Bacteria > Acidobacteriota > Thermoanaerobaculia > Thermoanaerobaculales > Sulfomarinibacteraceae > Sulfomarinibacter. The sequence continues at coordinate 4,531 of JASJGQ010000088.1, forward strand.
TCCACCTGTCCTGACTCGGGCTCCCAATCGATCGCCTTCTTGTAGCGCAGTGTTTCGGCATCGTAGACGGCGATCTGGATGTCCCGACCGCGCCCGTCCACGAACCACTCGACCCCGGCAAAGAGCTCGCCGTCGAAGACACTGATGTCGCCAATGTGATTGGCGGGTTTCTCCAACTCGAGGAACGGATCTTCGTTGGACTCCAGCAATTCGCCATCCCTGGAGTAAACATAGAATGCCGTGCTGCCGCTGACAAAATAGCGCTCGCCGTCAGTGGCGATGCCCTGTCGGCCCGCCACTTCCAACACGCGCACCAGTTCGTAGTCCCCAGACGTCTCGTAATCTTCGCAGCCGCCCGCACCGGGACGACAGACGCAACCTGTCCCTATCCATCCCATTGCGGCGGTGCAGATCAACGCGATAACCCGCGACCGCCCGCTCAAAAAAGACATCGTCAATACCTCTGCACTCATTGTCGCAGAGATGGGTTGAACGTTATTGGCAGTGTTCAATCCGCCGTGCAGCCGAGACTGTTGCACCACAAAGCCGGCCTCAGA
>JASJGQ010000089.1:0-6946 GCA_033791425.1 Acidobacteriota bacterium
GAGGTCGCGCTGATCGCCTGGCTGTTGGTCCACGTGACACCGGCATCGGCCGAACTGAGAGCCCAGATCCTGCTATCCGCCGTGAAGTTGGTGAAGACCATGTAGAGCCGACCGTAGAACGGACTGGTCGGGTTGTTGTCGACGGCCATGAGTTCCTTGTCGTCCGAGGACCCGGTGTGCATCATGCCCACCCATTGGAAGCTCTGACAGTCATCGCTGGACTTCCACAAACCCAGGCCGGCATCATGCAGGGCGCCGAAGTAGAAGTGGCCGTCCTCCCGTCGCCAGACGATGGCCGGGTCACCGCCACTGCCGGTCCCGAGCGCACCCTGGTCGACAAAGGTCGCTCCGTTGTCGGTTGAACGGGAAAAACCGGTGAACCCCGCACCACTCACAAAGTAGTGAACGCTGTCGTTGTAGCCGGCGCACACCGTCCCGGTGACCTCGTTGACGGCCATGGATGTCTCGCTCTGGGTCGTTGACGTTCCCGAATCGCCGCTCGGGTCGTTGACCGCCACATCGGGACCGTCATCGGCGCCCGGGCCCACGTCCATCGCCGGCTCCTGATGCACCTGACCAAGCTCGTCGGTGCGATCGCACGCCACCAGGAGCTTGAAGAGCAGACCATCCATCAGTGCCCGCTTCTCGGGATCATCGAGCAAGCCGCACGCCTCGGGCAGCGGTTTCTCGATCACGTCCTCAGCCTGGACCGGAGAGATCCCGGCCGCCAGGGTTCCGAGGAGGACAAAAAACAGGACATGAGCCACAGTGAGATCTCGACCGAGCACATTGGACATTTGATACCTCTTCCCGAAAGTGGACTTCACGCTGAACTTGATCAAACGCAGCGTAATCCGGGTGATTCTATACCGGCACGCACCAGGATCCGCCACCGTACCGTCAGTCTCAACCGATCTCAATTCGGATCGGTGTTCCTCCAACCCGGAGGATCCGCCCCTCTACAATTGAGCCATCGACAAACGAGTGACGCAGAGGTATCTTTTAATATCAAGACAGTGCACTGTGTTTATGCAATTTCTCAATTGAACAAGCGATTTATTGAACAAAAATAGGGAGTCCAGTATGAAATTGAATCGGCCGTGGTTCGTCGTCGCATGTGCATTCTTCGCAATGTGGTTTTCCGGTCAGCCGACCCTCGCCTACGAACTCAGGGGCTGGGGATATGATGGCGCCTCCCAGGCGTCAAACCCGCCCTCGGGCAGCGATTTCGTCGCCATCGCCGCCGGGGACGAGCAGGGCGTCGCCCTCAGGTCCGACGGTTCCGTCGTCTCATGGGGGCAGAATGCTTCCGGACAGGCCACGGTGCCGGCGACTCTCGGGACGTGTATCGCCGTTGGCGCCGGGGGTGACAACTCCTACGCGATCAAGTCCGACGGGACGATCGTTGGTTGGGGCAACGATTCTTTTAATCAGCTAACCAACATTCCGACTGGGACCTTTACCGCAGTGGACGGTGGTGAGTTCTTCGCCGTAGCCCTCGCGACGAACGGTTCCATCGTCGCATGGGGCAATGACAGCCACGGAGAGGTCACGAATGTACCCTCGGGCACCGATTTCGTTGCTGTGGTCGCAGGCGACATCCACGGCGTGGCGCTCCGCTTCAACGGCTCGGTCGTCAGCTGGGGTTATCCGTTAGGCACCAGCGGTCAGCCGACGTCGGGCACTTTCACTCAGGTTTCGGCCGGTCACAACTACTGTCTTGCGCTGAAAAGCGACGGTTCCATCGTCCACTGGGGTGACGACCCCTGGGGCTACGGCGTGGACGAGGTTCCTTCCGGAACCGACTTCGTGGAGATCTCGGCGGGATATCTTCACGGGCTCGCCCGCAAGATCGACGGATCGGTCGTCGGCTGGGGCGCAGGAGAAGACGTCTCCGTTCACCCCCATTGGGGACAGGCAGTGCCGCCGCCGGGGAACGACTATCAGGCGATATCAGGAGGCCAGTACTGGAGCCTTTCGATGACGGGCAACAGTGAAGACATATTCGAGGACGGATTCGAATTGGGCGACACCCTCGGTTGGACCCTGACCTCACCCTGATCGGAATCCCCGAGGAGATAAAGGCCGGCGGCGGATCATCGCCGGCCTAGGAGCGTGTAGTGAATAGATGGTGGATGGATTTCGGAGGGTCGTTTGAGGCCGTTTCTCGGAGAGTGCCACGTACAGACTTGTTGATTTATTTGCTTCTGCGACCCGCAAGGCTGGCACCCATGTGGCACCTATGTGGCACCCATGGGTGATGCCTATTGCCGGCATGAATTCAAGATTCGTTTCTCGCGCTTTTTGGGAGTGTTGATCGTTTCATAGAAGCCCTGCAGGTATTTCAGCGCGCGTTTGCGGGCGTAGGGATCGGGGAGGGAATCTTGCTTGAACAATTCCTCGAGTTCGAGGCGTTTCGAGTTGAACAGGTAGATCGCTGACAGCACCTCGTCGTTGTGCCAACAGTAACCCCGGTAGACCCGCTGAGTTACCCGGCCTATCCCGAGTTGTTTGTCGGCAACCGCGTACGGCGCATTCACCAGACCCGCCTGATCAAAGTCAAAGGGCAGCAGACTGGTGAACCGATCTCCCTCTGCACCTAGGATCGCCGTGTTGTGACAGCACCCCTGGCCGGGGGCGCTCGCCACCACGGACCAGTCGGTGTTGCCCACCATATATTGAAACAGGGCAACGATGGCGACTTGCGCCGGATCCAGATCCTCCCTGCGCTGGAATCGAATGTCCAGCCAACTCTTCCCGTTTCGTTTGGCAGCATCGTCAATTTCCTCGATGATGAGTCCGAGCCCGGTCTCTGCAAAAGATGGTCGCTCGGTATCACGATATTGACTCGATACGAGGCGCGTGCGCAGGGCGGGTTTCGCCATCACGGCGTAACTCCGGTACGTGAGGTACTCGAGCAGGATGTATGCGCCATAGCTTTTTTCGTAATGGCACGCGGGCATCAGGCGCACACTGTGGTGTCCTTCGAACGGCGTGCCTCGCACATCGTCTTCGGTAAATGTGATCTTGAGGGGCGGAGCGCTGCACTGGGCCAGGCGACTGATGCCGTAGGTGGAAATCGTTCCCCGGAAAGGCTCTCCACCCTCGAACTCCAACAGCGCTGACATTTCCGTGGCTGCCGGCTCTTCGCGAGCGAGCCGCCCCAGAGGCCCTCGAATCGTGAGGCTGAGAACGGATTCGCCGGCAAAGACCGATTCACCGCCGGCTGCAGCGTCCCCGGAGACAAACGCCAACACAGCCAGGAAAGCGGCCGGAACTACGATGTATGGTTGCCATGACCTCATGGTGAGCACACTCCACTAATCGAGCGAGCCCTCATGTTTCGAGGGCCACTGGTGAGTCGGCCTTTATCCCGTCGATCTGATCATGAACCGGTAAGCCGATTGTACCTCCGCCGTCTGGCCCTGGGAGGGTTCCACGGAGGGTGCCACGTACAGACTTGTTGATTTGTCAGGTTCTGCGACCCGCAAGGCTGGCACCCAGATCCACGCGCGACGACTCAAGCCCTGCAATAATGTCCGTCCGGGACCTCGGGCCGCGAATTCGAGAACGGTCGGTGGCCCTGTATCTGGGAAAGGCCCAAAGATGAATCACGACAGAACACAGTTGTTCCTCGGAGCGGAGAAAGTGTGCTTCGCTTTTCTGCTGCCTGCCGTCCTGATCGCAGTTGCCACGATCGGCTGCGGCCGTGTGGCCGTCCAGGAGCCCGGACCGGGATCGATCGGCCAAACGCAGACCTCCGACGACATCACCGCTGAAGACCTGGCCGCGCACACACGTGCGCTCTCCGACGACGCGATGATGGGTCGTGGCCCCGGCCAGGAGGGCGAAGCTGTGACCCTGGAGTATCTGCAGACTGCCTTCGACCGCATCGGCCTGGTACCGAAGGGAGACTCCACACTTCCCGGTGCATCGCCCGGATCTCCGAAATATCTCCAGAAGGTCGAGTTGGTGGGGATCAAGGCCGACGCAGAATCAGCGAGCTTGGTTTTCCGGCGCCCTGCGGAGGGTCTGCTCCTTGACCTCGAGCACGGGCGCGATTTCGTGACACGGACGACGATTCCGAAGGAGGTCGTCGACATCTCCGGCGGAGTCGTCTTTGCAGGCTACGGGGTCGACGCCCCTGAAGAGGGCTGGAGCGATTTTGGTGATATCGACGTCACCGGAAAGATCCTGCTGGTGCTGGCAGGTGAGCCCCCGATCGAGGACCCGGAGCGCTTCGGCGGCGAGGCGATGACGTATTACGGCCGATGGAGCTACAAGATCGAAGAGGGCGCGCGCCGGGGCGCTGCCGGGGTCCTACTGATCCACGATCCCGGCACGGCCAGTTACACATGGGATGTGATCAAGAGCAGGACGGGCGAAGCACTGCAGAAGACGGATCGGTCCGTGCTGCCGCCCAGGACACAGTTCCAGGGCCGAATCTCCGGGGACGCCGCCGCGAGGGTCTTCCAAATCACCGGTCTCGACCTCGACGAGTTGACTGCCGCCGCTAAGCAAGAAAGTTTCACCGCCATCGATCTTGGCATCACCGGATCCGGCCATCTCGACAACACCATTCGTCAGGTCACCTCCTACAACGTCGTCGGCGCGGTGGAAGGCTCGGATCCGGAGCATGCCGAAGAGCACATCATCTTCGTCGGCCACTGGGATCACCTGGGAGTGGGCGAGGAGGACGACGGCGACGCCATTTACAACGGAGCCATCGACAACGCCATCGGGACGGCCGCCCTGCTCGAAGTGGCCGAGGCGTGGGCATCAGCGGAACCGGCTCCTCGCCGTTCCGCTCTGTTCATCGCCTCCACGGCGGAGGAATCGGGTTTCCTGGGTGTCGTCAGCTACATCGAGAACCCGGTGGTGCCGCTCGCCAAAACTCTCGCAGCGATCAATATCGACGGCGTCAATGTCTGGGGGCCGACCGAGGATGTCTGGATCGTCGGCATGGGCCTGACGACGTTGGAAGAAGACCTCGCTGCGGCGTTGGAGGCCAGGGGTCGGTACCTCAGCCCGGACCCCGCACCCGAAGAAGGCAACTTCTTCCGGTCCGATCATTTCCCCTTTGCGCTGGTGGGCATTCCCGCGCTGTGCGTCCGGCCGGGTACGACCTTCGTCGGCAAACCCGATGGGTTCGGACGCGATGTCTGGGTCGACTACTACTCCAACAACTATCACCGGCCTTCGGACGAATTCGACGAGAGCTGGGATTTCAACTCCACCGCGCAGGATGTGGTGGTCATGCTCGAGGTCGCGTTGCGAGTCTCCGCTTCAGACGCCTGGCCCGCGTGGTACGCCGGCAACGAGTTCAAGGCCACCCGCGACGCCATGCTGCAGAGTGCCACCGCGCCTTGAGGTGGCACGCATGCAGTGATCGCGAATGGTGGGACCCATTGCACACATTCGACACCCGTCACGGGGCCTGGCAGTCGATCCGCCACGCGTCGAGATCGAAGTTCTTTTTCAACCACGAGTAATCTCGAGCGTTGAAATATGGGCAGAACTCGGTTTCGTCACCGTTGTATTCGACTCCGAAGACCGCCTTTCCGGCGTTGATGAACGGTTGAAGGAGCTCGCATTCGTCGTACTGGTAGCACTGCTCGTTGAGCGCCCAGTCGAAATCCGCCACCAGGTCGCCGACCTGGTCGGGGTCGTTCTTGAGCCCAACTGAGAGGCCGCGGGAATGTGCTTCCGATGCCAGAAACCGGTTGAAGGCGAGCTGGTCAGCCGCGGTGAGCGGAAAACCACTGTTGTTCTGATAGGCGTCCACGTTGTCTGGCTCAACCCCGGTGCAAGCCTTGGTGACCGCCAGGTCCATTCGTGCTTCGAGGATCGGGCCGAGGACGTCGAGTCGTCGAATATCGACCCAGCTCTCGCCAGGCCAGCCGTCGAGCGGGTTTCCGATCACCTCGGTGGGGTAGTCGCCGGCGTCCGGTCGCCAGTTCTCCCACGATCCGGCGCTGAAATAGCAGATCACCACCCTAGCTGCCGCGAGCAGACCGGTGATGGTCGCCTGGGGTGAGTCGAAGAGGTCGATGTCGTACATGGCGACATCGATCGTGGTATCGAGAGTGCCGGTGAGCTGCCATTGCCAGGTGGTTCCCGGTGCGGGGCTCCAGACCCAACCAACGTGAGTGCTCCAGGCAGAAAGGTCCCCGCTTTCGAATCCATTAGAAAAAACGTCGTCCTGAGCGTGCGCGGCTGCGGCCGCTGTCAGGAACGCAAAGAGCGCGAGTGCGATTCTGGCTTTCACCATTGGCCCCTCAAACGATTGTAGCGTTTTATAAGGGTGCCACGTTCACACTTCCGTAAGGGTGCCACCCACGCAGCGTCCTCGCCACGGTGAACGCCGCCGTCCCGTGGCCGGCATCGGCCGGCACCCTCTCGGCCAGGAAGGCCGGGGAATTGGCTGACATTTTTGCCCTGCGCGACGGAAAGAGTGTCCGCGTCAGAATGTGCGATGATTCCGAAGTGTTCTCCAGTTGTCGGCGTCGCGTCGAGTGAACTGCCGGCCCCGAACGCCGAGCCAAGAGGAGCAGCAATGACCGATCGCTATAACGACCTGACCGAAGAGGAAGCCCGCGTCATCCTGAACAAAGGCACCGAGATCGCGGGTTCGGGCGAATACGACGACTCCGAAGAAGACGGCACGTATGCCTGTCGTCGCTGCAACGCTCCGCTCTATCGCTCGAAAGACAAGTTTCATTCCGGGTGTGGCTGGCCGAGCTTCGACGACGAGATCGAAGGCGCCGTTCATCGAGAAACCGATGCAGACGGCCGGCGAGTCGAGATCGTCTGCCGCAACTGCGACGGCCACCTGGGGCACGTGTTCACAGGCGACCACCTGACCGACAAGAACACACGCCACTGCGTCAATTCGATGTCGATGCAGGTCTACGTCGCGGGCCCGAAAATCCCCCCGGCGATCACT
>JASJGQ010000090.1:0-4458 GCA_033791425.1 Acidobacteriota bacterium
GGAGATCAAACGCCTCGGCGGTCGCGTGATGCTCATCGGTGAGTGCGGTCATGCTTCCCGCTCGGCCAAGGAGGGCATGCAGAACTTCATCCCCGAGGAGGAGCGGCTGCCGGTGGTCAACATCATGGAGCTCGCCCACGCCCGTTTCGTCTCGGGGAAGTTGCAGCTGATCGAGAACGCGATCGAGCAGCGCACCACCTACCACGACCCCTGCAACATTGCCCGCAAGGGTTGGATCGTCGAGCAGCCGCGCGTGCTGCTGCGTCACATCTGCTCCGACTTCGTGGAGATGACGCCGCACGGGGTCGACAACTACTGCTGCGGTGGTGGCGGCGGGACTGTCTCCATCGACGAGATCCGGGAGTTCCGAGTCATGGTCGGCGGCGAGACCAAGGCGAAGCAGATCAAGGCCACCGGCGCGCACTACGTGGTGACCCCTTGCGCAAACTGTAAAAAGCAGGTGAGCGAGATCATCGAGGACTTCAAGCTCGACGTGGTCCGCACCGGCCTGCACGACCTCTTCCTACAGGCGATCATCATGCCCGACGGCCAGAAACCGGAGCCTCGCCGTGTCTTCGAGTGAGTACCCCGGCGGACCTTCGAGGCCAACGCTTTCGAAACACCTCGTGAACGGGAGGCAACTCGACCATGAATGAATGGCTGCTGTGGGCGCGGGGACCCATGTTCCGCTTTGCGATGTTGTTGATGGTGCTGGGAGTGCTCAGACTGGTGGTGCTCTCTCTGCTCAACCTCGCAGCAGTCGCCAGGAGATCGGGTGACAAACGCTTCCCGGTTGCCGCGGTGCTGCGCGCCACTGCCGGCTGGTTGTTTCCCAGGGGAGGAGCGGTGACCGGCCACCCGATCTTCACCCTCTCTTCGGGGATCTTCCACCTGGCCGTGATCATCACCCCGATCTTTCTTGGAGCGCACATCCTGCTGTGGCAGAGGGGCCTCGGATTGAGCTGGCCGGCGCTGGCGCAGCCGCTCGCCGACGCCCTGACCCTCGCTGGAATCGTTGCCGGGGTGGTGCTGATCGTGCAACGAATCTTTGTGCGCGCCAGCCGCGAACTCAGCCGACTACAGGACTACCTGCTGCCCGTCCTGATCACGATCATTTTCGCCACCGGCTACCTGGCGATGCACCCGGATTCGGACCCACTGTCCTACGACGCCGTAATGCTGATCCACGTGGTGTGCGGCAATCTGTTGTTGATCGCCCTCCCATTCTCCAAGCTCAGTCACGTGATGCTCTTTCCGATCACCCGGCTGGTCTCCGAGATGGGCTGGCATCTGGCGCCCGATGCCGGGCAACGGGTTGCCGTTGCGCTGCACAAGGAGGACCAATCCATATGAGCGTTCGCAATCTGGCCATTCTCACCGATGTCACCCGGTGTACCGGCTGCGAAAGCTGCGTGGTGGCGTGCCAGCAGGCGAACGGCCTTCCGGCCGAGAAGCCCTGGCGTTGGGTGAAGCAGATCGACGATCTTTCATCCGCCCGGTGGACCACAATCCGCGCGGTTCCGCAGGACGATTGCACCCGCTACGTGCGGCGTCAGTGTCGCCACTGCCTCGATCCGGAGTGTGTCTCGGTCTGCATCGTCGGCGCCTTGAAGAAGACGCCGGAGGGGCCGGTGACCTATGACCGGGATATCTGCATCGGCTGTCGCTACTGTCTCATCGCCTGCCCGTGGGAAATTCCCCGCTACAGCTGGGAGGATACGGTGCCCTACGTGCAGAAGTGCGACTTCTGTTATAGCCGGGTCATGGACGGCGAGGTGCCGGCCTGTGTCGAAGCATGTCCGACTCAGGCCACGATCTTCGGTGATCGCGACGAGTTGCTCGCCGAGGCCCATCGGCGAATCGCGGCCGAGCCCGACAAGTACATCGACAAGGTGTGGGGCGAGGCCGAGGTGGGTGGCACATCGGTGCTCTACATCTCCGATGTGGACCTCAACCTCACAGATCTCGAGGTGGGCATCTCGAGCAAGGAGCCGATGCCGCACCGCACCACAAAGATCCTGCACAAGATGCCGACCGTCTTCGTCGGCATGGCCGCCCTCATGGGTGGTGTGCACTGGGTCATCAGGCGCCGCCAGGAGCTGATGACCGGTGCGGCCGCCACGGCGGAAACTCGATCGTCCGACGTCACCACCGAGAGCCCCGCGAACGAGGACGGCTCGGCCGAGGAGAACAACGCATGAAGCTGCGCATTACCAAGACCATTCTATGGCTGGTCGCCGGGTTGGCGCCGGCCGTCCTCGTCATGCGGGTGATTCACGGACCGGGCTCGGTCACCGCGTTGACCGACATCATTCCCTGGGGCTTGTGGAAGGGTGGTGGGGTGGTGGCCCTGGTGGCCATCGGCGGCGCCGGATTCACGGTTGCGATGCTGGTCTACATCTTCAATTGCCAGCTCTTCAAACCGGTGGTGCGCGGCGCGGTGCTGCTTGCTTTGCTGTGTTACAGCAGCGTCGGGCTTGGACTCACCGTGGACATCGGCATTTGGTGGCGCATCGTCTTCCCCCTCTGGCACTGGCAGGTGCATTCGGTGCTCTTCGAGGTGGCCTGGTGCATCATGCTCTACCTGGTGGTCCTGAGCCTCGAATTCAGCCACACCGTGCTCGCCCGGATCGGCTGGCAGCGGATGTTGTCGGTGATCGAAAAATTGACCATGGTTATCGTCATCGCCGGAATCTCCCTGTCCACCCTGCATCAATCCTCCCTGGGTACGCTCTTCCTGGCTACGCCCTTCCGACTGCATCCCCTGTGGCACACCGATTTTCTGCCGCTGCTTTTCTTCATTTCGGCGATCGGCATCGGGTGTCTGACCATCTCGGTGGCCACCCTCTTTGTCCACTGGCTTTACGAGAAGGCGGCGCCCATGAGGGCAGTCTCGGGACTGGGCGCCATCTCCGCGGTGACCATGACCCTGTACGGTATCCTGCGATTCGCCGACATCATCGCCTCCGGCAAGGCCGGGCTACTCGTCAATCCGTCGTGGGACGCGGCCAACTTCTGGTTCGAGATTCTGCTCAGCGTGGTGATTCCGGTGGCATTGCTGTCGCAGAAGCGTTTCCGAGTCTCGCCGGCGGCCATGTTCTGGATCGGAGTGACCGCCACCGTGGGTCTCACACTCAATCGGGTCAATGTTTCGGGGTTGGCCACGCTGAGCCTCACCCACGCCACCTACATTCCTTCGTGGACCGAATGGGCGGTCTCGGCCGGCATCCTGGCTGCCGCCGGGTTGATCTACCTCTTCTGCGTCGAGAAACTGGGCCTCTTTGCGACCATCAGTGCCGAGGACGTGCAGAGGGCGCGCGCGGCCGACTCCCTCGATCCGGCGGACTGGCGGACAACCTTCTTCAGCGCTCACCGCCACGGCGAGGCCCGCCTCTACTCACTGGTCTTCGTGGCGGCGATCGCCGGGTCCTTCGCCGGCCTATCCAACGACGCTGTCTACGGAGTAGAACCAGTGGCCACCAGCACTTCGAGCCCGCGTCGGGTGCAGGTGGTGAGACGCGACAAAGCGTGCTCTGCGCCGTTCACCGTGGCGCTCAGAGATGATGTGGCGGAGCACTCCGGCGCTGCCACCTCCATGGCACTGATGGTCGACGGCAACCGCAACGGCAGGTATGTGCTCTTCGATCACGAGGCGCATTTGACGCGAGTCGAAGGCGGCAGCAACGGATGTGCGCGCTGCCACCACATGAACAAACCGCTCGACTCGGCCACCAGCTGTTTTGAGTGCCACCGCGATGAATACCTTGCGGTGGACCTCTTCGACCACCAGATCCACGAGGACCACACCGGTGGCAACCACGGCTGTATCAGGTGCCACGCCGGGGCGGGGTCCCCGCGGACTCTGGCCAATACCCCGGATTGCACGAGTTGTCACCCCAACATGAGGCCGGCCAATACGCGAGTCAGAGTCGATGACCCGACCATGCGGGACCGACCTTCGGGATACATGCAGGCCATGCACGGCCTGTGCATCGCCTGCCATCAGGAACGAAAAGCAACGCTTCCGGCCGAGCGCCAGGGCATCGACCAGTGCGCCGGCTGCCACGGTGATCTGCCGGCGATCTCCGAAGCGGTATGGCAGAGTTGGTTATGAGCCGCGGGGCTTTTTCCGTTTCGGATGCCGAGGGGAGGTGATCTGATGTTGGGCGAAAGCAGCATGAGCAGCGTCGAAACGATGCCGCCGGAGGTCCAGCGCTGGATCGGCTGGCAGCTCTTCGAGCAGGTGCCCGCAAACATTATCGTTATCGACCGTGACTACGAGGTCATTGCCGCCAACAGCCGTTTTGTCGACACCTTCGGCGATGCGGTCGGCAAGCCCTGTTTCAAGGCATACAAGCGTCGCGACTCCGTGTGCGAGAACTGCATGGCTGCGGCCACCTTCCGCGACGGCAAGGTGCACATCACCGACGAGACCGGCATCGACAAGGACGGCCGACC
>JASJGQ010000091.1:0-4156 GCA_033791425.1 Acidobacteriota bacterium
AAAACGGTCTCAAGCGCTCGGACCTCCGTCTGATCGCCGAGAGGGACACCGGTGCCGTGGGCTTCGATGAGGCCCACCGTTGCCGGATCAACCGCCGCATTCCTATAGGCCCGCTCAAGGGCGAGCGCCTCTCCCTCCAACCGGGGGGCCATGACGCCGGTGCCCCGTCCGTCGCTCGAGGTGCCCACGCCCTTGACGACAGCATAGATCCGATCGCCGTCGCGCTCCGCATCGCATCGCCGTTTGAGAACCGTCATCCCCAGACCCTCGCCGAGGATGGTGCCGTCCGCAAGCTGATCGAAGGGCCGGATCTCCTGCCGTCTGGAAAGCGCGCCGAGCTGGCAAAAGAGCATCAGCACAGGCACCGGGGTGACCACGTGGGAGCCGCCCACCAGGGCCATGTCGAGCTCGCCCGCAACCAGTCCACGCACCGCGTGATCCAGCGCGAGAAGCGACGAAGCGCACGCTGCGTCGACGGTATAGCTCGGACCCATGAGATCGAGCCGGTTCGCAATGCGTCCGGTGATGATGTTCGGGACCAGACCGGGAACGGTGTCGGTAGTGAACGGCGGCAGATTTGCCTTGAGTCCGCTGCGGATCTCCGCCAGCTCCTCCGTGCCGAACTGCGGGCACAGAGTCGCCAGAAGCGACATGGTCTGATCGACGATGATGCCGTGTTGAGCGACGATGAAGTTGCCCCGGTTGAGATAGGTGCCTCTGCCGAGGATGACGCCGGTTTTTCGACGGACCGCCTCGGGAAGGTCGCTGTAACCGGCGTCCGTCAGGGCTTCGACCGCCAGCTTGAGAGCCAGCCACTGGTCCGGCTCGCCACCGTCCACCGAAGACGGGATAATCCCGTATTTCGCGGGCTCGAATTTCGTCAACCCGCTCAGGAAACCGCCTCGCTTGCAGTAGACACGATCGTTGGCTGTTGAGTCCGGATCGAAGTAAACATCCGGGTCCCAGGAACCGGGTGGCGGGTCCGAGATCGCGCTCGCCCCGGACATGATGTTGTCCCAGTATGCTTCGAGACTGCTGGCGCCCGGGAACAGGCAGGACATTCCGACGATCGCGACATCATGTTCAGACATCCTGGACCCTCACGCCCCGGTGTCCACGGCGCCGAGTGGAGATGCGGTGCCTGCGAGGCGGTTGAGTTCACGGCTCGCCGGGCATTCGAGTCCCTCGAGAATTCCGAGCACATTGCCGTCCTGCTCGAAGAACGTCAGATCCGCATGGACCATCGTCCCGCCGGCCTGCGGCCGGGCTACGAGCTCACAGAAAATTGGACCGCCGTTCGTCGCGCGCAGCGGGCCGAAGCGGCGATAACGGGCGAACCGGGCCGGCAGCGGCGTCACATCGAACTCGTTCCGCGTCCACAGGAGAACGAGCTGCAACCCGCTGTCGAAGACGACCGGGTCGATCAGCCAGGCTCCGTTGCCGCCGTTGATGAAGGCGCTCGGGTCAGACGGTCGGATCTGGGCGAGCAGACCCGAACTCGTGGTGCCCTCAATTCGCTCGATATGTGCAAAGCAGGGGCCGTGAAAGAGGTACTTCTGGTAGGCGTCAGCGATGGAGAGCGGATAGTCCTTCTCAACAGCCGCGGATTGATAGCCGCCGAGGTGCTCGACCTTTCTGCTGAGTTCGACGGTCGCCCGATAGTGGAGCATCTCTGGGAGGTCTGCATCGCGAACTTCGATGCGTACGACCAGAACGTCCAGTTCGCTGCCGCTGACGACACGAGCATCCAGGCGCACTGTCTTCAACTGCTCCGCATCGTCCGGGAGGGCGATACCCTTGAACACCGACAGCTCGCGGACCTCATTGACCGAGAGTGGCGGCCAGCCGAGCTCGGCGAGTTCCACCATCATCTCGAGCGCAGCCGCCATGGGCAGTACCGGGCACCCGTCGAGACGATGATCATCGAGATAGACGTCGATGGTCGGATCGAGGACACGTTCAATGGAGAAACCTGAAGGTGCGGTGCGGTGGTCGCTGCCCGATAGCAGGGGGCGGTCGGTCCCGCCCTCCGGCTGTGCCGTCTCCCCGCCATGAATGGCGGAAGTCTCGTGGTGCCGCTCTTTGCGGTGGTCCGGCGGCGCTTCCCACGGCCCACGTCCCAGGACGACGACCGGTTCGGAACTGACGGATGTGAGCTCGCGGAGCAATGCTGCGCGGCCGTCCGGCACCGAGATGGGTTCGATGCCCCGAGATTGGAATTGGCTTTGGACAGCCTCGTTCGCCATGCCCTTTTCCCACGGGCCCCAGTTCAGGGCGACGACACGGCATGGAGAATCGGACCACGTGTTGGCGATCATTATGGCCAGCTTGTTCATGACCTCGTTACCGGCCGTGTAATCGGCCTGGCCGCGGTTTGGAAAGGCACCCGCGACCGAGGAGAAAAAGGCCACGAATTTCAGCGTCTTGAGAAATGGTGTGAGGTCACGGGCGAGCAGGTAGGCGCTCAGAGCCTTGGTTTCGAACACCCGTTCGAACGACTTCCAGTCCTTATCCGCCAACAGTTTGTCCTCGATGCGGCCGGCGCCGTGGATGACTGCGTCGAGCCTTCCGAATTTCTCTTGCACGGCGCTCAGCACCCGGGTCAGATCGTCGGGGTTGCAGACATCGGCTTCGTAATAGACCCACTTCGAGCCCGCGGCCTCCAACCTTTTGAGGGTGTTTCTGATTTCGCGGTCCGCCATCACGCGGCGGAAATCGGCCTCCACTTCAGGGAGCCGTACCGAAAGGCCCCGTTGCCTTCGTCCTGCGATCAGGGCGGCTTTGAGCTCGCGGTCGCCGGAGATGCTCGCGGTCGCCTCTTCCTCGTCTCCCGGTTTCGGCGATCTGCCGACAAGGACCACGGTCGAGCTGAATGTTTCTGCCAGTTCGACCGCGATTTCGGCTGTGATGCCGCGCGCGCCGCCGGTCAGGAGAACGACAGAGTTCTGATCGAGAATGTCGTTGAGGCCGGGTTCCGCCGGTGCGGCGACCGGTCGCGGCACCCAGCGCAGGCCGTCACGCCATCCCACCTCGACCTCGCCGTCGTCGGCAAGAATCTCTGCGAGCAGGTTCTCTGCCAGACTCTCGTTTGTTTCCCGGAGATCGAGATCGACAACCTTGACGCCGAGTTCCGGACGCTCCACTGCAAACGTCTTTGCCAGTCCGCAGATACCCCCGTGTCCGGGGGTGAATTCCTCACCATCGGACCGGTCGCCAAGAGCAAAATCCCCACCAAGGGCGGTTATCGCCACGATTCTCGGCCGGCCGCGTCCATTCGAACCGCTGCTGACGGATTTGACTGCGAGTTGGGCGAGGTCAAAAAGGCCTTTGGTTTCACGGTGCAACTGTTCCCGCCATGCGTCGAACGAAGGCCCCGGGAAGATCGGGTCAGCGGTCAACGCAGAGAGATATACAACGCCGGCGACGCGATCCGCCGCCGCCAGAGCTTCGGTCAGCGTGGTAGAGCCGTTTCCGGAAGCCGCGACAGAATCGTCCACGAGGCGTGTTTCTACACCATGACCGTTCAGCGACGCAGCCAGGGCTGAGGCGACGCCGCGGCTATCTTCGGTAATGAGGACGATGCCATCGGGAAGCGATTCCGGGACGGGCGAGTCCGCGACCACCGCCCTCATCGCGAAGCGCGGCAGCCCTTCCGTTGCCGGGAGCCGCGGAGAGGTCATGGGAGCATCGCTTACGGTTGGTTGTTCTTCATCCGGAATGCCAGGTTCGGGACCCGGCTTGGCGGCGAGGGCCATCGCGATTCGGTCTGCGATTTCAGCCAGGCTCTGTGCCGCGGTGAGTTCCTCCATGATGCCCTGGAGGTGGCTTTCGAGGCCGTCGGGGAGCGAGCGCTGTAGTTCACCGAGGATCTCCACCCGTTTGATGGAGTCGATTCCGAGATCGGCTTCGAGCGAGGCATCCGGATCGACCAGGTCCGCCGGATAGCCGGTGCGTGCGACCACGATGGCGAGGAGACTTTCGGCGATCTCAGAGGCCGTCAGCGTAACGACGGTTCCAGGCGCCTCGGCTTTGGTGTCCGTTGACGTTGCAGTCGGAGCAGTGAGGTCCTCGGCCGTGGTGAGGGCTCGGGCCAGTCGATCAGAGATTTCGGACAGCGTCTGCGCCGCGGTGAGTTCCTCCATGATGCCCTGGAGGT
>JASJGQ010000092.1:0-13892 GCA_033791425.1 Acidobacteriota bacterium
CTGATGGGTGTGCTGGTGCCCTATTTCTTCCGGCTGGTCAAGATCGACCCCGCCATCGCCGCCGGCCCGCTGGTCACCACCATCGACGACATCATCGCCATCGGTATCTACTATGTGGTGGCGCTGCTCCTGATCTCAGCCTGACGAACTCAGGCGGCTCCGGAGGTTGCCACCAACGGCTCCGAGTCGGTCTGAGTCACGTGACACGAGGTGCAGACCCAGCGGCTTCCGACAACGTCCGAGCCCTGGACATCCGGCGAGTTGCGGATGTCGATCTGGTGGCTCGGCGGCACTGCCGGCGCGCCCATGTCGGGGGCCATCTCGGGGTCGTGGCACTCGAGGCACGAATTCTCACTCAATGTGATGGTCTCGAGATCGGCGATCGAGTGCGGGATGACCGGCGGAAAGTCGGCGTTGGGCCGTGGCCTCAGTTCGCTGTCGCCGGGGTCGACCTGGTTGAAGGCGATCGACTCCTGTTCGGGCTGCTCGAACGCAGTACCGGGGGCGAGGCCGATCTCGGAGTCGGGAGTTCCCGTTTTTGCTCCGGCCGTCGCCGGTGGCGGCGTTTGATCAGAAACGGCCGGCGCGGATCCCGAGGCACAGCTCCACGAGAAGGCGATGGACAACAGAATCAACAGTGCTTTTTTCATCGCATACTCCCCGCTCAGGCCTTCGAGACCCGGACCGCGCACTTCTTGAAGTCGATCTCCTTGGAGATTGGACAGGTGGCGTCGAGAGTGACCTTGTTGATCGGCACCCCCTCGTCAAACCACGGCACGTAGACCATGCCCCTTGGCATGCGGTCGCGGCCACCGATCTCGACCACCGCTCGGACCTGTCCGCGGCGCGATTCGATGAGGGCGACATCGTTGCGTTTGAGACCGCGGGCCGCAGCGTCGGCGGGGTGGAAATAAATTTGCGCCCGTGGCTGCGCGGCGTTGAGCTCCGGCACGCGCCGGGTCATCGAGCCCGAGTGCCAGTGTTCGAGCACGCGCCCGGTGCAGAGCCACAGGTCGTAGCCGTCGCCGGGGCTTTCGGCCGGCGCCGCATAGGGTCTGTAGAAGATCTTGGCCTTTCCGGCGAGCGAGATTGGTTCGCCGCTGCCGGGACCAGCCAACGTGCCCTCCTTGAGCGACTTCAGCGCGGGTCCGTAGAAGTCGAATTCCGAGCCGTCAGCCACGTAGGAATCGTACGCAGAATTGAAGCGCCACCGCGTCTCCTTGCCGTCGATGACCGGCCAGCGCAAGCCGCGGACATCGTCGCGGTAGTAGGTGTCGAAGGAGGCGAGATCGTGGGCGTGGTGAAGCCCGAAGAGGCGGTACTCCTCGAAGAGGGCCTTCTCCGGGAACCAATCGAGGTTGCCGGCGTCGACCGTGCAGCAGCGGTGATCGGCTCCGACCGGGTCGGGCCAGGCAATAGCCCGAGCCGCCGGGGTCGCAAAGAGCACCTCGTACAGGGTCTGGTCGGGCCGGTAGCCGAGCTGAGCAGCGGTGGCGAGGACATCCGGCAGCTTGCCGTCGTCAAAGCCCTTCGCCGCGAGCCCCTGCACCGGTTGTTCGCCCCACACCTCGCCCAGGGTGAACCGTTTGGAAAACTCGAGCATCTGCCAGACATCCGATCGGGCCTCACCCGGTGGTGCCACCACCTGGCGCCACGCCTGGGTCCGGCGCTCGGAGTTTCCGTAGAGCCCCCACTTCTCGTAGTGGCCCGCGCAGGGCAGGATCAGATCGGCCACTTTGCAGGAGTAGGTGGGGTAGATGTCGGACACCACGATGAAGTTGTCCATCTCTCTCGCGGCCTTCAACCAATGGTTGGCGTTGGCGGTGGACTGAAACGGGTTGGTGACCTGCACCCACAACCACCGCATTTTGCCCGACTCGAGGTCACGCATCATCTGGGTGATGTGGCTGCCGGGTTTTGGGTTGATGGTCTTGGCGGGAAGCTTCCAGATCTCCTCGGACCGAGCGCGGTGGGCGGCGTTGTTCACCACCATGTCGGAGGGCAGCCGGTGGCAGAAGGTCCCGACCTCTCGCGCGGTGCCGCAGGCCGACGGCTGACCGGTGAGTGAAAATGCGCCGGAGCCCGGCTTCGCCTGTTTGCCGGTCAGAAGGTGGACCATGTAGGCCTGCTCGTTGACCCAGGTGCCGCGGGTGTGCTGGTTGAAACCCATGGTCCAGAAGGACACGACCTTGCGCTTGGGATCGGCGTAGTAATCGGCAAGCAGCTGGAGTTTGGCCTTGAAGTCCTCGATGTCCTCGTCGGGGTCGCCCTTGGCAAGCTGGGCCGTGAAGTCGAGGGTGTAGGGCTCGAGGCCCTTTTTGAATTCGTCGAAGGAGATGAGCCAGTGAGCGCCCGCGCCGGCCGCGGCCTTTTGCTCGACCACGTGCTGCTCATCGGGATCGAGGCCCTGGGCAATTGCTTCGTCCCTTGAAAGGGTGACAACCCGCTGTCGCGCCAGGGTGTCGAGCTCGGCCGGAAAGGCGTACTCATCCGTCGACGGCATCCCGTAGCCGATGTCGGTGGGTCCGGTGGCGAAGACGCAGTGGGCCTCGACAAAGTCGGTGTCGACCGCGTTGCGGGCCACGATCTCCCGTGCGATGTAGTTCCAGATCGCGAGATCGGTCTGCGGTGCCATGATCAACTCGTGATCGGCGCACTCCGAGGTGCGGTTGGAGTAGGTGGTGAGGTTGAACAGCTGAACGCCCCTGGTGCGCATCCGGTGGTCGACCACCCGCGCCCACAGCATGGGGTGCATCTCCGCCATGTTGGCGCCCCAGGTCACGACGGTGTCGGTGAGTTCGATGTCGTCGTAACACCCGGCCGGTTCGTCGATGCCGTACACCTGCATGAAGGCGGCCACCGCCGAGGCCATACATTGGCGTGCGTTGGGGTCGAGGTTGTTGGTCCGCCACCCGGCCTTGGCCAGCTTGACCGCCGCATAGCCCTCGGGGATCGTGTACTGACCCGAGCCCATGATGCCGACTCCTGTCGGCCCGAGTTCGGAGTGAACCCTCTTGAACTGGCGTTCCATCTCGTCGAATGCCCGCTCCCAGGTGACCTCCGAAAAGTCGCCCTGTTTATCGAAACGCCCGTTCTTCATCCGCAGGAGGGGCTTGTGGAGGCGGTCGGCGCCGTAGAGGATCTCGGCATTGGCGTAGCCCTTGACGCACAAGAGCCCGCGGTTGACAGGGTTCTCAGGGTCGCCCTTGACCGCCGCGATGTGGCCGTCCTTCGTGCCCACCATGACCCCGCAGCCGACGCCGCAGAATCGACAGACACTTTTTTCCCAGGCGATGGCCGGGTCGAGGGCGCCGTCACCGGAGGCGTCCGCCACGGGCACGCCCACCGCTGCGGCGGTGGCCGCCGCCACGCTGGTCTTGACGAAGTCTCTTCTCGAGATGTTGGTTTTCATGATGCTCCTCCAGACGTTGTCGGAGTGGATTGATCTTCGGGGTCCTGGAAGTGAACGACGAGTTCGGCCGCAAGCACACCCGGCAACGACTGCAGTTCGCGCAGCCCTTGTTTGTGTTCCTCGATCGAGGATCGTTCCTGGACCACGACCAATCTGCCGCTGTGCGGGTCGCGGCCGTGGACCTCGATACCGGGAAGGCGGTTGAGCATCGCCTCGACCGCCTCCATGTCGTCGTGCCGTGCCATGACGCACAGACCCGACACGCTCCAATCACTGGCTGTCATCTCGACTCCCCCTCGCGATCTCGGATCAAAAACCTGCATGACGTCGCATGTCTCAAAACACGAGAATAGGACGGTGGCGCCTGAAATCCTTGACCGGGATCAAGAAGGGCGGCGCGGCTTCGCTTTTCTCGACGTCGACGAGAAACAGTGCCATTGTTGCACATGTGCTCACAGTATTGAGAATTGATCCGAATTACAATCTCATTAAATGATATGCTGCCGCGCGCTGCGACATGGTCTGCAGGGGGTCTCGATGGATTTTCCGGTCTTCCACCTCGATTTTCTCGGCAACCGCATGCTGATCGCCGTGATTGCGGTCGTCCACGTTTTCATCAACCACTCGTTGGCGGTGGGCGCCATGCCGCTGGTCACTGCGATGGAGTTCTGGGGCCACCGGCGCGGTGATGAACGTTGGGATCGGCTCGCCTACCGGATCCTCACGGTGTGTTTCGTGATCACCACGACCCTGGGCGCGCTCACTGGGGTCGGCATCTGGCTCTCCACCTCGCTGGTCAACCCCTACGCCATCGGCAGCCTGATCCGGGTCTTTTTCTGGGCGTGGTTTGCCGAGTGGTTGGTCTTTGTCGCCGAGGTGGTGTTCATCATGATCTACTATCTGACCTGGAAGAAGATGCAGGACCGCAAGTCGGCCCATATCGCCATCGGGGCCGTCCTCAGCTTTTTCTCCTGGGTCACCATGGCCATCATCACCGCCATCCTCGGTTTTATGATGAGCCCCGGCGCCTGGACGGCGCGAGAGACCTTTTTCTCCGGTGTCTTCAACCCCATCTATCTTCCGCAACTCGCCTTCCGCACGCCGGTGGCGATGGTTGCGGCGGGTTGGTTGGCTCTGTTCCTCGCCTTCTTCTTCACCCATCGCGATCGCGATCTCCGCGGACAGTCCGTCCGGCTGATTTCCGTGTGGTCGCTGGCGTGGCTGCCCGCGGCCGCCGCCGGCGCCCTCTGGTACTGGCGGGTGATCCCTGAGTGGATGGAGGTCAACGTCCCGGTCGCCCTCGGCACCCAGAAATTCGCCGCCTGGTACGACCAGTTGCTGGTGGTGCTGGCTGTGATGGCGGCCACCGTTTTCATCGCAGCCGTGGTCGGGGCCCTGGTGCCGGGAAAAATGCCGAGAGTCGCAATGCTCGTGCCCTTTGCCGCGACGTTGGTGCTGCTCGGTTCCTTCGAGCGGGTGCGCGAATTCATTCGCAAGCCCTACGTCATCGGCGACTACATGTATGCCAACGGTCTGAGGGTGGCCGACTACCCCTTGTACAAGGAGGAGGGCGTCCTCCGCCACGCCACCTATACGTCCGTACGAACTGTCACCGATGACAACGGCGTCGAAGCGGGGGGCGAGGTCTTCAAACTCACCTGCACAAGGTGCCACACAGCTACCGGCGTCAACGCCGTCACCGACCGCTTGCGCGATATGTACGGCAACGGGCCGTGGGACCGGGAGACCGTCAAGTACTCCCTCATCGGTATGCACACGGCCCGCCCCTTCATGCCGCCCTTCCCGGGCACCGAGCGCGAAGCGGGGGCGCTGGCCGACTACCTCCTCGATCTCCGCGCTGTGAAACGGCCGGTGATCGGCGCCCAGGATGGGGGGGTCGTGATCCCGACGGAGCCGCGCGCTGGCGTGGAAGGAGGCGTGTGATGGACACCCTGCCGATTCCCAGGGACTTCCTCCTCCCGCTGCCGGCCTCGACCCTCGACCTCCAGGTCGCCATCGTGATGCTCTTCCTCGTCCACATCCTCTTTGTGAACCTGATGGTGGGCGGGTCTTTGCTGACGCTGGTCTACGAGGTGCGCGGCCGGCGGAGGCCCGACCTCGACCTCCTGGCGCAGAAGATCGCCGCCACCGTGACCGTCAACAAGAGCCTGGCGGTGGTTCTCGGTGTGGGCCCGTTGCTTGCCATGAACGCCCTCTACGCCCTCTGGTTCTACACCGCCAACAGCCTGACCGGCCGCGCCTGGATCATGACCGTGCCGCTGGTGATCGCGGCATTTCTCTTGCTCTACGCCCACAAGTACAGCTGGAATCTGCTGGCCGACCGCAAGGGGCTCCACATCACCATCGGCGCAGCCGGCACTCTGTTGTTGCTCCTCGTGCCGTTCATCTTTCTCGCCAACATCAACCTCATGCTCTTTCCCGACCGCTGGCTCGAGGTGGAGGGGTTCCTCTCCACCGTGCTGCTGCCCAACGTGGTGCCGCGCTTCTTCCACTTCGTCCTCGCCTCGGTGGCGGTGACCGCGCTCTTCCTCGCCGGCTGGTTTTGCCGCCGACGTTTTGATTTCGAGACCGCCCTCCCCGGTCTCGACCGCTGCGAGACCCGCCGCGAGCTGCTCACCGCGGCGTTCGGCGCCACCGCCCTGCAGTTGGTGGCCGGACCGCTGGTCCTCATGACCCTGCCCCCCCACGGCTTCTCGTGGTTGATGTTGGGCAATCTCACGGCCGCGGTCACCCTGGGGGTCTCTGGCCTGGTGTTACTGTGGCGGGAGATGGCCGAACGCGGCCCGTTGACCACGCGCTATTGGGGGATCGTCGTGCTGCTCGGCTGCACGGTGGGTCTGATGGTCTTTGTCCGCCACCTCTATCGCGAGGAGGCCATCGCGCCCCACCGCGCCCTGGTGGCCGCCCACACCGAGGCCTTCCGCGCCGCCTCGATTGGCGCCGAGATGCGGCTCGCGGCCGGGATGCCGCGCGTCGGCGAGGCTGAGACCGTTGCATCACCGGGAGAGCGAACGTTTCGCTCGGTGTGTATGGCCTGCCACGCGGTCGACGAGAAACGGGTGGGACCGCCGCTAACCGAGATCGTCGATATCTACGCAGGCAACCCCGACGGTCTCATCGCCTGGGTCAAAGAGCCGGGCAAGAAAAGGCCCGGCTACCCCGAAATGCCTCCGATCAGAATGCAGGAGGGCCAGTACCGCGCGGTGGCCGACTACATCCTCGACGAGGTGTTCGTCCCGCCGTTACAGTCGCCGCCGGCGGACGGGGCGACCGGATAAGGTCGGGCTTCAGTCCAGGATCTCGATGTCGCCGTATTGCTTCGAGGTCTTGATGCGAAGGACGGGGAGCGGCACCTCGGTGTCGGATGGCGGTTCGAAACCCGGGCGCGGAATACCGCGAACGATGACGTTCGAGGGCAGTTGGACCGACATGCCACCCATGCGCTGGCGCAGCGAAATCTCGGCGTCGTTCCGCCAGGGCCCCTCCAGACCCACAAAGCCGCCGCCCATCGAGAATCCGACGACGAGTCGGCGCGGGCTCGCGTTGCCGATGCCGTCGATGGCGCCACCCCCCTGGGTGAAGGAAACGGACAACGAGTCCATCGGTTGAGCCAGGGGTTCGGAAAACTCAACCGATCCGCCACCCTGATTGAAGTCGAGGTCAGCTGTGCCCAGAGCCAACCCACCGAGCTCGAGTTCGCTGCCGCCCTGGGCGATCCGGAATTCGAGGTCGAACGGAACGTCGCGTGGAAGATAGATCGTGATCTCGGGCCGGGAGTCGGCTAGAGCCTCTTTGAGAAGAGTCACGCCATAGGATCGTGACGGCCTCCCGAACTCGACCTCGTAGATCCAGCCCTCGTCGCCGAGCGCCTCCCGAAATCGTTCCCTCAGGTCATAGGTGTTGGTGTCGAACTCGGCCTCGACGCGCATGGGCTCGCCCGGCGCGGCGGGCTCGATTTGAAAGAAGGTTCCTTCGAGGTCGAGAATCAAGGTCCCCGCCGCACTGACCTGCGGCCCCTCCGGCTCGAGGGTCGGATCGCTCTCGGTCGCCGATGTTGCGCCAGACGGCAGGAGCTGTGTCAAAACGCGCTGCTCGATCTGTTCGTTGCGGGCCATGGAGGACGCGATGCCAAAAATCACGGCGCAGGTCACCAGCACGATCATCATCAGACCGAGGCAGCCGAAACACCCGAAACAACCGATCTTTTTGCATCCGCCCTGTTGGGTTGACATATCCGCGCCTCCCGACCCACCGTGGTTTGCGACAACGGTACACGATCGCCAGGGTATTCGGTTTTCGCTATGATCGGGTGTGGCCTTTATCAGCATTTTCAACGACGTCCTCGGGCCCGTCATGCGCGGGCCCTCGAGCTCGCACACGGCGGGCGCCTACCGCATCGGTCTGGTTATTCGCGATCTGCTCGGCGGGGCGCCGCAAAGGGCCGGGGTCGTGTTCGACCCCGCAGGATCCATGGCCCCGACCTACAAACCGCTGGGAGTCGACCTCGCCTTCACCGCCGGCCTCATGGGCTGGTCGATGCTCGATGAGAACTACTTTGAAGCCTGCGACCGGGCGCGGGCCGAAGGGGTGCCCGTCGACTTCGAGCTGTCGCCGCTCGAGCACACCGATCACCCCAACGGCATGCTGATCGAAGCAGCGTCACGCGAAGGCCGCCGTCTGTCGGTTGTGGCTGAGGCGGTTGGCGGTGGGGGCATCAGAATCGTCAGATTCGAGGGCCACCCGGTGGATCTCGATGGCAAGACCCATATCACCATCGTCGAAGAACCTGATGCGACCCTTCGGATCACTCACGGAGCCGAAGCCGCGGAAAAGGGTCCCTCCGGGGCCAAAACAATCTGGATGGCCGCACCGGTTTTCTTTGTCCAGGAGGGCGAGGCACTCTTCGAGAATGCGGAAGAAATGGTGGCATTCGCGGAGAACCACGATCATTCGTTGGGGGAGACCGCCCTCGTCTATGAGTCCGAGCTGCTTGGCAAGAGCGTGGCCGATGTGATGAACGAAATGATGGGCCGATACGAGGTCATGGAACGATCCATCGCCGCCGGCCTCGACGATTCGCAGTCCGACATGCTCCTCCTCCAACCAACATCGTCAAAGGTTTTTGCCGCCGAAAGCCGGGGGGCGGTGGCCATCGGTGGTATCCACACTCGGGCCGCGGCCCGTGCCCTGGCGGTGATGCACCACTGCAACAGCCGCGGCGTGATCTGCGCGGCGCCCACCGGCGGGTCGGCCGGCACATTGCCGGGAGTGGTCATGAGCCTGGTCGAAGAGTTGAACCTCTCCCGCCAACAGACCGCCCTCGCTCTCTTCGCGGCATCGGCGGTCGGTCTCATCGTTGCCCGGCGGGCCACCTTTGCCGCCGAGATTGCCGGGTGCCAAGTTGAGATCGGAGTCTCCGGGGCCATGGCTGCTGCGGCGGTGGTGGAAGCGGCAGGGGGCAGCGCCCACCAGGCGGCCGATGCCGCGGCCATCTCGCTCCAGAATACGATGGGCTCGCCCTGCGATCCGGTAGCAGGGGCCTGCGAAGTGCCGTGCCACACCCGCAACGCAGTCGCCGCCTCCAGCGCCTTTACCTGTGCCGATCTCATCCTCGGTGGTTACACCAACCCGATTCCACTCGACGAGACCATCGATGCCTCCTACGAAGTCGGCAAAGCCCTGCCGAGCGAGCTGCGCTGTACCGCCAGGGGCGGTTGCGCAGTCACTCCTTCCGCTCTGAGTCTTCCGCGACTTCGGAAGTAGGCGCAAAGACGTCCACCCGCCCCTCGATCACATCGGGAAGAAGGCCACCAGAAATCCGATGATGAGGAAAAGCGTCAGAAACGGCACGAAGACATAACCCATGAGGTCGCGTGCCTGGAGGCGGAGGCCGGCGCCCATGACCGGCAGGACGGTGAGCAGGAAGAACGGCTGCAGCAGATTGGTCAACGACTCGCCGTAGGCCGTCGCCATCGCGACGCGGGCGACGTGGCGGCCGAGGACATCCGTCCCTACCGGGCCCGCGAGCTCGCGAACCGCCTCCACCAGCGGCGGCCCGATTACTGCCCACTCGCCCCCGGCCGAGGGGATCGAGAAGTTGATGAAGGCTCCGAGAGCATAGGCCGCCACCGGAAGAGTTTCGAGAGTGACCCTTGAGGCCATCCACACCGCCATCGCCTTGCCCAGCCCGGTGGCCATCATGATCCCCATGATGCCGGCGTAGAACGGGTACTGAAAGACGATCCCCGAGATGTTGGAGCAGGCGCGCTGCATGGCCACCACGTAGCGAATGGGCGTCCGGTGGAGCAGCAGGCCGAAGATCAGAAAAGTGAAGATCATGATGTTGAGGTCGAGATCGAAGCCCCGGCGTGCGAAGTGAACGACGAGGTAGGTCAGTCCCATGGCGACGACCACCATCTGCAGAATGGTGCTGGTGTTGGCCCAGTCCGAAAAAGTCCAGCCGGGCTGCCGCATCCTTTCTGCGTCTTCGACAACCGTGGTTTCAGCCCCGGCGGTTGGGTCGGTGCGGAGCTCCTGGATTTCTACCCCGTCGTGGCGCGGCCGCAAGAACCACATCACGGTCGGCGTCACCGTCAGGTAGACGATCATGACCGTCAGGTTGAGGGGACTTCCAAGGGTCGCCGAGGTTGGGATGGTCGCCGACAGGAGACCGGCCTCGATCAGGAAGTTCCCGGGGGTGTTGAGCAGGAGGGGGATCGAGCTCGACAGACCGACCACCCAGACGTTCGACGAGATATAGGCGCAGGCGACCAGGAACGGGTAGTTCACACCGCGAACCCGCTGCGCCAGCTCGCGGCCGAGGACGGCTGTCAGGACCACCCACCCCCAACTGATCAGAACCAGGAGACCGCCTGCCACCAGAACGCACAGGTAGACGGTTCCGGGCCGGGTGATTCTGGCCGCCAGCCTGTCGATGAGGTGGGCGACCGGAGCTGAGAGGGCGATGGCATACCCGGTGACCAGGATCAGCACCATCTGCATACCAAAAGCGAGCAGCATCCACAGGCCGTCGTACCAGCCCGAGATCACTTCGATCGGGCTCGCCCCGACCCACACCACCGCCGTCAGCGCGGTCACGATGGTCAGGAGAATCGCGAAGACAAACGGGTCCGGGAGCCAGCGCTTGAACTCTTCGGCGCACCAACTCCCGAGTCTCGCCAGCATGGACAACCTCACGCAGTGTTCTGTTGATTCGGACGCCGCATCATAATCTGAAAATCGATCTCAATCCAAGGGAGACGCGGAGGCCGGGCCGAAAATCCGAATTCCGAATTCCGAATTCCGAATTCTTACGAGGTCCGACTCGGCCGCGATATGACCGAAGGCCGCCCAGTTGTCGCCGGCGACGATGGCCTCGAGCATGGCAGTTCCAATATCGGATTCGCCCTCCGCCATGTGCCAGGTGGCCAGACCGTAGGCGGCGGCCGCATTCGATGACGACAAGCCCTCGATCTGCAGGTCGCTCTCCTCGAACGCACCTTTGTAGAACAGGCACAGACGGAGATAGGCCTCGTTTTCGATGACCTCCGTGTCGGTGGTGATCGGTTCGAGAAGGGCTGCGGCTTCGGCATCTCGGCCCAACCGGCGGAGGGTCATATAGAGCCAGTTGGTGGTGGACACCATCATGTCGTTGTTGGCAGCCGAGGCCGCACGCTCTCGGTAGGCTCGTTCAGCGCGTTCGTTATCGCCCTGGAGGTAATAGGCCAGCCCGAGGTGATACCAGATGTTGGACTGGAGGGTGGAGACCGGGATGCCGAGCGCGTTGGGCATGCCGTCCGGTTCGACCTCGTCCTCGGTGCCTTCAACCAGCCAGGCGGCGTGCTCGAGATCGGCGACGGCGTTGTCGAGCTGTCGGGTGGTGATGTAGCGGTGGCCGCGGTGGCGGTAGAGGCGGGCATCATCGGGGAATCTCTCGATGCCTTCCGAAAAGATGTTGATCGCCTCCCGGTAGCGGCCAAGATAGGCCGAGCGCCGCCCGAACCAGATGAGGGCGTTCACGTCATCCGGGGAGGCCTCCCAGGCAGCTCGTGCGGCCTCGTACGCGGCCTCGGTCGCCGCCTGTGGTGCGGGCGGAAACAGCGACTCGCCCAGGAACGACACCGCTTCGGCCTCCGGTCGCGGCCGGGGCCCCGGCTCGAGGTGTTCCTCGAGATAGTTGGTCATCAGCGTGTAGAGGTGCATGGTGGTGCCCTCGCCTTCGCGGATGCCGTGGCTGCGGTTGGGGTAGGCCATCATGTCGAACTGCTTGCCCTGGGCGATCAACTCGTTGATCAGAAGCTCGACGCCCTGATAATGGACGTTGTCATCGCCGGTGCCGTGGACCAGTAGAAGATCGCCCTCGAGGCCCGCGGCGTGGGTGATCGGGGAGCCGTCAGCAAAGCCCGCGGTGTTGTCCTCGGGCAGCCCCATATAGCGTTCCTGGTAGACGGTGTCATACAGCTTCTGATCGGGGACGGAGGCGACGGCGATCCCCATGGTGTAGAGCTCGGGATAGCGGAAAAGGGCGTTCAGGGTCATGGTGCCGCCGCCGCTCCAGCCCCACGAACCGATGCGCCCCCGGTCGATGAACCTGAAGGCGTCAAGCATCGCGCGGACACCCGCAGCCTGGTCCGCCGAGGCGAGGATCCCGATCTGACGATAAACCGATTTGCGCCACTGGCGGCCCCGCGGCGCCGGGGTTCCGTGGTTGTCGAGACTGGCCACCAGATAGCCGCGTTGGGCGAGCAGGAGGTGCCACAGGTTCCCCCCGCGGCCCCAGCTGTTCTGGACCGTCTGGCCCCAGGGTTCGCCGTAGACAAACATCAGGAGCGGGTAGACCCTGGTGGGGTCGAGGTCGGGCGGGGTGATCATCCAGCCATCAACCTCGAGGCCGTCTCCAATATCGACGCGGAAGGCCTCGATCGGAGATTTGGCCACGGCGTCAACAGCCTTCTGGATCTCGGCGTTGTCCTCGAGCACGCGGCGGACATCGTGGTCCGGAAGTGACACGAGGTCGGTTTGCGGCACGATCTCCCGCGCCGAAAAACCATGAATGGCCCATCGCGCGTCCTCTGATATCTGGTAGGTGTGGGCACCGGAGGGGCCGGCCGGAGTTACTTTTTCGAGAGTGCCGCTGCCGTCGAGCGCGGTCCGGAACAGAAAGCGGCTGGTGGGATCTTCGGGAGAGGCCAGGAAGTAGGCCCAACCACCGGCATCGTCGACCATGGCGAGATCGATGACGTCGTATCCACCGCTGGTGACCAACCGCACATCCTTGCCGTCGCGTGCCACCAGATAGAGGTGGCGCCAGCCGTCGCGCTCCGACAACCAGGTGAAGTAGCGGCCCTTTTGCAGCCACTGGGGATCGTCGTGGAGGTCGACCCAGGCCTCGTCGCGGTCGGTGAAGATGGTTTTCAGGGTGCCGTCGGAAACATCACCGAGCATGACCTGGGCAGTGTTCTGCAACCGGTTGAGTTGAATCAGCCAAATCTCCTGCGGGTTCGCCACCCACCCCATTTTTGGGATGTAGTTGTTCCGTGGGTCGCCCTCGGGTTCGAACCAGGTGGTGTCGCCGCCGTCCGCCGGAATCACGCCGATCCGGCATGCCGAGTTCGTGGTCCCGACCTTGGGGTAGGGCACTGCCGTCATCTCGGGATAAATCCCGCTGGTGTTGTTGATGAGGTTGAAGGTTCCGACACCTTCGGAGTCGAACTGCCAGTAGGCGATGTGGCGGCTGTCGGGGCTCCAACGGAAACCGTCGCGGAGATCGAACTCCTCCTCGTAGACCCAGTCGGATGTGCCGTTGATGATGTGCTCGCCTTTATCGTCAGTCAGTCGGGTCACGTCGAGAGTGGCCAGATCCTGGACGTAGAGGTCCTTGTCGTCAAAATTCACCCACGCGACCCGTTGGCCGTCGGGTGAGATCTTGGCAAACATCATTGTCGACTCGGGGGTTTTGCCGCCGAGCTTTCTGAAGGCCGCGGTCTCGATGTTGAGCAGCCAGTAGTCGCCGCGGGTATTGCGCCGCCACACCCGTTCGGTGTTGGTGAAGACCAGCAGCTGTGTGCCGTCTTCGGACCACTGGTAATCGTCGATCTCGAGGGGCTCGACGCCCTCACCGGGGACCAGGGCAGCGGCTGGAACCATCACCACGCGTTCTTCCGTGGCCGGGTCGTAGCGAATGATGTCCTTGGCCTCTTCGAAGTCCGGAGACAACTCCAAGGTGGTGTATCCCGATCCGTCGACGAGCCAGCGAGCGGGTCCGAAACTTGCGACGGCAAATTCCTGGTCCTCGAATATTCGTTCGAGCGTCAACCGTGACGGGTCGGCAGGTGTGTCTGCTGCACCTGCAAACGTCGCCATGAGCAGGAGGCACATCGTCGACCTGACGAGAGACCTCGAAGAGATGGAAAAAGGACGTGTTGACTGTTGCATCGGCCCCCCCGCGGCGATCATCGCA
>JASJGQ010000093.1:0-11457 GCA_033791425.1 Acidobacteriota bacterium
GTTGATCACCGCATCGTTGAGCACGCAGCGCGTGATCTTTTCTTTGTTCGGGTTTTCCACCGTCACCGTAAGGCGTTCCCGCCGCACAATCTCCACTCGTCCTTCGAGGGCGGCGTGGAGAACCGGCAACAGCCGGTCCGCCGGGTGTTCGGTCAGGAAACCCAGGGTGCCCATGTTGATACCGAGGATCGGTGTACCACCGAGGACTCCCCTGGTGACCGAAAGCAACGTGCCGTCACCGCCGATCACGACGATGAGATCGACCACGCTCGCCAGGTGTTCCCGTTCGATATCGGTTTTGCTCTCGAGAACCTCGGCGGTTTCGCGGTCGATCACGGCCTCGATCCCGAGACGGTCGAGCTCGGCTACGAGCTGTCGACCGAGCTCAACGGCATCGGGGCTCGTGGTCTTGAGCGCAACTCCGACGCGACGGATGGCTGGGTCAGTCATCGCAGCCCATTCTACGGCAATTTGCCCTCAGTCTTCCCGCCCCTGGAGAAGACCAATTGTTCTACAACATATGGTTGTGGCGTCGCCGCCAACCACTACATGTAGTGGTGGAGCGAAATTAGGCTGTTTGAGGTGCGAGAAGAGATCTCAAGAATGCGTATCTCTTTGGAGCCAAAACCCTTGACATGCGGTCAATGGCGGATCATGATTGAGTGGTCAGAAGTGGTCTAAATCGGTCGATAGTGGTTCATAGTGCGGTTCAACGGCCCACTTCGAGGTTAAGGGGGCAGCGTGGAGCGTTTTCGAGGAGGGTTCCCGGCAACCATCGACGCCAAGGGTCGCGTCAAGCTGCCGGCACGTCTTCGCGAGCAACTCGAGTCCGGCTTCGGGCGCGAGGTCTACGTGTGTTCCTTCTTCCCCCATGAACTCAGAGTATACCCGCTGGCTGTCTGGCAGGCGGTGGAAGAACAGTTGCTGAAGAAACCGGCGATGAAGCCCGCGGTGCTCAAGTTGATCGAACGCGTCAACTACGGTCAACTGCTCGATGTGGATGACCAGGGGAGAATCCTGGTGCCGGCGCTGCTACGGGAAATGGTGAACGTCGAGGGCGAGGTCGTGGTCTCGGGTCGCATCAACCACCTGGCTGTCACCAATCGCACTCGCGCCGCTTCGTTCCTCGAAGAGGCGTCCCTGAGCGATGAGGAGTTGGAAGAACTCGCACAGCTGGAGCTGTGATGGAGGACAGCAGTGGCCTCCGAACACCTCCCGGTGCTCACCGAACGCGTGGTGGAGTTTCTGTCGCCCGCCGCGCCTGGTCTGCTCATCGACGCGACGGTCGGTCTCGGGGGACACGCGGAAGCGCTGCTCCGCTCGGAGCCGGGATTTCGGCTGCTCGGGCTCGATCGTGACCCCGCCGCTCTCGCCCGCGCCGGGAAACGGCTGCGGGACTTTTCGGACCGCGTCAGACTCGAGGAAAGCTCGTTCGATCAGCTGCCGGCAATCCTCGAGCGGCTGCAGTTGGAACCACCGGCGGCGATCCTTGCCGATCTCGGGTGTTCGTCCCTGCAGTTGGACACCCCGGAGCGCGGCTTCTCCTTCCGGGCTGAGGGGCCGCTCGACATGCGGATGGGCGCGACCGGCCAGACCGCGGAGGAGCTCCTCGCGAGCGCGGAATGGAAGGACCTCGTGAAGATCCTCCGCGAATACGGGGAGGAGCGGCACGCCCGCGCCATCAGCCGCGCGATTGTGGCGCGCCGCGACGATTCTCCGCTTCGAACGACCGGTGATCTGAGCCGGTTGGTGCGTTCGGTGGTGGGCAATGGCGACCGCAGAATCCACCCGGCGACGCGCACCTTTCAAGCCCTGAGGATCGCGGTCAACGACGAACTCGGCCAGCTCGAGAGGTTTCTCGAACCTGCCACTCGCGCCTTGAGGCCGGGCGGACGGATCGCCGTGATCGCCTTCCACTCGCTCGAAGACCGGATCGTCAAGCATACGATGAGGAACCTTGAGGGCCGTTGCACCTGCCCTCCCGATTTTCCGGTGTGCCGGTGCGATCCCGACGAGGTCGTGCGCGTCGTCACGCGCTCTCCGATCCGACCAGACGATGACGAGGTCGAAGGCAATCCCCGGGCACGGTCGGCCCGGCTGCGGGTTGCCGAACGTCGCGGGAGGGGTGCGGCATGAACCTCCCCGGGCTTCGCTCGAGCAATCGCTTCTTCATCCCGGAACGGGACCAACGGTGGCCGCACCTCCTGACCGCGCTCCTCGCCATGTCGGCGCTGGTCGTCCTGGCCCTCGGGCTGGTGGGCTGGCCGCGGCTCAAGAGCACATCCATCCACTATGACTTGATCCGCTTGCGGGAACAGGTGCGTGAGCTCGAACAGCGTGAACGTGTGTTGATGCTCGAGCAGGAGAGCGAACGCAGCCCGCAGCGTTTGGCAGAGCGCGCCCGCGCCCTCGGGCTGGTGCCGTCGGCCCCTGCCGGCGTGATGGCCGCCGCAGCGTCCGAGGTGGTGCAGTGAATCGCCGGCGCTTCCTCGCGGTTGTGGCGGTGCTGGTATTGGGGGGCGCCGTCGTCTTTGCGCGCAGCTTCCAGATCACCGTGCTCGAACACGAGAGGCTGAAGAAGCAGGCCCTCAAACAGCAGCGTGGAGTGATCACGGTCCCCGGTCCCCGAGGCACCATCCGCACCGCCGACGGCTATATTCTCGCGACCTCGGCGGAGCGGATGGCGATTCGGGTGAAAACTCGCCACCTCGAGTACCCGGAGCTCTTTGCAAGTGCCGCGGCCGCGCTGCTCGGGACACCGAAGGGCGAAATGGCTCGCCGCTTGAGCGAAGGTCCTTCGTTCGTGTGGTTGGCCAAGATGGTGCCGCGCGAGGTGGCCGAGGAGGTTCGTCTGCTGGCCGTTGGAGCGGTGGTCCTGGTTCCGGATTTCGCGCGCATCTACCCCCAGCAGAGGCTTGCGGCCCCGGTCGTGGGGTTTGTCGGTCGCGAGGAGCTCAACACGGTCGGACGGGCGGGTTTCGAATACCGCTACGACGCCTATCTCGGCGGCGAACCGGAACAGTATCTGGTGGTGACCGATGCCGTCGAACGCCAGATTCGGCTGGAACGTCGGCACCGTGGGCGGGCCGGGTACGATCTCGAGCTTTCGCTCAATGCGCGGCTCCAGGCCCGGTGTGAGAGGGCGCTGGAATACGCCATCGTCCAGCACGGGGCCAAGGCGGCATCGGCGGTGGTCGTCGATCCATGGACGGGGCGGGTCCTGGCCCTCGCGTCACTGCCCTCGTTCGACCCTTCCAGGTACGGCGATTTTCCCGCCGAGAACTGGCGTCTGCGTCCGGTTCAGGATGCGCTCGAGCCTGGCTCGACGGTCAAACCGGTGATCGCGGCCGCGGCCCTGGCAGGCGGATTGATCCGCGATGGCGAGTTGTTTGACTGCACAGACCGCGGGACCCGGGTCGCGGGCCATTGGGTCCGCGACCACGTCGATCCGGGGATGTACACGCTCGATGAGGTCGTGGTCTACTCGGCCAACGTCGGTATTATCGACGCCGCCGCGCGGGTGCCCGACCGGATGTTGTGGAGTGCCTTCTCCGCCTTCGGTTTCGGACGGCGGTCGGGCATCGATTTTCCAGCCGAGGCCCGCGGGCTGATGCCCGAGACCAGGTCGTGGTCCAAGATGAGCTCTGCAGGATTTGCTCTCGGCCAGGAGATCACGGTCAGCCCGCTCCAGATGGCAATGGCCTACGCGGCGATCGCCAACGGCGGTTGGCTGCGGAAACCTGTTTTGGTCTTGTCGGACACCGGCGACGGTCAGACCGCTGCTGACGCGGCCGCAACCAGGGTGCTCGATGAGAGGTTGGCGCGCCGTCTGAGCACCATGCTCGAGGGTGTGGTCACCGAAGGCACCGGCGGGCTCGCCGCTGTTTCGGGCTACCGCGTCGCAGGCAAGACCGGTACCGCGCAAAGGGCCGAGAACGGGACCTACGACGACGAACACCACACGTCCTGGTTTGCCGGCTTTCTGCCGATGCCCGATCCCCGACTGGTGATCGTGGTCGCCGTCGAGGACCCGGCCAAGAGAGACTTCTGGGCGTCCACGGTGGCTGCCCCGGTATTCGCGGAGATCGCAGACGCGGCCGTGAGCATCCTCGACATACCGCCGGTTGCCGGTGCGGACGACATTGATCCGAAGATGGCCCACAAACCGACGACGGACGCTGGCGGCGACGCATGAAGGTGAATACCCTTCTCAAGCGCCTCCGCGAGGGCAAGCTGACGGGCGACGGCACAGTCGACGTCAAAGGCGTGACCCACGACTCCCGCCTCGTGCGCTCCGGTTCGGTATTCGCGGCGATTCCGGGGGGGAAGGTCCACGGTGTGCATTTCGTCGACCAGGCGATCGATGCCGGGGCGGCGGCGGTGCTCAGCGATCGGCGCCGGCCGAAGAGGATCGATGTGCCGTGGATCAAGGTCAAACAGGTGCGGCCAGTCATGGCGCGCGCCGCTTGGATCCTCGCTGGGAACCCGCAGAATAAGTTGGGGATGATCGGGATCACCGGCACCAACGGCAAAAGCACGACGGCTCATCTCATCAGCCTGATTCTCAACGCGGCGGGCCACCCGACGGTCTTTGTCGGGACGCTCGGCATCATCCTGCCGGACGGCACCGAGATCGCGAGCGAGCGAACCACACCCGAAGCCACCGACCTCGCGCCAATTCTCCGCCAGGCCCTCAAGGCGGGTGCCGATAACGTGGCGATGGAGGTGTCCTCACACGCCCTGTGCCAGGATCGTATCGCGGGCATCGAGTTCGATGTCGCGGTTTGGACGAACCTCACCCGCGACCACCTTGACTACCACGGCGAAATGGAGTCGTACTTCGAGGCCAAGCGCCGCCTCTTTACCGAGCACCTCGCGGCCGGTGGCCGTCGGGTCCTACCGGTGGACGATCCCTGGGGCGCACGTTTGTTGGACGAACAACGCGATGGCGATATTTCGTGGGGGCTCGACCGCGGTGCCGTGTGCGCTCGGATGGTGATAAGTGGCCTCGAAGGGAGCCGTTTCGATCTTCGCTTGCCCGAGACCGAACTCGCCGTCCGGCTGCCCCTGATCGGCGTCAACATTTTGCGGAAGGGGCTCGCTGCGGCGGCCGCGGCGCGCGCCGCCGGGCTCGGCCCCAAGGCAATACGGCGTGGCCTCAAACGCGCACGCCCCCTCAGCGGTCGGCTCGAACGAGTCAAGACAAAGCTGCCCTTCCCGATCTTTGTCGACTATGCCCACACCCCCGAGGGTCTGCGGTCGGTCCTGCAGGCGTTGGACCGGATCACCGACCGTCGGTTGATCGTCGTTTTCGGCGCCGGCGGCGACCGCGACCGCGGAAAACGTGGGCCCATGGGCTACGCCGTTGGCGAGCTCGCTGACGTGCCCGTCGTGACTTCCGACAACCCGCGGTCCGAAGACCCGGCGGCGATTGCCGAGGCGGTAGCCGATGGGGTGCGCGCCGCGGGCGCCGAACCGCTGGTGGTGCTCGATCGCAAGGAGGCCATCAGGACCGCTCTCGAAATGGCCGACGAACGATCACTGGTTCTGGTGGCGGGCAAGGGTCACGAGGCCTATCAGGCCGTCGGCGACAAGCAGACTCCGTTCTCCGACCAAAACGTCCTGCGATCGCTCTCGCGGAGGCTGCGGTGAGGATGACGGCGGCCGAGTTCGCGTCCGCGGTGGACGGCGCCCTCGAGGGTACCGGCGATGTGGTCCTTCGCGGTGCCGAGGTAGATTCGAGGCGGATAGAAGCCGGTGACATTTATGTCGCCTTGCCCGGTGAGCGTCGCGATGGCCACGAGTTTGTCGCCGTGGCGTTGATCACCGGAGCGGCGGCGCTCGTGAGGGAGGATGTGGACCTGGCTCCACCGCCATCCGGCAAGGCCTTGATCAGGGTTGCCGATCCGCTTGTTGCACACCACATGCTCGCCGCTCGTGAACGCCAGCGGCGGGGATGGCGGGTGGCGGCAGTGACGGGGTCGGTCGGTAAGACCACCACCAAAGATATTCTCGCCGCGTTGGTCGGTCGGCACGGCCCCACCGGTTCGTCGTCGGGCAACCGCAACAACACCCTCGGTCTCCCGTCGGAGATGCTGTCCCAGACCGACGCCATCGAGAATTTTGTGGCTGAGGCAGGGATGAGCAGTCCTGGAGAGCTCGCGATACTCGGGGAAATCCTCCGTCCTCAGGTCTTGCTCTACACCAGGATCGCCCACGTCCACACCGAGTTTTTTCCCGACATCGAAGGCATCGTCCGCGCCAAGGCCGAGCTCTTGCCGTGGCTCGATCCCGAGGGCACGTTGATCATTAACGCCGACGATCCGTGGCAGCGGGAATTCCCGAGTCAGACCGCGGCCCGCGTTCTCAGGTACGGAGCCCAGGATGCCGAGGCGAGGATCGACGCAATAGAAGACCGTGGCCTTCTCGGGAGCACGTTTCGTCTCGTCCTTCCCGGTTCCGAGGCCCGGGTTGAGCTGCCGCTGCCGGGGCTGCACCAGGCGGAGAACCTGCTCGCGGCTGCCGCCGCGGCGACGGCCTTCGGGGTGACCGCCGAACAGGTTGCCGCGACCGCCAGCGACTTGCGCGCCCCCGAGCACCGGGGCCGGATACTGCACCTGGCAGGCGGATACTCGATGGTCGACGACAGCTACAATGCTTCGCCGTTGGCCATGCGCCGGCTGCTCGAGCTGCTTTCCCGCGCCCCGGGGCGCCGGGTGGCGGTCCTCGGCGAGATGTACGAGCTCGGCGAGATGGCAGCGGAGGCGCATGCGCAGGTCGGCCGCGAGGCCGCAGCTTCGTGCGATGTTTTGATCGCGGTCGGTAGCGGTGACGCCTCGATTCTCGCGGAGGCCGCCCTGGGCGATGGTCTGAGCGCTGACGCCGTGCACTTGACCGAGGACGCGACCGGTGCGACCGACCTGCTGCGTCGGCTCCTACAGGAGGGCGACGTGGTGCTGGTGAAGGGGTCGCGTGGGGTAGGTCTCGACCGCACGGTTGCGGCCCTGGTGGGGGAGGAGGCGGCCTGATGTTGTATTGGCTACTCCTTCCACTGAGCGACACCTATATCGGATTCAACGTCTTCCGTTATCTGACCTTCCGGACCGGTCTCGCCATCGCCACAGCTTTCTTCATTTCGCTGGTTGCGGGGCCGTGGGTGATCGACCGTCTACGGGCGCTGCAGGTCTGGCAGGCGATTCGCGAAGAAGGGCCGGCGCACCACA
Organism: Acidobacteriota bacterium; assembly: GCA_033791425.1. Classification (GTDB taxonomy): domain Bacteria; phylum Acidobacteriota; class Thermoanaerobaculia; order Thermoanaerobaculales; family Sulfomarinibacteraceae; genus Sulfomarinibacter. The sequence continues at coordinate 7,224 of JASJGQ010000093.1, forward strand.
AGGTCAAGGCTGGGACGCCGACCATGGGCGGACTGCTGATCGTCACCAGCGTCGTCATAACGACCTTGTTGTGGGCGGACCTTGAAAATCCCTATATCTGGACCGTGCTCCTGGTGATGCTGGGCTTCGGCTCTATTGGCCTCGCCGACGACTGGCTCAAGGTTCGTCGCCGGCGCAATCTCGGTCTGACGGTCCGCCAGAAGCTCTTCCTGCAGATACTGGTCTCCGTGGCTGCCGGCCTGATGGCTCGTGCCGCGGCCTCTCCCGCGCCGCACGCCGGCGCCCTGGCATTGCCGTTTTTCAAGGAAGTCCTCGTGCCGCTGGGGATTTTATATTTGCCGTTCGTGGCGGTCGTCCTCATCGGGTCGTCGAATGCGGTCAACCTCACCGACGGTCTTGATGGCCTCGCAGTGGGTGCGGTTGCCATCGCCGCGGCCACCTACACCGTCTTTGTCTATGTGGCGGGTCATTCTCAGATCGCCGAGTATCTGCGCATCGTGCCGGTGTCGGGAGCCGGTGAGGTCGCGATTTTCACAGGGGCCATGGTCGGTGCGTCGGTAGGTTTCCTGTGGTTCAACTGTCACCCGGCGCAGGTCTTCATGGGTGATGTCGGGTCGCTCGCCCTCGGCGGCGGGATCGGCATCGTTGCGGTTGTGGCCAAGCAGGAGCTGCTGTTGGTCATCGTCGGCGGTCTCTTCGTGCTCGAGGAGCTGTCGGTCATCATCCAGGTTGCGTCGTACAAGTTGCGTGGGAAGAGAGTTTTCAAGATGGCGCCGCTCCACCACCATTTCGAGCTCCTCGGGTGGGCCGAAACCCAGGTGGTGGTCAGGTTCTGGATCATCGCGGTTGTATTTGCCCTGGCCGGGCTTTCGACGTTGAAGCTGAGGTAATGGTGGCATACGAGATTCCTCCGCGGGTGCTGATTGTCGGACTGGGGCGATCCGGTCTGGCTGCGGCGCGCCTGGCAGCCGCCGACGGCGCCGAGGTCTGGGTGACCGACCGCCGGCCCGAGGACGAGCTCGCTGCGAGCCTGGCCGAACTTCCCGCCGGATCGCGGGTGTTTGCCGGCGGCCACCCCGAGTCCAGTCTCGACGGGGTTGGGTTGGTCGTGGCGTCTCCCGGTGTGCCTCCGGATTCCCAAATCGTACGGTCGGCGGTGGCGCGGGGTGTCACCGTCGCAACCGAGTTGGAGTTCGCCTGGCGCCACCGGCAGGATGCGCCGCTGGCGGCCATCACCGGGTCCAACGGCAAGAGCACGGTCACCGAGTTGGTGGCCCATATGCTGCGCGAGGACGGCGCCGACGTCGCAGCGGGCGGCAACCTCGGGACCCCGGCATCGCAGATGGTCCTGGGCGGCGGATGGCAGAGCTGGGTGCTGGAGGTCTCGAGCTTCCAGGCGGAGTTGTTGACGGCCGTCGCGCCACGGTCGGCGGTGTTCCTCAACCTCAGCCAGGACCACCTCGAGCGGCACCCGGACATGGCCTCCTATCTCGCCGCCAAACAACGCCTCTTCGCCTTCCAGGGCGCGGACGACATCGCGGTTCTCAATGCCGACGATCCCTCTGTGGCGGCAACAGTGACCGCAGCTCGCAAGAGGTTCTTCTCGCTCGAAAAGGCGGCGGACGGGTCTCTCGTGGACGGCGTGTTGGTGCTCGACGGCGAGCCCCTCGTGGAGACCGCAGAGGTGTGCTTGAGCGGGACCCACAACCTCGCCAACGCGCTGGCGGCATCGCTCGCGGCGCAGGCGCTCGGCGCGAAAAGACCGGCGATGGCCGCGGTGCTCCGCCGTTTCGAGGGTCTCGAGCATCGCCACCGGACCGTCCACACCGCGGGTGGGGTGGTCTGGGTCGTCGATTCGAAGGCCACCAACGTCGGCGCCACGCTGGCGGCGCTCAAGGGATATCGAGACGACTCGGTGCATCTGATTCTCGGTGGCCAGGCCAAGGGACAGGATTTCCGTCCGCTTGCGGACGAGGTACGGCGGGCGGCGGCGCGCCTCTACCTGATTGGTGAGGACGGCGCGGCAATCGGCCAGGACCTTGCGGACGCCGCACCGATCGAGATGTGCACCACCATGGAAGAAGCGGTCCGTCGCGCTCGCGCACAGGCGGTGGCAGGTCAGTGGGTGGTTTTGGCACCGGGCTGCGCTTCCTTTGATCAGTTTGCAAACTACGGTGAGCGCGGCGACTGGTTTGCCGACCTCGCCCGGGAGGAGGTGGAACCATGCCCATAAGGCAGCGTTTCGACCGCCTCCTGATTGGTGCCGTCTTCCTCCAGCTCGCAGTCGGTCTCGCCATTCTCGCCTCGGCGTCGTGGCTGATCGCAACCGAGCGCTATGGACGACCAGGCTCCTACTTCTTCACCTGGCAGGCCGCCACCGGGTTGATCGGTCTCGGTCTGTTGGTCATCTGCATGCACCTCCGCAAATCACTGCTCGTCGATCGGCGGTTGATCGCAGCAGCATTGGGCTCGAGTTGGCTGCTGCTGCTGGTGGCGTACGCACAGAGCCCCGTGGCCGCAACCCACCGCTGGGTGAGCATCGGTGGACTCAGCATGCAGCCGTCGGTGTTGGCGCGCGTGGCCCTGATCATGGTGAGTGCCGTTCTGTTGGTGGAAGCTCGCCAAGACGGCTGGCCCTGGCGCCGGCTTGGCATCCTCGCAGCGCTGTGTGTTGCGACGACGGCTGTCGTCGCCCTCCAACCGGACCTCGGATCTGCGGCCCTGATGCTGGTCACGATCGGCGCCATGGCCTTCGTGTCCGGGATGCCGTTGCGGCTGCTCGCGCTGCCGGCGGTGTGTGGTGTGGTGGCGTTGGTTGTGGCGATCGTGATGTCGCCGTATCGGCTCGCCAGAGTCCGCGCCTTCTTCGACTCCAGTTCGGCCGCTGCAGCGAGCTGGCAGAGCGACCAGAGTCTGATTGCCATCGGCAGCGGTGGGGTGTTCGGGCTCGGTTATGGATCAGGGCTGCAGAAGCTCTTCTTCCTGCCCGAGCCCCACACCGATTTCATCTTTTCGATCACCGGGGAGGAATTGGGTCTGATCGGCATGACGACCCTGCTGATCCTGTCCGCGATATTTGCCTGGCGGGGCATGGTCATCGCGGCCAGGCTCGCAGACTCGCGCCTGGCGCTGCTTGCCTTTGGCCTCACGGTGGCCTTTGCCGCGCAGAGCCTGGTACATATGGCGGTCTGTCTCAATCTGCTGCCGCCCAAGGGCATCCCATTGCCGTTTGTGAGTTATGGAAAGACCGACCTCGTGGTGAGTCTGATGTCGGCCGGAATCCTCCTCAACCTGTCACGCGAGGTGGGGCCGTGAGGGGGCGGGTTGTGGTGGCCGGAGGCGGTACTGGAGGCCACGTGTTTCCAGGACTCGCCGTTGCCCGCGAACTCAAGAGCCGCGACATCGAGGTCCACTGGTTGGGTGCGCGCAAGGGCCTCGAGGCGGAGCTCGTTCCCGAACGGGGCTTTCCGATCACTCTGGTCGAACTCGAGGGCATGCAGGCGCGCGGTCCCGGCGCGGCGGTGCGGGCCGTGTCCCTGTTGCCGCGAGCGGTCGCAACCGCGGTGCGTACGATTGTCAAGAACCGACCGCTGGCGGTCCTCGGCGTCGGCGGCTATGCGTCGACCGCAGGTCTGGCGGCAGCGGGATTACTGGGTGTGCCGGTGGTCTTGCAGGAACAGAATTCGATTCCCGGTTGGACCAACCGGTTTCTGGCCCCCTTTTCCGATCTCATCTGCTGCGGGTTCGAGGACGCGGTGGCGGCCTTTCCATCGATGCCCGCCGAGTGGACCGGGAACCCGGTTCGGACGGATTTCTTCGACGTCCCGGATGTTGAAATCGGCTCCCGGCCCAAACTGCTGGTCCTTGGCGGAAGCCAGGGGTCCCTGTTTCTCAACCGCGCACTGCCGCAGGCTCTGCCGGTGTTGAAGGCCGCGGGGCTCGATATCGAGGTTCGGCACCAGGCCGGGGTGCGGTGGGCCGAGGTAGTTCGAACCGCTTACAGCGACCTCAAGATCGAAGCCGAAGTGACGGCCTTTCTGGCGCAGCCATGGCAGTCGATGGCGGAGGCCGACCTGGTGGTCTCGCGCTCCGGCGCCCTGACGATTTCCGAGCTCGCGGCTGCCGGCCGCGGGGCGCTGCTGGTGCCCTTTGCGGCGGCCGCCGGGAATCACCAGGAGTTCAACGCCAGAAGTCTGTAAAGCGCCGGAGGGGCGGTTGTTCTCACCGAGAATTA
>JASJGQ010000094.1:0-7709 GCA_033791425.1 Acidobacteriota bacterium
TCTTGATCCTGGCGATCAGACGCCCGCCAGCGCTTCAGCAGATCGACCTGCAGCAGGCTGATGGGATCGACGTATGGGTTGCGAAGACGGATCGAGCGCCGCAGCACCGGCTCCCGTTCGAGGGGCTCCCGGATGCCGCGGAGCAAGCAGATCAGGCTGCGGGTTCGATCGTACTCGGCGAGGATCCGGGGGAAGAGACGCTCGCCGGTCTCGCCGGCCAACTTCGAATATCGCTCGCCAATCCCCATGTCCGCCTTGGCCAGAACCATCTCGACGTCGGCCAGGAGGTTTTCGAAGAACGGCCAGTCACTGGCCATATCGCGGAGGACCTCTTCGCCATGGGCGTCAATGGCCGCGGCAAGCCCGGCGCCGACTCCGTACCAGCCCGGCAGCAGGTGGCGGTTCTGCATCCACGAAAAGACCCAGGGGATGGCGCGGAGGTTTTCGACGCCTCCCCCCGAGCGGCGGGAGGCGGGGCGCGAGCCGATCTCGAGCCGCTCGATGATATCGATGGGTGTGGCGGTTCGGAAGTAGGGGATGAAGTCTGGATCCTCATACACCAGGGCGCGATAGAACTCCCTGCCCGCTCGTGCGACGGTGGTCATGGCGTCGGTGAAATCAGGATGCAGTTGGTTCGCCTCGCCGGTGGGGGCGCTCGCCTCGAGCACGGCGCCGGTCGTCAGCTCGAGAGTGCGCAGCGCGATCCCGCGCAGACCGTATTTGGCGTGGATGATCTCGCCCTGTTCGGTCAGGCGCATCCGGCCGTGCATGACGCCGGGCGGCTGGGCGAGAATACCCGCCCTCGGTTTGCTGCCGCCCCGGCTTGGGGTGCCGCCACGGCCGTGAAACAGGGTCAGTTCGACGCCGGCGCGGTCGGCGACCTCGGACAGGGTGGACTCCGCACGGTACAACGCCCACCGCGAGGCCGAGAGACCGGACTCTTTGCTTGAGTCCGAATATCCCAGCATCACAATTTGGCGGTCGCCGCGTGCCGTCACGTGCGCCCGGTAGATGGGGTCGTCGAGCAGTGCCGCCAGGGTCTCGCCGGCGTGTTCGAGATCGGGAACCGTTTCGAACAGCGGCGCCACGTCGAGGGGCACAGCGCCGTCTCCACCAACCAGACCCGCGGAATGGGCGAGGTAGAGAACCGCGAGGGCGTCATCGGGCCCCTGCGCCATCGAAATGATGTAGGTCCCGATCGCTTCCGATCCAAAGACCTCCCGGGCCTCGGCGATACGGCGGAAGACAGCCAGCGATGCTGCGGCATCGGTGTGTGCCGCTTTTCCGGTGGCGGGCTTGTCTCCCAGGACCGCGCGAAGGGCCTCAGCTCGGGCCTCGGCGGAGGCGTCAACGAATTCCGGATCCTCGAGCAAAGCGGCGACGGCGACCCGATGGACGAGAGCATCCTGCCTGACATCGAGGGTGGCGAGGTGGAATCCGAAGGTTGCGGCCCGCTGCGCGAGGTGGGTGGTTCTGAGGAGACCGGCATGCTCCCCCTTGTGGCGGCGGAGGCTGTCGGCGATGAGCTCGAGGTCACCTCGGAAGGTGTCTGCGGTCGGATAGGCGTGGGTTCCACCCGCAAGGGTTGCGTCGAGACGCGCCCAACTGAACCACAAAAGGATGCGGTAGGGCATGTCGTCGTACCGGGCAGGGATTCCGGCGGCTACCTCGGGCATTCGTTGCCGGTAGTCAGCACACCGTTTTTCGAGCTCTGGATCGACCGTGATCCGCGATTGCGACTGGCTGAGGTGGCCGAAGAGCTCGCGTACTTCGGCGATATAGCGGTCGATGATCAGCTGCCGTTGACGTTCGAGGGTGCTCTGAATGGTCTCCGGCCCGACGTTTGGATTGCCGTCCATGTCGCCGCCGACCCACGAACCGAAGCGCACAAACGGGATCGCGACAGCGGCGGAGGCATCGCCGCCATAGGCCGCCTGCAGGGCCGACTCCATGGACTCGTCGAGGGCCGGCACGATGCGATAGATTACGTCGATGAGATAGAAGAGGACGTGCTCGACCTCGTCGGCAACTGTCCTTTTGACGCCCGAATGCTCGGCCGTCTGCCACATCAGGGTGATCTCATCCCGCAGCCGCCCAGTGAGGGCCTCCTCTTCGGGCGGCGTGGGGTCGGCGTGCTGCAGCCGATCGATCAAGAGCCTGGCCACGCGCTGTTCCTTGACGAGGATGGTGCGGCGGATGGCCTCGGTGGGGTGGGCGGTGTAGACCGGTTCCACCATCATCTCGGCGACGAGCGCGAGCGCCTGCTGCCGGGTGACCCCCGAGGCGGCGAGACGGCGCATGACATCCTCGAGGCTGCCGGGCTGCGGTGTGCCTGACCTCAGGTATTCGCGGCGGCGGCGGATCCGGTGCACTCGTTCGGCCATGTTGACCAACGAGAAATAGGCCGAGAAGGCCTGCGCGACCTCGGCCGCGTGCTGTGGTTCGAGCCCGGTCAGGAGGGCATCCAGGGTACGTTCGGCGGTGCCGTCGCCGTCTCTGCGAGATCGTGCGGCCAGTCTCGATTGTTCAACGATTTGGAACAGCTCGTCGCCGCCCTGCTCGCGGAGCGCGTCGCCGAGGAGGGCGCCGAGGTATCGAACGTCGTGCCGTAGTCCGTCGGCGGCTTCGATTGGAAAAGGTGTTTTCATAGGGAGTCATCACACCATGGAATGGGACTCGTGGCCAGCGTGGTTTTTCCCCGAACGGTGGCACCTTCGTCGTATTGAGAATCGCACAACACTGGGGCCTGGTTAGCTCGTGCCCTCAGAATCAGCGTCGCAACAGCTCTCGCCGGCGTCCTCGGGTGCGGGAACAGCCTTTTGCATCCCTTCGTGTTTGTGGATGGCGGCTGAAACGGATGTCGGCCGACCGAGAATGGCAAAGAGACCGAGGGCCACCAGGAGCACGGCGGTAACGGCTGGCACGTGGCGGCGCAGCGGGGCGCTGACGAGTTGGGTGCCAAAACCGACCGCCAGGAGTGCCGGTACGGTGCCGGCCCAGAAGGCGGTCATGACCGCGGTGCCCCCAAGGGCGCTGCCGGTTCCGGCGGCGGTGACCACAAAGGCCCACAGCCAACCGCAGGGAAGGAAGCCGGACAGCACACCGACAACGGATGCGCGCACCACCGGCGGTTTGTCGCTGACCAGGGAAAAGCCGCGCCGAAAAAGCCTGGCCAACCGACCGTTCCCACTGCCGTGCTTGAAGATCTTGACACCGCGAAGCTGGAGGAGGGCCAGCAGGCCCCAGACGATCATGGTCACCCCGGCGATGATCGCCGCGATGCTCTGGAACCCGGCGAGCGACCCGGCGACGTCGAGGGCCGCACCCACCGAGCCCGCGGCGAGACCGAAGAGAGCGTAGGTCAGGAGCCGACCGCTCGAGTAGGCGGCGTGGCTCAAAAATCGGCGGCCTCCCGACGACCCGTCGGATCCGGAGTAAAAGGCCACGAACGGACCGCACATGCCTACGCAATGCAATGAACCGACCACGCTCGCGGCGAACACCGTCAGAAGCAATCCGGTCATATTCCGTCGCCGCTCGCGGAGTTTTGAGTTTTGGGTTTTGAGTTTTGAATTCCGGCACTGCCGCTGCGCCCCCCCGGGGGGGCTGTCCGGCATTCCTCATTCCTCATTTCTAATTCCTCATTCATTTCCAGCTGCCTTCGACGAAGAGGTGCCGGGTCTCGGAGTGGGTGAGGCGCTGGCCGTGGCGTTCGGTGACGAAGCGGACTTCCCAACGGCCGTTGTGTTGCATCGGCAGGGTGGCGCGGTAGACCCCTGGTTCATCGATTTCGAGAAGCGAGGCGCGCAGAATGTCGTCGCTACGGGAGTTGTGGAAGGCCTCGACCGTGACGGTGGCACCGGTCAGTGGGTCGCCAGCCTCGTTGCGGAGAGTGACCTCGAGCCGGGGTTGGTCACCCGGTTTTTCGGGGGGCGCCACCTCGAATTCGAAGCGCCACCCGAGCGATGCGTTGGTGCGGTCCTGGGCCCTCTTCTGATCCCAGTCGATGGCCTTCTGGTAGTAGTCCTCCTCAACGGCGTAGGACGCGTCGGTGGTCGCGAAAAAGACGACGACCAGCGAGACCACCACGTGGAGGGCGAGGGCGCCGACAATGAGGTAAGGCCAGACGGCGCCTTTCTTCACGATCCACCACCGGTGGCGCCGGCCGGTCCGAGCAGGCGGTACGAAATGTCGCGGCTGAAGTCGACGCCGTCGCCGATGCGCAGGGTGATCGAGATTTCCTCGTCCGTGAACGCAGCCGGCGGTGCGGTCAGGAAGGCGCCGGTCATCCCGGTCTCGCTGGCCTCGACAACCAACGGGTTTTCCGGTGCGATCAGGGTGACGTCGTCGCTGTCCACCAACTCGATCAGATAGGAGCGCTCCTCCGGTGCCCGATTGGCGATCTTGAGCCGGATCTGATTCGAAATATCCCCGTTGGGCAAAACCGTAAAGGGCGCACCGAGACCGCGCAGCAGAGTCACGTCCGCAGAGCTCTTGCCGGCGAGCGAGATACCAAAGGCACTGAACATGACGAGGAGAATGGCCGAATAGACCACCAACCGCGGCCGCAGGAAGGAGCGATTGCCGCTCTCCAACTCGGCCTGCGAGGTATAGGAGATAAGCCCCGGTTCGAGCCCGATCCGGTCCATCACCGTGTCGCAGGCGTCGATGCACTGGGTGCAGGCGATGCACTCCATCTGGAGGCCGTCGCGGATGTCGATCCCGGTCGGACAGGTGCTGACGCAGAGGCCGCAGTCGATGCAGTCGCCGGCGGTTCGTTCTTCCTTTTTTCGCCACGGCGCCCGTTCTTCTCCGCGTTTCGGGTCATAGCCGACGATCAGGCTCTGCCGGTCGAGCAGCACCGACTGGAGGCGGCCGTACGGGCAGGCCACGATGCAGGTCTGCTCGCGAAAGTAGGCAAAATCGAAGAACATCAGGAGGGTCGTTCCCAGCATGGCGGCGAATGCCGCCGTGTGCTGGGTCGGCGGGCTGGTCATCCAACCAAGCAGGCGGTCCCAACCCACAAAGTAGGCGAGAAAGGTGTTGGCGAGAAATGCCGAAACAAAGAAGAACACCACATATTTTAGGATTCGCCTTGCGTTGGGCCCCGACTCGTCGAGGGCCAACTGCTGTTTGCGGCCGCCCTCGATCAGGTTTTCCAGAGGACGGTAGAGAAACTCCATGTAGATGGTCTGCGGACAGCCCCAACCGCACCACACCCGGCCGAGCACGGCGGTGACCAGAAAGATCCCGATGAAGATCGAAAACAGCAACAGCATCAGGAGAAGGGTGTCGGTCGGCAGGAAGGTCGCGCCGAAGAGGGTGAATTCGCGCTTCTGGATATCGAACAGCATCAGCGGTTTGCCGCCGAGTCTGAGGATCGGGATGAGGGTGAAGGTGGCAATCAGCGCCCATGCGGTGATGAACCGCCGTTTGTAGTAGTGGCCCTTTGAGACTTTGGGCCGGATCCACCGCCGGCTGCCGTCGCGGTTGAGGGTGGAGAGGACCCTCTCCTGGGCCTCGGGCGCGTTGGATGTGTTCGTCACGGTTTGCCTCAGGATTCGGCGGGCTCGCTGTCGGTCTCGGCTTCGGCCTCCTCGGCGACGATTTCGGCCTCCTCGAACTCGACCGGCGCCGTTCGCACCGTGAGCTCTCCCTGCGCTTCCTTGGCGTTGGGGGGATTGCTGTCGAGCAGGGTGCCGACGTAGGCGCTGACGGCCATCATCTCAGCGGGCCGCAGCTGTCGCTCCCAGGCCAGCATCCCCTTCGCGGTCACGCCGTCGCGCACCGTGGCGTAGATGTTCATCAGCTGCGCGCCGTGGATCCAGTACTCGTCGGTGAGGTTGGGGCCGATGCCGCCCTCTCCGAACATCCCGTGGCAGGTGGCGCACTTGGTCTGAAAGATCTTCTTGCCGCCGTTCATCATGCTGGTGTCGGCCGTCAGATCGACCAGGGTGCCCTCACTGATGTCGCCGAGAGCGAGAAGCTGTTCCGCCTGGCGGTCGTAAAAGGCGATCATCTCCTGGTCATACCTCTCGGTGTCGAGCAGGCCGCCCCCGAAGTGGAAGTAGAGGATGTAAAGCGGGGTGAAGATGATGGTGAGCCAGAAGATGGCCAACCACCACCGCGGGAGGGGATTGTCATACTCCTGGATCCCGTCGTAGGCGTGGTCGAGCAGATAATCCTGGTCGGTCGATGCCGAATCGTGTTCGAGGTGCTCTTGGGTCACGAGGTGTCGCCTCCTTTTGCGGCACCGGTGTCGTCGAGCGGCAGGTTCCGCACATGATCATACGAGGGCTTGCTGCGGAAGAAGAAAACCCAGACGACGATCGCCGCAAAGGTGATGAAGCAGAGAATCAACGCCACCTCGGTCCACGACGACAGACCCGCGGCGGACATGATATCGGTCAGGCTCATGACGCCTCCTCGATGACGACGACTTGCTCGGTCTCGGCGGCGGCCTCGGCTGCGCCGAGTTCCTCTTCCAGCGCGACCGGCTCGGGCTTCATGATATCGGTGCCCATCCGCTGCAGGTAGGCGATGAGGGCGACGATCTTCTTGTCTGCGAGCCCTTCAGGCCCGCCCTGGATGACGATCTCGGCGGCGAGGGCCGCGCCCTGTTCGCGAGCGGCGGCCAGGCCGTTGGCGACCTCCTCGTCGCTGTAGGGCACGCCGAGGATCTGGTGGGCCCGCAACACCGGCTCGACGCTGTCGAAGTCGAGGTCGTCGGTCAACAGCCACGGGTAGGCCGGCATGATGGAACCAGCGGTGATGGACCGCGGGTCGTCCATGTGGCGGACGTGCCACAGATCGGGGTACTTTCCGCCGATTCGTTGAAGGTCGGGGCCGATCCGCCGCGAGCCCCACTGGAAGGGGTGGTCCCACACGAACTCACCGGGTTTCGAGTATTCGCCGTAGCGTTCGGTCTCGGCGCGAATCGGCCGGATCATCTGCGAGTGGCAGTTGTAGCACCCCTCAGAGAGGTAGATGTCGCGTCCGGCGAGCTCGAGGGGCGTGTAGGGCGTGACCGTGGCGATGGTCGGCACGTTGGATTTGATGAGGAAGGTGGGAATGATCTCGAACAGGGACGCCACCACGATCACAACCAGAACTGCGACCGTGAACTTCAGAGGCAGGCGTTCCCAACGGCGGTGCCACGTTGTCGAGAAAAAGCGATCGAGCTTGTAGGCCAGATTGACCACGTGGGCCCCGCTGGTCTCGAGCTCTGTCGGCGGCTCGGGCCGGTCGGTGTAGTCCTTCGACAGCGCCGGGGCCTCGTGCACCGGAACGTCATAGGTCGAAGGCCGGTTCTTCCAGGTCATGAAGAAGTTGACGCCGAGCATGAGGGTGCCGGCGAGATAGGCGAGACCGCCGATCACCCGGACCCAGTACATCGGAATCAGACGCAGGGTGGTCTCTATGAAATCGGGGTACTTGAGGTAGCCCTCGGCGTCGAAAGCGAGCCACATCAGACCCTGGGTGAGACCGGCGGCGTAGATGGAGACGATATAAAGAAGAATCCCGATGGTTCCGAGCCAGAAGTGGGTCTCGGCCAGCTTGCGGCTCCACAGCTCGGTCTGGAAGAGCCGCGGCAGCAACCAGTAGATCATCCCGAAGACCAGGAACCCGACCCAGCCGAGTGCACCCGCGTGGACGTGGGCGATGGTCCAGTCGGTGTAGTGGGAGAGCAGGTTGACGGACTTGACCGA
>JASJGQ010000095.1:0-3878 GCA_033791425.1 Acidobacteriota bacterium
CTTCCGCCGCGCGCTCACCGAGGAGGTAGGCCGCGCCGGCACCGAGAGTGCCCACCAGGTACATCGCCGCAGCGGCGCGGTCCAGCCACACCCGGTCGCGAAAGAACATGCAAGCGAGATCGAGCAGCGGCGCAAAGGCCACAAAGGCAATGGGGAAGTGCACTGCCACCACGTGCAGGCTTGGAACCCCCGGATCATTGACGAGCGCACGCAGGGCCTCGATCACGATGCGTCGCCCTCCACGGCTCGCGCGCTGTCGGGGTTGATGAACCAGCCGTACACGGCAAGCCCGATCACCGAGAACAGTCCCATCGCCATGACGCCTCCGAAGAACACCCACGGCTGGATGGGAAGGCCGGCCTCATGCGGGACTCGAATGAAATTCTCGTACAACCAACCGGCCCATGGGCCGGAGTAGAAGTTGCCGATGAAGATCGCGAAGAAGGAGTACCCGAGGTACAGAGCCACCTGATCCTTGGGGGCGATGGTGCCGCAGTACTCGAAGAATCTGGCGGAGCAGATCATCTCACCCAGCGACCAGACGACAATTCCGAGCGATATGAAGGTGGCAGCCGGGGAGATTGCAGGAAAAATCCACGAGAGGGTGGCGATGGTGGTGCCCACCAGCATCGCCCGCAGTGTCGGCCAACGACGCGTGAGATACGAAATCGATGCCTGGAAGATAACAATCAGGAGCGCGTCGAGCGAAATCAGGACCTCGGGGTTGAGCCAATGACCGGCGACCTTTGTGAGCGGCACGATCTTGTCGATGGCTGCCTCGGCGGCATAGAGGTCGGTGAATGTTTCGACGTACAACGGGAGAAAACCGAAGAGGACGTTGATCATCCCCCAGAAGCCGGAGAAGATCACCAGCAGCAGGACAAAGCGCCAATTGGCGAGCACCATGACGATCTCGCGCATGATGTCTGTAAGGGTCTTCCCTGATTTTCGTTCGGCCTCAGGTACCGGTTCGCGGAAGGCGAAGATCGCCTGGGCCAGCATGAGGGCGCAGGCCGCGGCGGAGACCCAGAACACGTAGCTGAACTCGGAGCGGTTGCGAACCTGGGCCGCCACCACCGGGCCGATGAGACCACCGGCGTTGATCATCGTGTAGTAGAGCCCGAAACCAACAGGTCTGGTGCTGCCCTCCTCGGTGGTCCGGGTGACCGTCCCTGAGATGGTGGGTTTGATGATCGAGCCGCCGATCGCGATCAGACCGAGGGCGGCGCAGATGACTCGGAAGTCGGTCGACGCCCCGAGCAGGAAATAGCCGCTGGTGAGGGTGGCGAAGGCGACGATCAGAGCCGGTTTGTAGCCGAAGCGGTCGGCGAGGGCGCCGGCAAGCACCGGCAGGAAGTACAGGGTGGCGGTGAAGATCCCATACACCCAACCATAGGTATCGGCGGGAATGCCGAGACGATCGACGATGTAGATGCCGAGCACCATCACCATGCCGTAGTAGGCGAGGCGCTCGAAAAGCTCCATGACCACGGCGGACCACAGCGTACTGGGCAACTGACGAATGAGTTTTGAATCCATAGCGGCGAATTCTACCCGAATTCGCAGTTTTGAGTTTTGAGTTCTTAGTTTTGAGTGCCGGCCCATCCTCCCAGTAGCCGGGACGTCTGCCCCACAAGCCTGCAGAATGGCTGGTTTCTGCTTGTGGGGCAAGCGCCTCGCGTGCCGCGAGGTTTGGTCGAAATGCCCAGGCGCCAAAAAAGAGCCGCCCTCCCCGGGTCAGGGAGGGCGTTAACTCAAAACTAAGAACTAAGAACTCAAGACTAGTTTGTCGCGGGCTCCACCTGTTCTGCGGGGATCGAGACATCTTTGCTCGCCCCCTTGAGATCGGAGAACTGCAGCCACTCAGTGTCTTTCCAGTAGTCGTGGGGCGGTTCGGGGGTTCCGGGATCGGCGATCTGGACACCCACCGCGTCGAGGAAGGTGCCCGTGAACCCGTAGTAGGCCGCCAGAAACTTTCGGTAGTTCACGCGGGCACGGATCTCGGAGAACTGGGCATCGGCCAGTGCGCGCTGGATTTCCGACACCTGGAAGTTGGTCGAGAGGCCGTTGTTGAACTTGGTCTGTTCGGCCTCGAGGTTGCGCACGGCGAGGACACGCGACGCCACGGCCGCGTCGATGGCTGCCGCGCCGTCGTAGAGGGACCTCACGGCCAGGCGCACCTCATAGGTGATCGTCTGTTTGAGAGAAACCAGCTGAGTGTCAGCGCGGTCACGTTGGTAACGGGTTGCCGCGAGCTGTTCCTTGGCGCGGTGGTTGCCGATCGGCACCGAGAAGTTCAAACCCAGGGTCCACCTTGGAAAGTCGAAATCGAAGACCTGTTTGGCGGCGTCGCCCCAACCTTCGCGGATCTTTACAGGTTCGCCCGTATCCGGGTCTTCGATGGTGCTCTCGCCGCTGACCCCGCCCCAACCGTAGCTGCCGGTGAGATCGAGCCGCGACAGGGCGCCATTCCGTGCGACCTTGACGTTGTGGTCGAGGCGCGCCAGTTCCAGCTCCTGCTGGAGGATAGCGGGGCGTCTTTCGAGGGCGGTTTCGATGGACTGCTGGAGGTCGGGGAGGAACGGCTCCATGTCATAGGAGTCGGTGGCGTCGATCTCCACCTGCCACTCGTGGGGCAGATCGAACCCGAGCAGGGCCTTGAGGCTGTCCTCGGCATTGGCGGCCGCATTCCTGACGTAGATGAGCTCCTGAACGCGGGTGGCCACGGTGGCCTGCGATTGCACCATGTCGATGGGGGCCGATGTCCCCACTTCAACGCGCTGACGGGTTTCCTCGAGGAGCCGCTCGGCGAGGGCGAGGGACTGCTCCGACACGCTCACCTGCTCCCGCGTCGCGACGAGCTCCCAGTAGGCCTGCTCGACTGCGGCCAGCAGTTGGATCACCTGGGCCTCGAAACCGACCTGGGTCTGCTGACGGATGTTTTCGGCAATGATGATCTGCGACCGGTTGACGGTGGTGCCGAAACCGTTCAGCAGCGGCTGGGTCAGGGTCAGGTTGAGGGAGGCATCCCAGCGGGGGTTGAGAAAGAAGAAGGTGGAGTTGGTTTCACCGCGGAACGAGGTCCAATCGCCGCCGATCTGGGTACCCGAGGGCAACAGCTGGTCAACCCCGAGGAAGAAGCGGGTATTGCGGCTCTCCGCCACGTTGGCGCCCTCGAGAATGGTCGAGGTCGGCGCCTGCGACGAGTCGCCGTTGACGCCCGCCGTCAAGAAGGGGTCGAAAATGCCCCCGGACCCGCGCACGTTGGCGTCGGCAATGGCGAGGTCGTAGCGGCTCACGTGGAGGTTGAGATTGCGGGCAAGGGCCAACTGGTAGGCGCCCGTTAGGTCGAGCTTCAGGGTGTCCCCCGACGCCATGGGCAGTGGCCCAACCGCGGTTGGCAGCGCGGAGACATCGATCTCCACCGCACTGCCGGGGAGAGCGGTCACCAAAAACAGAATTGCAGCGATGAGTGCGGTTCTTTTCGTCTTCACCTTGAGTCCTCCTTGCACGTCGTCCCGTACGCTCATGTTCTACGCACCTGATCCTGAAAGGTTCGCCGGTTGAACGCGCGGCGTCAACCAAAAAACGACAGATGCTGGCACTTCTTAATGAACTCGTTCTACCGATCCTGCAGAGGATACGCTAGTCCGCGGCCGGAATTCCCCTGTTTTCTTCGACTACAGGGTTGATGTGGGATCGACATCGATGACCCGCCGGACCTTATTGTGGACCGGCAGCGCCTCGATTTTTTCGAGCAGGCCACGCAGCAGTTCGCGGTTCGCGGCCGAAAGGAGGATCTGCCACCGCCAGGAACCGCGGATTCTCTCCAGCGGGGCCGGAGACGGCCCGCGCAACCGAATGCGCGGCGGCAGCGG
>JASJGQ010000096.1:0-7164 GCA_033791425.1 Acidobacteriota bacterium
CTCGCCTTCTCGTTGAGGTGGCCGCAGCACACGGCCCGGGTTTGGGATGCCCTGATCCGATCGCGTGGGTTGGTTCTCAACGAGCTGGTCGCGCGCCGGAGGGCGGCCGCGACCGACGATCCCGGGGTAGCCGCGTTGCACAGCGATTTAGCGGCGGCCGCCGAGGGGCTGGCGAAGCTGAGCATCCGTGGAGCGGGCAAGGCTTCTTCGGACAAATATCGCGAGGAGCTGGCCTCCGCTCAAAGCGAGGTCGAACGTCTCGAGCGGGCCCTGGGCGAAGCGAGCGCTGCGTTCCGGGACGATCGCCGCCGCTCGCAGATCGGCTACGACGAAGTGGTTCATGCCCTTCCGCCGGGAGCGGCCCTGATCGGGTTCACCCGACGATCCGTTTTCTCGGACCCGGTCGGGACCGGAACGCCCGACACCTCCGACTACATGGCGTTGGTCCTCGCTCCCGGTGCGTCAGCGCCCACGCCCATGGTTCTCGGCCCGGCGCCGGAGATCGACGCGCTGGTCCTCGCGTGGAGAAAAGCGGCGGTCGGACCTGGCGTCAAGAAGGCGAAATACTCCGAGGATGAAGAGACGTACCGTCGTGCGGGCGAGGCCCTGCGGCGTCGCATCTGGGATCCGCTGGCGTCCCTGCTGAAAGGTGCGAAGACGGTCTTCGTGGTGCCGGACGGCGAGCTCGGGCTTGTCAATCTCGCTGCCCTTCCGTTGGGGGCTGACAGGTACCTGGTCGAGGGAGGCGTCCTCATCCACATGCTCGACGAGGAGCGGGGCCTCGTTGCTCCGCCCGGCGCCGGTCTCGATGACCGGTCGGTGCTCCTGGCGCTTGGTGATCCCGATTTCGACTGGAACGGCGAGGCCGCCGGGTTGGCGCGAGGGTCGGTCGCCTCGCGGATGCGGGGGGCGTCCGGCGGGTGCATGAGCCTCGATGACGTGGTCTTCACCCGCCTGCCCTCTACGGCCGTCGAGACCGCGACCATCGCCGGGTTCTGGCGTCGAAACAAGCGGGACGCGGTGCGACTCACCGGCCGCGAAGCCACCGAGGCCGAGTTCAAGCGGCGCGCTCCGGGAAAAACGGTCCTCCACCTCGCCACTCACGGCTTCGTCATCGGCGAACGGTGTGAAGCAGGATCGGTGGCGGGCCGAGGCATCGGCGGCCTCGCCCCGAGCCGTCCGCCGCCCGTGCCGGAGGAGGATTCGTCGCTCGAGCTGCTGGGACTTGCAGGGTTGGCGCTGGCCGGCGCCAACCATCGCGGAGAGGCGGGTCCGGACGAGGAAGACGGCGTGATCACTGCCATGGAGATCGCCTACCTCGATCTCGCCGGGGTCGACTGGGCGGTGCTGTCGGCCTGCGACAGCGGGGTCGGGGAAAGCGTTTCCGGTGAGGGGGTCTTCGGCTTCCGGCGGGCATTCCGGATCGCCGGCGCCCGCACCGTGATCATGAGTCTGTGGCCCGTGGAGGATGCGTCGGGGCTGGCCTGGATGGAATTCCTCTACCGAGCTCGCCTGCAAGAAGGGATGACCACGGCCGAGTCGGTTCAGTACGCGAGCATGGAGTTGCTGCGCGATCGTCGCGATGCGGGGCTCTCCACTCACCCGTTCTACTGGGGCGCATTCATCGCCGCCGGGGATTGGCGATAACCAATGAATTATGAATTATGAATTACGAATTATGAATTGCATCGCAGGGAGACTTCATCGTTCCGGGAGGCTTGTGCGATGTAACTCAATACTGAGCCTCTTGCTGAAATGACGGGCCGCGTTTTGTAGCGCCGAACTCCAGTTCGGCGATGGAATCACCGTCGATGCCACCGTCGCCGAGCTGGAGTTCGGCGCTACAAGGTACTGAAGACCCGAGTCCTCAACACAGCTGAACTCTTCGATTATTGGCAAGAAATCCCATCGCCCCGGGGTCTCCGTGCGATGAAATTCATCATTCATCACTCATCATTCATCATTCAGGACTCGTCCCCCCGGGACGAGTTCAGAACGATCCTTCGGGACCAGAGGGTCTGTCCCCCCTTCTCGATTTTCGAAAGCTGTTCCTGTAGCTCACCGAGGCGGGCGCCGCCACCGGAGGCGCCTGGTGCCGTCGACAGTCCGCCGACGCCGCGCAGGGTCGGTCCATCCTCCAGGTTGGTGTTCACGACCCGGTCCGAACTCGCCACCGCCCACTCCGCGATCCGCCGCTCGATCTCCGGCACGGGCCGGGACGCGGCCACCACCAGGAAGGTCTCGGCTCCGCCCGCCGAGGTGACCTGCCAGTCGTTGGCGGCGCCGCCGATGGTGCCCGGGAGGCGATGGTGGCCTGCCGGAATGGGGTTTTCCAGGTCCAATCCAGGGACGGGAAAGAGGGTGAAGATCGCTCCGGCCTCGTCCTCGTTGGCGACATAGATGTGGACAGGCGTCTCGGCCTCGATCTCGAGGTAGAGGTGGTCACCGGGTGCGATGGAGGCCCCGTCCTCGAGCGCGATCGGCCCATCGACCGAATCAAGCATGAGACGGGCGTCCGCCACCAGCATCTGTGTCGGTGGAGGCGAGATGGCGGTCCCGACGAGAAAGACCACAACGGCCAACGCTGCGACCGCCAGAACTCCCAACCACATCCGAATTTGCCGTTTGTTCGGTGGCGGGGTGGACTTTTTCGTGGCCGGAATCGGATCGTTGCCGGCGACACTTACCTTCTCCAGGGCTCGCTCGAGCTCGCCGGCGGTGGCGAACCTTCGCGATGGATCGGCTGCAACCACCCGGTCGACGAGGTCGGTGAGATCCACAGGGAGATCCTGACATGGAACGGCGAGGGGACTGGGCCCAGAGAGTTCGTGCGCTTCGAGGATTTCCTTGACGTCGGTTCCGTCCACCGGGTCACGGCCGCTCAGCATGAAGTAGAGCAGAACACCGACCGAGTAGACGTCGGATGCCGGCTCGGCGCCAGCGCCGCGGAGTCTTTCCGGCGAGAGTGACACCGGCGAGCCCGAAACGACACCGGTGGAGTCGAGTTCCGAAGCGGAACCGAAGTCGCCGAGCACGACCCTGCCGTCAGCGTCGCGAAAGACGTTGGATGCCTTGACATCCCCGTGAACGAGGTCGGCCTCGTGCACCGCATTCAAGGCGCGGCAGACCGCGATGGCCGTGGTGATGGCCTCGGTTGTTTCGAGGACCCCGTGTTCGGAGATGCTGTCCCGCAGGTTGGGGCCGTCGATGAGTTCGGTCCACAGACCGAAGCGACCGCGGTCCACATCGGCGCCGTGGACCGCCAACACGTTGGGATGGCGGACCCGGGCGAGCCGCCGCCCCTCGTCCAGGGCTCGTCGGTTGCTCGAATCCTCATCGCCCACCGAAGGCTTGCGGAGTTTGAGGGCCACCTCCCGATCGAGGAGGGGATCGTGGGCGCGGTAGACCTCACCGAAACTGCCGGCTCCGATGAGTTCGAGCACGTCGAGCCGGCCCCAGACGGAGACCTTTTCCGCATCCTTGTTGCAGGCGTCGGAGGATGCCGATCGGAATGCGTCGGCCACCGCCGCGACTCGTTGCAGACCGGTGAGGGCCGGAGTCAGGGCCGGGTGGGCGCCGCTTTCCTCATCCCAGTTCACCGCCTCGGCATCGCTCACGGCCTCGGCGATCCGCAGCAGTTCAGTGTCAGGGTCGGTGCTCATCCATCTCCTCCGCAAGCCGAAGCAAGGCGCGCGACACGGTCATCCGTGCCGCATTGGCGGTGGGTCTGCCGAGCGCCTCGGCGATTTCCCGGTAGGTGCATCCGAACTCCACGCGCATGATCACCGCCTCCTGGTGCTCCTCCGGCAGGACCGAAAGAGCCGATTCGTAGGCCTCGAGCATCTCCTTCCCGATGGCCTGTTCCACCAACGAGGGCTCGGCGGCCGTCATGTCCCTGTCGAGGGACTCGCGTCCGGGCCGCCGGACCATTCGTCGAAGTTCGTCCCTCACCGAGTTGAGCACGGTCGTTCGCAGGTAGGCGAGAAATGCGCCTTCGCGGCGCGGAACGAAGCCTTCTACCTTGTTCAACGCTTTCATGAGGGCAACCTGCACAATGTCGTCGGTGTCGACCATGTCGCGGGCGGCCCGCGGCAACCGGCCGTGCGACCAGCGCCGGAGCATGGGCAGATAGCGTGCGGCCAGATCGTTGCGTGCGGATGGGTCACCATCGCGGACCCGCTCAAGGAGCATGGCGGTGGACTCGACCTCGGATTCGGCCGCGGAAAAAGAGTCGTTCCTCATGGCAGTGAAGGGTGAGAACAAGAAAAGTCTACCACCAATGAGTGCCCGGCATCTGATGCCACCCGGCAATGGCTGGGAGACAGCGGTTTTCGAGGCTCGCGCCCATGGAGGAGTTTGAAGCGCTGCTGCCGGAGACGCCGGCCTGGAAGCGGTGATCTGCTTCTTGCCGGTTAGGTAACGCCGGAGATTCCGCGCCGGATCTGCGGCCGATTGAAGTGAGATTGAAGTGAAACGTGCCAGGTTTACACATTTACACATTCTGAGTAAAATCCGTCCTGGGGGTGGTGAATGCCAAGACCACCGCGGGTGTTTGTCGAGGGCGGGATCTATCACGTATACAACCGGGTGACGCGAGGCGAACGGGTCTTCGCCGAGGACCAGGAGGCGGCGCCCCTCCCCTCCAAAAGGAACGAAACGGTTGGCCGAGAATGTATAAATGTGTAAACTTGGCACGTTTCACGGTCAAGAGCATATCGACGAACTTGGTCGCAGTACGGGCCGGGTGCGAAGAACACTCAAAGCAGAACGATACCTTGCCGAAGTCTGCGGCTTGCTCGGGGCTGACATTGACAGACTGGCTGGCAGGTCGAAGGATCGGGAGACAGCAGAACTGAGACGCATGGTGGCGGCTCTCGGCGTGGAACGCTGGCGACAGCGGTGCAAGGACATCGCAGAAGTACTCGGAAAAAACCCGGACGTTGTGAGCTACTGGGTTGTTGAGGGAGCCCGGCGACGAGGCGACGACATGGCCTTTGCAAAGCGCTACGATGAGGTGGACAAAAGGCTGGGGATTGCGGCGAGAAGCAAACGGGGAAGACAGCGAGTCGATTGAGACGCGTACAATGCGCAGTGGAAACATCTTAGGATCTTGGAACCTGGCACCGATGGATATAATGGTTTTAATCAGTTCAATTCTAATGATTTAACAACATGGAAAAAAGATATGGCAGATTTAACCCGAATTCAATATGCAGGGAACTCTGAAATAATCTAGATGCTATGACTACACAAAGGAATTGGTACAAAATACTGAACAGTCCGGATGATATTGAGGAAGGTCTTGGCGCGGGCCTGCGGGCACGATGCTCTGAGCAAGCTCGGGGCAGCGGATTTGACCACGTGGAAAAGGGAGATGTCGGATCTGAGTGGAGTACCCTTCTCCGGCGTGCGCGTATCGGGTAACTGGTCAAGATAACCAAGCAAGAGGGAGTAACGCAGATGCCAGGCAAGAAGCCGACCATACAAGCCGCTGAGAACGGCCCGTTCATCGTCAAGGGGCTCGAGCGCCTCACAAACACCGATGGCGATCCCGTGCCCATGAAGAAGGATGTTGTGGCGCTGTGTCGCTGTGGTGCATCCGGTAGCAAACCATTCTGTGATGGCACGCACATAGGCATCGGGTTCACCGGCAAGAAGGAACGCACCGAGACCTATGAGACGCGCCAGTACGACGGCACGGGGGTTGGCGTGGCCGACAACATCGGTATTTGTTGCCACGCCGGCGAGTGCGTGCGTGGTGCGCCGGAGGTCTTCTTCCTCTGGGAGGGGGAAGAGCGGGTGTCGGCGCCTGACAAAGCCGACCGCGCCAAGGTCATGGAGGTGGTGCGTCGCTGCCCTTCTGGGTCACTGCTCGCGACGCTCGACGGAGAAGTTCAGGAGAAATTCTACGAAGGCAAGGTGCCAGAGATCTTCGTCTCAAAGGACGGCCCCCTACACGTTCGAGGTGAAATGAGTCTCGAAGATCCAGACGGTGCCAAACCGGTAACCGAAGACCACTACACCCTCTGCCGGTGCGGCGCCTCAAAGAACACACCCTTCTGCGACGGAGCCCACAAGGAGGCTGGCTTCAAAGACTAGGCTGACCGGAGATGGGCGTACGACGAGGTAAAGGTGCCAGACACCCACTTGTGATGTTGTGCTGAGCGCACGTCGGCCCTGACGCAGAGGGAGATTGCCGAGATCCAACCGCGTGTTTGTCGAAGGTGGCATGTACCACGTCTACAACCGAGTCTCACGCGGTGAAGGGGTCTTTGCGAGCGATGATGAGGCGTCCACCTTTGTTTCGCTCCCGCGGAAGGTGAAACGCCGCGACGGGTTGGTGGTGACTCCTTGCAGTAAGACTTGTTGCCAAACACAGATCGGAGTTATCGAAATCTGAGTAGGGGCAGATCAGGCGGTTTCGGCTTCGGTACCCAGAATCCACCTAATTCACCACCCGCTGACACTCGATCCGATTGGTCCACTCCACAATCCGCCATAGCTTTCCGTCGATCAGGAGATCTTCACCTGGTCGTGGGGTGTGTTCAAGGTTCTTCAGAAGGGCGAATCTGTTCTCATCCTTCAGCCAGATTGAGGCTGTGATGTGAAGGATCGGTGCCTTCTTTCGTGCCTTGGCCATGGCTAGATCGTATCAGCCGCCGTCACCCCCCATGGCGAGAGTCCTCACGTACAAATAGACCCTCTCTGGTCGCGTGATATTTGAAAACTCTCGACCCCTGGATTCCACCTTAGAAACGCCACAGACCTGTCCAAAGATTGGGGTCCACCTCTATGTATTCCCCGCTCAAACCGTGGATCGACCAGACTTGGCGCCCCGGTGAAGTTGAACTGGTGAAATAGCCAATAACTAAGGGCCGGATACCGTATCTACTCTTTCGGATCAGGCGGCGTTATCCGGCGTGTTGAGCATAAAGGTGCCGGGCACTCACTTATAGTTGCCGGGGACCGTGGAATTGCTGTTTTGATTGTCCCACGACATCTCGTGGTGTAAGAGTTTCATGCATTGCTTTCAGGAAGAGAGGATAGACCCATGAACATCGAACAACTCCGAGATTTCTTCTTCTGGTGCATGATCCTCAACTTCGGACTCTACCTGCTGACGGTGGTGTCGCTGGTCACCTTCAAGGGGACGGCGTTGAAGAT
>JASJGQ010000097.1:0-5327 GCA_033791425.1 Acidobacteriota bacterium
TCCACAACGTCGAACACCCCGGCCGCCAACGGCCACCTCTCGGTGAGATCGCGGCCCATACCGACGGCCTGGCTCCCCTGACCCGGGAACAGCGCGGCTATTGATGCCATATCAGTCCATTTCTTCGGGTGATTCTTCAAGCACACCGAAGATCGTGTCGCCGATCGTCTCGATGACGCCACTCGCCGCATAGGACTCGGCAAATCGAATCGCGTTGCGGACCGCCTTGGCGCTCGATCGTCCGTGACCGACCAGGCACGCGCCATTCACACCGAGCAATGGAGCGCCGCCGTACTCGGAATAATCGACCTTGTTGCGGAGATTTCGGAAGGCCCCCTTGGCCATCAAGAGACCCGCGCCGTACATCGGGCTCTGCCGCGCCTCGTCCATGAGCATGCCGATGACCATCTCGCCGAATCCCTCGGCGACTTTGAGGATCACGTTGCCGGTGAAACCATCGCACACGATCACGTCCACCGTGTCGTTGAAAACGTCACCGCCCTCGACGTTGCCGACAAAACGAATGCCGGCTGCCTTGAGAAGTTGGTTGCGCTCGCGCGCTCTCGGTCCGCCCTTGCTCTCTTCTTCGCCCACCGACATCAGACCCACCCTGGGTGATTTCACCCCGAGAACGCCGGTCGCATAGAGCGATCCCATCACTGCGAACTGGACGAGTTGGTGCGGTTTGCACTCGACGTTGGCACCAACGTCGAGAATCAGCGTCTGGCCAACGCTCTTGGGCACGACGGCCGCCAAAGCCGGACGATCGACACCCCCGATCATGCCCAACGCCGCTTTCGCGGCCACCCACGCCGCACCGGTATTCCCGGCGGTCACCATGGCGCGGGCCGCACCATCGTGGACGAGTTCGGCGCACAGGGTCAGGGATGACCGTTTTTTGCCCCGCAACACGCTGACGGGCGAGTCGTGCATACCCACCACATCGGGCGCGTCGACCAGCTCGAGGCCCGACGGGAGGGTCTTGAACCGGCCCAGTTCACGCCGGAGCCTCTTTTGTGGGCCGACCAGAAGAACCGGAATCCCGAGAACGGAGACCGCATCGAGGACGCCCCGAACAACGGTGCTTGGCGCTCCGTCGCCACCCATGGCATCAACGGCGATGGGACCTCTAGCCCGCATACCTCACCATGATGCCGCACCGGCGTGTCGGTTCGGGGTGTGCATCGTACGCGAATCCCTGGCGGGATCCCGGATCGCCGGCACCATTCGTCTTCGCGCCTGATGAACGATGAGCCACAGGCCCCGGTCGTCAGTCGAGCTCTTCGACCCGAATCACCTCGCGGCCCTTATAACTTCCGCAGTGAGGGCACACCTGGTGAGGTGGCTTGGGCTCGAAGCACGAGGTACAGAGGCTCTTGCCCGGCGTACTGAGCGCATCGTGGGCACGCCGTTTGTCGCGGCGCGTTCTTGAGATCTTGTGTTTCGGATTCGCCATCTTCAGACTCCAATCGAGTTCGGTTCGTCAGCTTTCGGATTGTGGGTTCTTGAGACCGGCGAGAGCCTGCCACCTGGGATCGACCTCCGGTGGGCACTCGCAGGCCACGGCCCGATTGCGGTTGGCGCCGCAGGTCGGACACAGGCCGGCACAGCCTTCATCGCACAGAATTCGCATCGGGAGGGCCAGCAGGATCTGCTCGGCAGCAAGCTCCATCAGATCGAGCTCATTGCCCTCGAGAAAGGAAACATCGAGATCGTCCTCATCGAGACCGACCTCATCTTCCAGCGGTGTGGTCGAGGGCCATCGGTACTCGACGGAGTAGGGCTCGTCGACGGTCCATTCGACGTCATCGAGACATCGCGAACAGGCGACCTTTCCCCCTGCGAGAAAACGACCAACAACGGTCACAGCCTCGCCATCGGCCCGCACCTCTCCCTCGAGTCGGACCGTCACCGGCGTGGTCACAACTTCGTTGTCGAGCCGCTCGGGCTCCACCGAGAACCGCTCGTTGAAAGTCAGCGGCTCCTGCTCGAGACATGAGATATCGAACTTCACACGCACACCTCTCCCCGAAGGGAACGCGCAGTATAGCATTTCGGAGCAATAATCGTCTTCGACGTGGGCCCAACCGGCAGGTCCGCCGCAGTTTCAATCGCCAGCCCCACCTCGCGCTGAAATGCTCAGGGTTGTGCCGGTTCGGTCGCCATCTCACCGGGCCCGGTTCCGATCACAGCGATGCTGGCGCCCAGAGCAAACACCGACAGGAGGGACCACAGGGTCTCGCCCGCAATCGGCAGGAAGCGCAACGCGAGCAGCACCAACATGCCGACAAAGACCTCGAGGCTGATCGGCAGGGGGTGGTGCAGCCATCGCCGCAGGACGGCGGTCCCCACGGCACAGCTGATCACGGTCAGACCCACAGCCTTGCCCGCAAAGAACACGACCATCAACCCCGCAATCATCGGGACGCCGAGGGCAGGGCCAAAGCCAAGCGCCACCACCAAAGATGCAGTGAATGTAAGGGCGACCACAAGGCCCAGAGCAGGCACCTTCAAACCGAGGGGTGGAAGCGCCCACGCGGCATAACGCATCCGAACCGGGAAAAGAAAGGCGAGACCGGTGCCAACCAGGAGCCACCCTCCGGAAGCCAGAAGCCGCACAGCAAAACCGACCCGAGGCGACGAGGGCGCAGCATCCGGCGCCTGGGCGAGACTCGCCAGCGATGAAAAGGAAAGAACTCGTCCACTCACCATAGCCTCCGGTGAGACCTCGGCTGCCCCAATCACCGCGAGCACGTGACGGCCCACTTCGGCACCGGCGGCGACCCGGACGTTGCCCCCGACCGCAACCGCGTCCCCCGTCACCCGGGCATTAGAGCCGAGCACCAGGTCGGCGGCAAAAACAACCACATCGCCATCGACGGGACCATTGACTACGAGGTCCGCAAGCACCGCCGTCTGGCTGGGGTCAGCTGCAGCTGGAGGGGTGAAGAACAACCAGCTGATGACACACGCCGCGAGGAGGATCAGTCGCTTCTGCGCCATGGCGAGATCTTACGCCATCGACGAGCGGTGGCAACCACCCCCGCCAGACCGAGCAGACCGATCACTCCGGCCGCCGCCACGATCGCCGGGTCCATGGCTGCGGTGGCGGCCGCGACCCAGGTCGAAGTCGCGCCGTACCAGTCGGATACACCGTTCAGAGCAGCGGACCAGCCCGACGTTGACAAGCCGGGGAGCTGCGATAGAACGCCACTGCCTGGGACACCGCCGACCAGCAGCGCGCCGACCACGGCGAGC
The DNA here is from genome assembly GCA_033791425.1 of Acidobacteriota bacterium. GTDB lineage: Bacteria > Acidobacteriota > Thermoanaerobaculia > Thermoanaerobaculales > Sulfomarinibacteraceae > Sulfomarinibacter. Next base: position 3,259 of record JASJGQ010000097.1, read on the forward strand.
AGCATCGACGCCGCGACGGGCACGAATGCGACCACTCGGCGCCGAATCCGCACCGGACGTAACGCCGCCATCACACCGTCAACGACCGATGAATTTGTCGGCGCCACAGCCTCGCGGAATATCAGGCCGAGGGCCATTTCGGCGGCCGCGACCTCCGAGCAGCTCGGGCAGGCCTCGACGTGCTGCCGTTCGGCGGTACCGAGACGGACAACCTCGCCGCGGTATTCGGAGAGGGCCTCCTGGATTGCCTGACATTCGCTCGCCACGTTCGCCTCCTCAGCGTTCATCCCGTCGCCACTATAAAAAAGCGGCCAACGCTTTACGTAATACGGAGTGGGCTCGAAAAAGTTTGTTTTTCACTGTGCCCAGGGGCATGTCTTTGAATTCGGCGATCTCCTGGTAGCTCAGACCACCAAAATGACGCAGCAGAATGAGCTCGCGATACTCCGGACGCAGATCATCGATGATCTGGTGCAGTTCTTCAGCCAGCGCGCTATTTTCGAGGTGGCCGAGGGGGTCTTTGTCGAGGGCCGCAACCACAACCTCAACCTCACCACCGTTGGCGTCGGTCCGGTAGAGGCTGACCGTCTGCAGTCGACGCCGGCGAAGCTGATCGATGCCCAGGTTGTGGGCGATCCTGAAGAGCCAGGTTGAAAAGCGGTAGCGGGGATTAAACCTCTCGAGGGCCGACCACGCCCGGATGAACGCCTCCTGGGACAGTTCGCGCGCCAACTCGATATCGCCCACCAGTTGGCCGAGGAACGCCGTGAGACGCCGCTGATATCGGCGCACCAGGGTGCCGTAGGCATCCTCATCGCCGTCGAGCGCGAGCTCAACCAGCTTTTCATCCGCCAGAGGTTCGGTCGTGCCGGTCACGGGCATTGATCATACCGTGGCATGAGACGCATCATCCCTGGTGATACGAATTCGACAAAAAGGAGTTTGGGGAGAGGTGCTAGATGCTGGATCACTCTTGTCCAAGACAGCTTCTCGGAAAGGAAAGCCGCGGAGCGGCGATAGATCGTAGCCTGGGGCGTGAGCCCCAGGAACGAATGAAGAATTACGAGAGAGCCCCGGAGGGGCGACCGATGATTGCGCTCGACGTCCACGGTTGGCGCCTTTGCCCGAAACTGTCGCCCCTCCGGGGCTTGGATCTCCTTTCTTGGCCTTTGTCCTGGGGCTCACGCCCCAGGCTATTTTCTTTCGCCCCTACGGGGCTTGTTCGGATTGCCGACTGGTAGGCAGGAAAATCCAATATCAAATATCCAATATTAGACATTTTCGGGCGAGCCGGAAGGCGAGCCCGCTCTGTTAGACTCGGCGAGGAGGTGCGCGTGAAAAAGTGGCGTTCCTTTGCGTGGCTGCTGATCGTGCTTTTGGCTCTGCCCTTTTCGGCTGACACAGCCGACGAAGAGCAACAGACTGAGAACCAGATTCGCCCAGTCGGCGGTCTCACCTTTGTCGACGAATACGAGCTCACGATCGCAAACCTGGTTGTCTATGTGACCGACAAGAAGGGCAGAGCCATCACCGATCTCACGGTGGACGACTTCATGGTCACTCAGGATGGCGCGGCTAAACAGGTCACCAATTTCAAGCTCAACACGGACGAGATCATCCGCACCCAACTGACGTTGCAGCCTGACGACCCCCGGCCACTGGCGACGCCGACCCCGGCGCCCGACGACGAGGCGGGACCGATCCCGGTCCATATGGTGCTCTACATTGATAACCAGAACCTCGATCCTCTCGATCGAAACAGGGTGCTTTCTCAAGCTCGGGAGTTCGTGCGAAACAGCCTCCACCCACCGGCCCAGATGATGGTGGTGGCCTACCAACGCTCGTTCGAGGTGCTGCAGCCCTTCACCAGCGATCCGAACAAAGTAATGGATGCGATGCGCAGTGTGCGCCGCTATACCGGTGGCCGGACCGAAATCGATAACACGCGCAAAGACATCATCGACCGCATCAAATCAATCGAACAGGAGCAACGCAGCGGAAGCAGCGCCAGCAGCCGCAGCTCCAGTCCCGGCCAGACCAACCTCAGCGGTGAATGGGGCGAGGCCTAC
>JASJGQ010000098.1:0-10098 GCA_033791425.1 Acidobacteriota bacterium
GACGGGCTACGCCGTTCTGGGTGTTGGTCGCCGCGCTGTGTATCGCACCCGGCGCAATGGATTTGGCGATTTAGAGCTTGGGCACGAAGATCAGCGCCTCGGCCACCACGAAAGCGGCCAGGGCGGCGTATTGGACTCCCATCGACTTGGCAGTGTGGGCGGCACGACTGGCGATCCACGAGACCACCATGAAGCCGCCGAGGACCCACAACCAGCTGACGCCCAGCATCGATCGGGCGATGGACTCGGCGAGACCGCTCTTGAACAGCCATACCTCGATCAAAACAAAGGCGATGATCGCGCCGAAGAGATGCATATAGGTGCGGCCGATAAAGGCTGCCCTGGTGTCCTCGCCGATCCTCACCGAGGGCGAATCAGCGTAACGGGAGTCGGATGGCTCGATATTCATGGTGTGATCCTTTCCAGTGGTCGAATCCGTCAATTCGCGGATGTTCTCCGTTGTCGACGCAGCGACCCGTATCTTTCCAGTGGTATGCGCACACCAGGATAGCCGACACCGCCCGTTTCGCAGAGCGCGGCCTTTCTGAATACCAGGATCACGCGCCGGCAGAATACCCGGTCAGGATCGAGGGCCCCTCTTGGGACCCGGTGTCACCCTCTTGAGGCTCTGCAACAAAACGAGGCCCGGCCCGGCGAGACGGGTCATGAACAGCCCTTCTCCGCCAAAGGCCATGCGGCGGCAACCGGCGACGCCCTGGATGTCGTAATCAACGGACTCGGCAAAGGCGGCAAGACTCCCGGTCGAGACCAGCACTGCCTCGCCGCGGCCGAGATCACGTTCGATGAAGTCGCCTGAGCCGTGGACCAGCACCGTACCGGAGCCCTTGATGTGCTGCAGGAAGAGCCCGGCACCGCCGAAGAAGGCGGCCCCGGCGCGCTTGGCCACCCGGACATCGATTTCGACCCGTGGTCCGAAGGCGGCGACAAACGACCCGCGGGTCGTGATAACGGGACCATCGTCGAGATTCCAGGCGATGATCTTGCCCGGCTGGTTGGCGGCCAGGGTCGCCCATTGTCCGTCGGCCGACGCCTCGAGAAAGGTCAGGGCAACGCCCTCGCCGGACATCATGCGACGCGCCGCACCACTGGCTCCGCCAGGGACCTTGAGGTGCCACCCCAACCCCGGATCCATGGCGACAATCGATCCTTTGCTCGCCCAACAGGTATCGCCCTTGTCGAGCGAGAGATTCGCGACCTGCGCCAGTTCGCCGTCGATGGTGTACTGCATGGTTCCCCCGATGAGGAGCGCCTACCAGGCCTCCCTGATCGCTCTACTCGCCATGTTAGCCGAAAATTCCAGCGGCCGGCGGCTCGCCGCGATGACTACTGAATCGACCGTTTGTAGGTCGCGATTTCTTCCAGAAGCTCGTCGATTTCCTGACGCACCTTGGGGTCCTCGACCTGTTTGCGCAACTTCTTGAGATCGCGCTCAACCCCGTCGATGGCCGACAACGCAGACGCGGCATCGGAGGTCGTATCGAGCCCGCTCAGACCCGCCGACCTACCTGCCTGCCGATACTGCTGAGTGGCCTGGCGGAAATCGCCGCGCAGGCTGTTCACCTCTCTGGCTTCGTCGCTCATCGCGCTCCCGGGCAGCAGCTTGAATTCGCCGGTCTGATAATAGTTGAAGGCCACCAGGGCAATGACGACTACGACTGCGATGGTGATGAGGTTCTTCATGACGTATCCCTTCTATTGCGCGCCCGCAGATCGGGATTCAGGGGATCCAACCTCTCCATTGTGGCACGGCGGGCGGTTGACACGACCGCGATCTCGTTCGACCCTGGAGAGGATGAGCAGCGGCCGGCGCCAATCCGGCCGACACGGAGGAGCCTGAATGACGCGACACGGAAACAGAGTCTGGAAGATGTTGCTGGTCGGCATGGCCGCCTGGATCGGAACGAGCTCGATCGCTTTTTCCCAACAGGCCCTGCGCACCGAGCCGACATCGAGGGTGGTCACCCTACGGGGCGATTTGACCGCCGCCGAGCGCAGCCTGACCGACCTCTTTGAAGAGGCCTCTCCCTCGGTCGCCTACATCACAACGGTATCGCTGCGCAGGGACTTCTTCCGACTCAACGTCATGGAGATCCCGAGCGGCACCGGTTCCGCCTTCGTGTGGGACGATCGCGGTAACATCGTCACCAATTTCCACGTCATCCGCGGCGCCCACCGCGCGGAGATCACGCTGGCCGACGGCACGACCTGGGAGGCGAGCCTGGTCGGCTCTGCACAGGAAAAAGACCTGGCGGTGCTGCACATCGAGGCGCCGCGGCCTCAACTCCACCCCATACGCCTCGGCACCTCATTCGATCTCAGCGTCGGACAGACGGTGCTCGCCATCGGCAACCCCTTCGGCTACGACCACACCTTGACCTCTGGCATCGTGTCCGCCCTCGGGCGTGAAATCGAATCCACCGACGGCGTGCCGATTCGCAACGTGATTCAGACCGACGCCGCCATCAACCCCGGTAACTCGGGCGGCCCACTGCTCGACAGCGCCGGACGCCTGATCGGTGTCAACACCGCCATCGTTTCGCCATCCGGCGGCTACGCCGGGGTCGGCTTCGCGATCCCGGTAGACACCGTCAACTGGGTTGTGCCGCAACTCATCGCCTATGGCAAGGTGCAACGACCCGACCTCGGCATCGATCTGGCAACGGACCACATCGTTCGTCGTTCCGGAATCGAGGGCGCGGTCGTGATCGCTGTGGTCCCCGGAAGCGGCGCCGAGACAGCGGGTGTTCAGCCGGCCCGCCGCGATCGCCGCGGTCGGGTGATGATCGGCGATGTCATCACTGCCGTCGACGGCGAGTCCATCCGCTCCGGCGGCGAGCTGGGACTGATCCTCGAACGATACGCAGTTGGTGACGTTGTCGAGGTCACCATCAGCCGTGAGGGCCAGGAGATCGAAAAGAAGATCACTCTGGGCGCGTCTCGCTGAGGAATTCCGCGACCGGCGGAGCGACCCGCCCGGGATGGGTCAGGTGAACATGGTGCCCGCCATCCACTTCGGCCCGTTCGAGACGTGGGATGGCTGCCATGCGGGCCTCCACGATGTCCTCGGGAAAAGGCCAGCCCTGTGATGCCTTCACGGCCAGCACGGGGCACTCAATGGCCGTAAGAAACGCGAGGACCTGATCCTCGGTGAAGCGCAGGCGCGAACGGGTCTTGAGCCGTGGGTCGTGGGTGAATTGCACCCCGCCTTCCACGACTTCAGTACCGCGTTCCACCAGTCGCCGGGAAGCGTCTGCAGGCAGGTCGGTGTCGCGTCTCCTGGCGACAACGGCGCTGTCCAGATCGGGGAAGATCCTCGGCTCGGCCCCACCCGCCCTGGCCTCGTCGGCCAGGGCCGAGACCAGCTGCTCCGCCGCCTTGCGGGCGTCCGCCGCCAACGGCCCCGCCCCTTCGAGAAGCACCACCCGACGCACGCGGCCGGGAAACACTGCAGGCACCAATGAGGCAATGCCGGCGCCCATGGAGTGGCCCAGCAGGCTGAAGCTGTCCCAGCCGAGAGCATCGGCGGCAGCAGCCACCTCGGGCACCCAGTCAACAAAGTGGTGGACCACGCCCGGCGGCCGATGCTGGGAGCGGCCATGACCCGGCAAGTCGATGGCCACCAGATGGAGACCCGGCAACATCGGCGCCAGCGTGTCGAAGCTGGCCGCATTGTCGAGCCAGCCGTGAATTGCGAGCACCGGTTCGCCATCTGGATCGCCCCACTCGCGAGCCGCGATCCGGATGTGCGGCAGCTGGAGTTCGATGTCTCGAGCGGTCATCGATGTTCCCGGTAGATCTTCAAGACGAACTCGCCGGCCGGGGTGGCCCGGTTTTCCTTCACCACCTGCAGCATCTCATCCGGCACTTCATCCATGGTCGGCAGAGGAGAGCCGTAGTTTGGCGGCAGCACCGCCGGTGCGGCGAGAGCGGCAAAGGTCAGATCGGCAGCGGAGAATTCCTCCCCTACGAGGTACCGTCGTCCCTCGGTCAAGCGATCGCCGACCTCCGAAAAAATTTCGCGAACCCAACCGAGGGACCGCTCGGCAGATTCCGGGTTGATATTCATTCCCCGCCGCATCAGAAATGTGATGACCGGCGCCAGGGCCGTGAAGACTGCCCGTTCGCCGCGGCCAACCCCGACCAGAACCGACCGCAGAAACAGATCGCGGTGCTGGAGAAGGTGGAAGTAGGCCACACGGCGGGTATGGGGACCGAGACGGGTGTCGAAAAGCTCCTCGAGTTCGGCCGCCTCCCGCCGAAGCTGGGCGTCCGCCGGGTAGGGGCGCCAGGAAACGTCCGGCTGATCTTGCACGAACTCAAGGATATCGGTCGAATCCGGGACGACTCTGCCATCGGCCACGAGAACCGGCGTCGAGTGGCCAGTGGCCCGCGCTTTCCCCGCCGCCCGCATGTGCAGCATCGGTGGGTGTGGTTCTTCCCGGAACTCGACACCGGCGAGCTCCAACGCCCACCGGGCCTTTTCACAGTAGTGGCTGGGAGCGATGGTGATGAGGCGGTGGGGAGGGCTCATGCGGAAAGGCTAACTCAGTCTGATGAGTTCTCAAACTGTTTGTGGCGATGTGAACAGTCGGCTCCAACCGCCTTTGAGAACGCCCTGCCCGAGAGGAGCCACCTTCAACATTGTTTGCCCCAGTCATCGTACCGACATGAATGCTCGTGGATCAAACAATATTGAAAATGGCACCTCCGCCGCACGCGGGCCGTGTCAGCACCTGCTTCCCGTGCGGAGCCAGGCTGAAGCCAGGCACCACCGCCGCACGAGCTCCGCCGTGGCAAGCAGGCGGACTCAGCCCCGGAGGGGCGATAGAACATAGCCCGGGGCGTCAGCCCCGGGGGACTCAATCTCTCAATAACCCAAGCACCGGAGGGGCGACAGATGGGTTGGTGTCTGTCGCCCCTCCGGGGCTTCTCGTTTTGTTTTTGGCCTCGAGTCCCGGGGCTGACGCCCCGGGCTATCTCTCTTCCGCCCCTCCGGGGCTGTCGTGGTACCGAAAGGAGAGAAGCCACCTTCAACATTGTTTGCCCGAATCATCGTGCCGACAGATGCTCGTGAATCAAACAATATTGAAAATGGCACCTCCACCGCACGCGGCTCGTATCCGCACGCCCTTGAAGAAGAGCCGCCAAGCGGCGGCGTGTGGATGGAAATTCCGAATTCCTAATTCCTAATTCCTAATTCGAAAAAAGCCCCCTTCCGCCGGGAGGTGGTTGGCGGAAGGGGTCAGAAGGTCGCCGGGCAGCTGCCCGGAAACCGAGAATCGTGGTCGCCCCGGTCAGTCCATCTGTTTGCGCAGGATCGACGGGATTTCGTAGTCGTCGCTCTGGTTGATCCCGTACTCCGAGTTGGGCCCACCGGGGACCAGAAAACGGCTCGCTCGGGTCGGTGTCTTCTCCTCGAAGTCCGGTTCGATCTGCGATCTCGCCGTGGTTGCCGGGAAGTGAGAGCTGTCGGGAATCGCGTGGAACCCGGTTGCAATCACGGTCACCTGCAATCCGTCACCGAGCTGTGAGTCGACCACCGCGCCGAACAGGATCTGGGCATCGGGGTCGGCGCCTTCGGTGATGATCTCGGCCGCCTCGTTGATTTCGTTGAGGGTCACATCTGTGCCACCGGTGATGTTGATCAACAAACCGCGCGCGCCCTCGATCGAGGTCTCCTCGAGCAGCGGCGACGCGATGGCCTGCTGTGCGGCTTCGACGGCCCGGTGCTCGCCGGATGCGGTGCCGACACCCATGATGGCGTGGCCCATGCCCTTCATCACGGTGCGAACATCGGCGAAGTCGCGGTTGATGAGCCCCGGAACAGTAATGATGTCGGCGATCCCCTGCACCGCCTGACGCAGGACGTCGTCGGCAATGCTCATGGCTTCGGTGAAGTTGGTGTTGCGCTCGACAAACTTGAGTAACCGGTCGTTGGGGATCGTGATCAGGGTATCAACGTGCTCTGCGAGCATGTTGATCCCTTCTTCGGCCACGTTGCGGCGCCGAGAGCCCTCGAAGGAGAAGGGTTTGGTCACCACAGTGACCGTCAGCGCACCGACGTCCTGCGCCATCTGCGCGATGATCGGTGTCGCACCGGTGCCGGTGCCGCCGCCCATGCCGCAGGTGATGAAGATCATGTCGGCACCGTCGAGCAAATCGAAGATCTTCTTGTCCGCCTCGAGGGCCGCGTTGCGACCCACCTCCGGGTTGGCACCCGCCCCGAGCCCGCGGGTCAGTTCCGCGCCGAGCTGGAGCTTGATTGGGGCCCGGCAGTTCGACAGTGCCTGGGCGTCGGTGTTGGCCGCGATGAATTCGACGCCGGCGAGACCGGCATCAATCATGCGGTTGACCGAGTTGCAGCCACCACCACCGACACCGATCACCTTGATCCGGGCCGGGGCCGGCGTCTCGTCGAGAAGAATCGCCGGCCCACCATCGACCAATTTCAGTTCCCTGGTTTCATCTTCGTTGCCATCCGGCTCCGTCAGCACACCATCATCAAACTCGATCATGTCCACCTCCCATTTCGAAAATATCTCCGAGAGCGGAACGGAGCCATACAAGGATGCTGCCCCGGTTCTCTCGCGCAGTCAACGTGTGATGTCGTCGAGCATGCTGCAGGCGAATCAGACCGCACGCAACAGCCCATTCCGGTCCTGAGACCGGTTCCACTAACCCGGCCAAAGCACGCGGCATCCCGAGCCGCACGCGGTGACCGAAGATCGTTTCCGCCACTTCTTCGAGCCCTTCCAGCCGCGACCCGCCGCCTGTCAGAACGACCCCTCCACGTGGAACTCTGTCGAGCCCCTGGCTCACCAGAACCCGGTGCACACCGATACAGAGATCGCGCGCCCGCTCGTGCAGGATCTCGGCCGCAAACGCTGCCGGGTGGATCTGGTTGCCATCGGCGCCGAGGGTCGGCACTTCCACCGCTGCGGTATCCAGCCCTTCGCGATCGAACGCGGCACCCACCTGCATCTTGATGCGCTCGGCAGCCGCCGATGTGGTCTTGAGCATGGCCGCGAGATCGGCGGTGAAGTGCCGTCCGCCGATCGGTACCGCACCCGACGAGGCCAGTACGCCCTCGGCAAAGAGCACCCACTCGGTTGTGGCGTGGCCGATATCGAGTAACAGACAGCCGAGCTCCTTTTCGTCCCGGGTGAGGACGGCCTGTGCCGCTGCCAGGGGCTCGAACATCAGCTGTTGAATCTTGATTGCGGCGTGGTTGACCGCCTGCTCGACCGTCTCCGAGTGGGTTCGGTTTGCGTACAGAACGTATGCAGATGCATCGAGACGGGTGCCCGGCATGCCCACCGGATGATCGAGCCCCGACTGGCCATCGAGAGCAAAACCGCAAGTAATGATGTCGAGAACCCGGTAGTCCTCGGGGATCGAGACCTGGGCACAGGCCGCCAGCGCCCGCTGGAGATCCTCGGCCGTGACCGTATGGTCGCGCCCGGTAACCGGCACCGACGCCCTCGAGGGCACCCCGAGAATCGGCAGACCGCCGATACCCACATGGGCGATCTCCACCGGCACCGAGGCCATCGCCTCGGCCTCTTCAGCTGCGACCCTCACTGCACCCGAAACCTCATCGAGGCTGGCGATGACACCCTTGCGGGCACCGTCGTGGCGGGCCTGGCCACAGCCCCGGATCACGAGCTGCTCCTCTTCGATCTCACCAACCACTACCGCCACCGCGGACGATCCAATATCGATGCCGACCAGGGGACGGGTATCGTTCACACGCCACCCCCGATCACGATCCTGTCCGACCGCCGCAGATCGGCCCACGGCTGGACGATCTTGCCCGACGCAAAGGCCGCACACCACGACTGCTCTGCAGCCGAGCCCTGGGGTCGGATGTGAAGAACGACCGGCGCCTGGCCATCGATCGCGGTGAGTTGAAGACGGTAATCGCCCGGGGTGACGCGCTGCACCATTGCCACGCGAACACCCGCAGCATCTTCGATACGTCGTGCGGCCTCGAGCCCGCGTCGCCGGTCGGCGTCCGCTGAAAATCCCTCGAGCACCGGCGTGACGGCACCCTCGAGTCTCCCCGTGAGACTGCCGTCAGCGCCCACCCCGTGCCAGCTGCTTCCGACCCGCAAACTGCCCTGCGTGGGGGCGGTTTCGGCACGCACAACGATGGTGTCCGGCAGCACGAAGTCAACCCGGACCTCGCCCACTCCCGGCCATATCTGGATTCGTTCCTTGATGGCCCCGACATCGAGACCGATTGCCGGCTGTCCCACCAACTCCTGCAGCGACGCCACCGCCGACTGCGGCAGCTTGGGGCAGGCGTCGATCTGAACATGTTCGACCCGCCACATCGGGACGGCAAGCAACATGAACGGCACCACGGACAGCAATACCAATCCACGACGCGACCGGCGGCCCGGGGTCTGCGGCCGTAAATACTCCGGCAGGAAGCGGGGGGCATCGGCGGTCACGACGCCACCTCCAACCACAGGCTGCCGACACGGTCGACATCACCGGCACCGAGTGTCAACAGAACATCACCGGGTTCCAGAATCTCGTCCAGCTCGGGAAATGCCTCCTCGGGGGCTGGACCGGTTAACACTCTGGGATGACCGAGACGTTCGGCCTCGTCAACCACGAGCTGCGCTGTCACGCCGTCGATGGGGCGTTCTCGTGCAGGGTAGATCGGGAGGACGACGGCAACCTCGGCGCCGAGCAAGGCGGCGGCGAAATCGCGAGCGAACTCGCGGGTGCGACTGAAGAGGTGCGGCTGGAAGACCGCAACCACCCGTCGTCCGGGCATCGCCTGACGTGTGGCGTCAAGAACCGCGGCGATCTCGGTCGGGTGGTGTGCGTAGTCGTCAACCACGGTCACGCCCCGCCGTTCACCCAGCACTTCGAAACGCCGCGCCACCCCGGTGAAGCTGCTGCACGCCGCAGCCAAGATTTCAAAATCCACTCCGAGCTCGAGACCGACCAAGATGGCGGCCCCGGCATTGAGGGCGTTGTGGGCCCCGGGCAGAGCCACGTGGGCCTGGCCCAACTCCTCCCGCCCGCGCGACACATTGATGTGCGTGCCTCCGGCGTCGCTGGCCACGATCTGCAGCCGGAGATCGGCGTCAGCCGATGTGCCATAGGTCAGAACCCGACGGCGAAGGCTGCCGCGCAGCTCGAGCGCGCCCGCGTCATCGGCGCACATGACGACCGCGCCAAACACCGAGGTACGGTTGGCAAAGGCCGCAAACGCAGCCTCCAGGGTCTCCTGGTCTCCGTAACAATCGAGGTGCTCCGGCTCGAGGTTGGTGATCACCGAGATCTGCGGCGCCAGCTCGAGAAAGGACCGGTCGAACTCGTCCGCCTCGCACACCAACAGGGATCCCGATCCGACGCGCGCATGGGACCCCAGCCCGTGCGAGCGACCGCCGACAATCACCGTCGGGTCTTCTCCGGCCGCGGACAGGATGTGACCGATCAGAGCCGTGGTGGTGGTCTTACCGTGGGTGCCGGCCACCGCCACCCCGCGCTGCATCCGCATCAGTTCGGCGAGCATTTCGGCGCGGCGTGCAACCACCAGACCGCGCTCCCGCGCCGCCGCCAACTCGGCCTCGTCCGGCGCCACCGCGGACGACATCACGATGGCGTCGACGTCATCGAGGTGGGACGGATCATGACCACTTGCGACCGCAATTCCCAGCCCCTGCAGGTAGCGCGTGCGTTCGCTGTCACTGAGATCGCAGCCGCTGACCGTGTGTCCCTGACTGTGAAGCACCTCGGCCAGACCGCACATGCCGACTCCGCCGATGCCCATGAAATGGAGGTGGTGCACAGTCATGCAACCCCTCCCACTGCCAGGAGCCTCTCGGCGATCCGGGCGGCGGCACCGGGCAGCGCCATCTTGCGGGCACATCGGCCCATCTCCTTGAGGGCCTCGGCGTCGCGCAGGAGATCCACGAGCACCTCGGCGATGCGCTGCGGGGGGGCCTCATTCTCGGTGAGAACAACCGCCCCTCCGGCGCTTTCCAAACTTCTGGCGTTGAACTCCTGGTGATTCCCGGCCGCCGCCGCAAAGGGCACCAGCAACGCACCGCGGCC
>JASJGQ010000099.1:0-10426 GCA_033791425.1 Acidobacteriota bacterium
TCGAGCGCAGCACTGTGCAAACAACTGCAGTTGTCTGAGGAGTTGCGCGTGTACCTCGACCATGCCCGCCGTATCAAGGCGCGTGGCGCCCGAAAGCGGCAAATCAAGCATCTGGCAGGCCTTCTCCGCCGGGACGAGGAATCGGCGATGGCAATTCAGGCAGCACTCGACGCCGAGGGACTGAGCAATCGGACCCAACAAGAATATTTTCATCACCTCGAGGAGTTCCGCGACGCCCTGTGCGATGAGGGCTCGTTCGCCGGGGCCATCGAAAAAGCGGTGGAAGAGATGCCGGGACTCGACCGCCAGACCATCACCCGCCTGGCGTCGAGGTTCCACCAGACCGGCGACAAACGGGCCTCACGGGAGATCTTTCGCCGGCTCAGAGCGCTGAGTGAGCCACCGTCCGGGGTGTGACATCGGGAAAGCCGATCTTCTGGGGATGCACCCTAGGCCGAAACCGGCGCCCAACGTTCCGTCCCATAGGGCTCCAGGAATCGTTCGGAGACGGGTTCGAGTTCCCTGCGCCGCACCTCGAGGCCAAGCGCCCCAGACAACTGTGCGGTAATCGCCTCCCCCACCACCCGCCAGTCTCCGCCGGGGACCGCGGGCGCGAGACCCGACGCGACATCCTCGGCCGGGACGCCGAATACGTTTGAATACATCGCCGCATCAAGACCCAACAGAACAGCTGCGTGGATCAGCACCGCGCCCCGCCGCCTGGTCTGGGCGCAACCGACCGCCTTCTTGCCGCCGACCACCAGTGTGTCCGCCAACTGGTCGAGAAAACAGATCGGCGAGCGCACCCGACTCGCGCGTTGGGGCTCCGCCAACCGCACCACCTCGGCGCCGACCGACCGCAGGGCCGGTTCCAACACATCCAGGAAACGGCCGTAGAGGCTGATGATGCCGTCGGCCCACGGATGATCGAGGGGCAGAGACAAACCGACACCGAGATCCCCACTATGGACAACGCCGGTGCCTCCGGTGAGCCGGCGCACAACCGGCACGCCACGATGCCGGCACCACTCGAGGTCCACATCGTCGGAAGCCTGCCCATATCCGAGCAAAACGACCGGACCTGACCACGAGGTCAGAAACAGGCTGATATTGCCGTCGGCGGCGCGTTCCAACAGCCATCCTTCGCGCGCGAGATCGCCCACGGGCGGTCCCTCGGACTGGTACACGTCGAGCAGTTTCTCCCCGGTCATCGCTACGATTGAACCACAAAACGGCAAACGAGGTGATAATCGGCCCGGGAGCAACAACACCATGTTCTGTGCAAACCGCGAGTGCCCTGATTTCGAACTCAATGGCCGCCACGGAGAGTACCGCGCGGGCATCGCGCAGTGTCCCTACTGCGGTGAGCATCTGGTGACGGAGGATCCCTCAGCCTCTGCCGGCGAGGCCGAAGAAACCCAGCCAGCAGCCGAGTCATCTGAGACGTGGGGTGGCCACGAACCACCGCAGGCCGACGAGGCCCACAGCGATCTCGAACCCGTGTTCGAAACCATGGACCCCACCGAGATTCCGGTCGTGCGGTCCTTCCTCGATGCCCAGGGCGTCCCCCACGTCGTGGTCGGCGACGAGCGCTTCGACGCCTTTCGCGGCAGCCTCTCGCCCTTCCGCTTCAACCCTCGCGCCGGGGTGGTTGCTTTTCTCGTGCCCTCGGCCTACGCCGAGATGACGCGCGAGCTGCTTGCCGAGATCGAGGACGCCGACCGTCCCGAGTCCTGAGCGGCATTACACTGTCTGCGCAAGGAGGAGCCCATGCGTCGTGGCGTTCTGGTGATAACCCTGATTCTGATATCAAGCCTCGCGGGCGCCGAAGAGCCGCTCCGCCGGCCAAGCCTCGAGGCGGTCTTCGAAGACAAGGCGCTCGAACTGGAATCTCTCAACAATCTGATGTGGCTACCCGACGGCGAGCACATCCTTTACTGGATATCGAAAGGCGACGTGAATGAGCTCTGGCGGCAGTCGGTCGCAACCGGCGATCGCGGGCTCGCAGCGAATTGGGCTGCTGTGCTCGAACAGCTGGGGGAGCAGCGGCCCGGCTGGCAGAAACCCAGTCCCGGCGACGTCAACAGCTCGGCCTCCCACCGCACGACTCCAGTGTTGTCGCCCGACGGGACGACTCTGGCTGGTGGCGCGGCCGGAGATCTCTATCTCTTCGATCTCGAGACCGCCACCGCGAGATTTCTGACCGGAGATGCCGAGCAGGAGATCTATCCCGCTTTCAGCCCGGATGGATCGAGGCTCGGGTTTGTCAAGGGCGGCGACATCTACTGGGTGGATCTCGAGACCGGCGTCGTCCACCGGGTCACCAATCGCGGCACCAATAGATTTCTTCTAAACGGCGTCGCCGACTGGGTCTACGAAGAGGAGCTCGATGTCGAGCGATCCTACTGGTGGTCGCCCGACGGAACCCGCATCGCCTTTCTCCAGTTTGACGATTCGCCGGTGGGGATCGTCCCCATCACCGGGGACAACATGCCCTACCCCGAGCTCGAACAACAGTTCTACCCGAAGGCCGGCACCGCCAACCCGGTGGTCCACCTTGGTGTGGTCGGTATCAACGGTGGCGAACCGCTGTGGATGGAAACCGGTGCGGGCGATTTCTATCTCCCGCGGGCGGGCTGGACACCCGACGGCCGGGTCTGGGTGCAGCGCCTGAACCGCGATCAAAACGTCCACGATCTCATGGTGTCCAATCCCACGACCGGAAAAACGAAGACACTCCTCACCGATCGGGACTCGGCTTGGATCAATATCCGCGACGATCTGTTCTTTCTAGGAGACGGCCGATTCCTGTGGACCTCGGAACGCGATGGCTGGCGCCACGTCTATCTCTATGGGGCGGACGGCAGTCTCCAGAAACGCCTGACATCGGGCGAGTGGCAGATCGAAAAGGTCTACGGGGTCGATGCCGACGAAACGGCCGTATTTTTCCAGGCCAACCTGAGTAATCCCAGACACAAACACGTCTACCGCCTCTCGCTCGATGACGGCAAGGTCATGATCCTCGGCGACCAGCCGCGGGGAGTCCATACAGGATCGTTGTCGCCGGACGGTGTCCTACTGGTCGATCACTGGTCGACTCGCGACACCCCGCCACGAGCCGACCTCGTGGCGGCCGACGGCCATGTCGTTCGCCGACTGTGGGAGTCGGGCGATGAGTTGAAGTATTGGGACCTTCTCCCGGTGGAAGCCGGATCGCTCGCAGCAGATGACGGTACCGAGCTCTATTCACTGCTCATCCGGCCGCGGGATTTCGACCCAGGCAAACGCTACCCGGTGGTCCTTTACGTGTATGGCGGACCCAACTCCCAGGGCACCGCCGACCGCTGGAATTCAGCGATCCACAACACCTATCGGCTCTTTGCCGAGATGGGCATCGCCACCTTCCTGGTCGACAACCGCGGAACGTGGGGACGCGGCCACGAATTCGAAACCGTCATCCATCGCCGTCTCGGCGAGTACGAGGTTGCCGACAATCTGAAAGCCGCCGAGTGGTTGAAAAGTCAGTCCTGGGTCGACCCCGAACGGATCGCTGTCTACGGGGGCAGCTACGGCGGCTACATGACACTGTTGCTGATGCTCCAGGCCCCGGACGTCTTCCGCGCCGGCATCGCCTATGCTCCGGTCACCGACTGGCGGCTGTACGACACCATCTATACCGAGCGCTATATGGACACGCCGCAGGACAACCCCGAGGGCTACAAGGCCTCAGCGCCTTTGACCTACGCCGAGAACCTCGAAGGCGCGCTGCTGCTGGTGCACGGTGCGATGGACAACAACGTCCACCTCCAAAACTCGCTTCAGCTCATTGGCAAACTCGCGGCCGCCGACAACGCCTTCGAGTTCATGGTCTACCCACAGACGCGCCACGGCGTCCGCCGGTCAAAATACGCACTCCATTTTCATCGACTTAAAATCAATTTTCTGCGACGAAACCTTCTTGATAACTCTGGAGAATGACAGCATGATTTTGTATTTCGAAGTACATTCATTTACCGACCAAGTTTTCCAAGGAAATCCTGCTGGCGTATGTCCATTGGATGAGTGGATCGACGATGATTTGATGCAAAAAATTGCCAAGGAAAACGGTCTTTCAGAAACCGCCTTCTTTGTTCCCTCGAAAGACGGTTTTGATCTCCGTTGGTTCACCCCGGCCCTGGAGGTCGACCTCTGTGGTCACGCAACCCTGGCCAGCGCTTACGTGCTCTTTGATCACATGGGTTTCGAGGGAGACATGATCGTCTTTCACACCCAGAGTGGCGACCTTCTGGTTTCGAAACAGGGGTCGGCGATCGTGATGGATTTTCCATCCCGTCCGGCCACCCGTATCGAAGCGCCCGAGCACCTCATAAATGCATTTGATCATGAGCTTGGAGACGTTTACAAATCTCGCGACTATATGGTCGTATTTGACTCCGAGGAAACAGTCCGAGATTTGCGTCCGGATTTTGCCGAACTCGAACAACTGGACTGCACCGGAATTATCGTCACCGCGCCTGGTACTGACGTCGATTTCGTGTCCCGTTTCTTCGCTCCGATGGCGGGAATCCCAGAGGACCCGGTGACCGGTTCGGCCCATTGCACCTTGACGCCATATTGGGCTGCGGCGCTCGGCGCCACCGATCTGTCGGCGCACCAGATATCCGAACGCGGCGGTGAGCTCGCCTGCCGTCTGGTCGACGACCGGGTCCAGATCGCCGGACGTGCGGTGTTGTACGCCAGAGGCTTTTTGAACATCGATTGAGGGGGGCGCGTGGCGGACAACATCCTGGATCTCAACCGTCGCGCCTGGAACTCCCTGGTCGAGAATGGCAACCGATGGACGGTCCCGGTGAGCCCTGAGGAGATCGCGGCCGCCCGTCGCGGCCAATGGCAGATCGTCTTGACGCCGTTCCGCCCCGTCCCTTCGAACTGGTTTCCAGGTCTCGACGGGGCGAAGGTCCTCTGTCTTGCCTCCGGTGGCGGTCAGCAGGGGCCGATTCTCGCCGCCGCCGGGGCTGAGGTCGTGGTCTTCGACAACTCGCCACGGCAACTCGATCAGGACCGATTGGTCGCCTCGAGGGACGGGCTCACGATCGACACCATCGAGGGCGATATGGCCGACCTCGGAGCATTCGCTGATCAGACCTTCGATCTGATCGTGCATCCGATCTCGAACTGTTTTGTCCCCGACCTCGAACCGGTCTGGTCCGAGGCCTATCGGGTGCTTCGAACCGGGGGCGCAATGCTCGCGGGATTTACAAACCCCCTGCGATACCTTTTCAACGAGGACATCGAGTACTCATCCGATCTCCTCTACGTCGTCAACACCGTCCCCTACTCGGATGAGGAACAACTCACAAACGAACAAAAGCAGAGGTATACCGTCGATGGCGAGCCCTTCGAGTTCGGCCACACGCTCGAAAGCCAGATTGGCGGGCAATTGAAGGCGGGTTTCGTGATCGCAGGCTTTTATGAAGACCTGTATCCACCTGAAGAGGACAAGCTCTCTGCGCACATCCCATCCTTTGCCGCCACTCGCGCGCTCAAGCTGTGACGATGCGGCGCCACGACAAGGAGATCCGCTCCCGGGCCGAGATCGACGCCATCATCCGCGCCGCCGATGTCTGTCGTCTCGCCCTCGCCCGCGACAACGAGCCCTATCTGGTGCCGGTTTCATTCGGGTATGACGGAGCCGCCCTCTTTTTCCACACCGCACCCAGGGGCCGCAAGATCGATTTCATCGAGGTCAACAACCGGGTCTGTTTCGAGTTCGAGGCCAATGTTGATTTGGTCAGAGACGTGGATGACGCCTGTGCGTGGACCTTCAGTTTCGAGTCGGTCATCGGCTACGGGACGGTGTTCGAACTGGTCTCAACCGAGGAGAAGACCCACGCCCTCAACCAGATCATGCTCCACTACTCCAGGCGCGAGTGGGAGATCCCGGCGAATGCGACGGCCACCACCCGTGTGTGGAGGATCGACATCGAATCGATGACCGGTAAAAAATCGGAGGAGAAGGCGAAAGGTTGAGTGTCTCCACAAGGGCCCGTTGTAGGCAGGTCCTTCAGGGCCTGCCACCACCGTCGCTCAGGTCAGCCTCCCGCGGGCGGGCCGTCAACGACCCGCCTACGGTTTTCAGAGGCCTCCGAAGCGGCTCGTATCAGCGCGTCCTTCCCGAGAGGAGCCACCTTCATCATTGTTGGCCCTGAAAATCCTGCCGGCGTGGATGGTCGTGAATCCAACAATATTGAAGATGGCACCTCCGCCGCACAAAAGAAAACCCGCCCTCACGGGCGGGGAAATTCCTGATTCCTGATTCCTAATTCCTAATTCCTAATTCTGCTAGAACCGATACCGCAACGTCGCCCTCAGGTTCCGACCCGGCTCGGGACGGTTGTTGTAGGGCTCGTTGTAGAGCTTGTCGGTAAGATTTTCCAAGGCAACCATTACGCCGAGGCCGAAGTCGAAATCGTAGCCGCCACGCAGGGCATAGACGGTGAAGCCCGGGGTCCCGGTCTCAAAGCGTGGGTCGTCGGTGGGCAGGCGGGTCTGGCTGTCGAGCCACCGCATATTGGCCTCAGTCCACCAGCTCGCGCGCTGGTAGCGCAGACCGAGAATGACCTTCATCGGCGGAATCGACGACAAGGGCTCGTTGGTGATGTTGTTGTCGCCTTCGATCAGGGCAAACGAACCGAAGGCTGTCCACCACCTGGCAAAGATCGCCTCGAGGTCGAGCTCGATGCCTTTGATGGTCGCTTTTTCGACGTTTTCCAACCGGGCCGCGTCAAGCCCCGGGATCGGGCTCTCAGACGGGTCGAGGAACTGGAGCGTGATGAAATCGTTGAGGTCGTTGTAATAGATGTTCAGTCCGCCCGAGTAGCGGTCGTACCGCACCTTGAAGCCGGCCTCGTAATTCCAGGAGGTCTCGGAGTCGAGGAACGGGTTCTGCAAAATAAACGTGTCGCCCGTGCTTGCGAGACCGATGAACGAACGCTCCTGAAGGTTGGGGGCGCGGAAACCGCGGGCAATCAGACCCGTCACGTTGACGTGTTGCGCCACCTGCCAGACGACACCCAGGTTCCCGGCGAGGGCTGACTGATTGACGTCAAACTGCTCTCCCGTATAGCGCGGATCGTTCTCGGTCACGAAGCTGAAGTCATCGCCGCGCAGTCCCGCGTTGAGGGTGACTCGGGGGCTCAGGGTGATCCGGTCCTCGACGTACAGCCCCAGGCCGCGCTGGTGGCTGTCAGGAACCGTCACCTCGTCGCTCGGCGGTGAAAACGACGTCTCGGAGCGCGCGTTGTCGTGCAGCTTGTCCTGGTAGATGTCGAGACCGAAAGTGAGGTGGTGGGCGGTCCCGAGATCGGCGATCGACTGCGCATTGAAGCCGAGGCTTTTGATCACCGACTGCGTGAACTGGTTGGAGAAGAAGAACCCGAAGTCGAAGTTGCGGATGCTCTCCTTGTTGATCTCCTGATACCAGGTGCTGAGGACGATGTCGCTGAGACCCCACACCGGCCCCGACTCCCACGCAAGGGCGACCTTGTCGCGATCGAAGTTCGGGAAGGAGATGTCGATGCCCGAGGTTGCGGGGTCGAAGCCGGGGAAGCCGACGTTCTTGGTCCGCACCACCTCGGCATTGACCCTGAAGACTCCCTGGTCACCGGTCACAAAGCGGAAGTTGCCGTTGAACGTGGTCTGTTCCATACCGCTGTTGGGAACCACGTTGTCCGACAGGACATAGTCCTCGTACCGTGGGTCCTCGGCCGCACCGTCGGCTGCGGTGTAGTTCCCCACATCCTCGGAGGTCCCTCCGACAAAGAACGAAAAGCCCTCGCCGGTTCCCGAAACGGAGGCGCGGAGCTGCTGCGAGTCCGAGGTGCTGGCGTACTCGTAGGCCGCGTCCCCGGTGATCTTGAAATCCTGCCCCCCGAGGTCCGGTTTCCGCGTAATGATGTTGACTACGCCGCCGATCGCGTCCGAACCGTACTGAACCGATGCCGGCCCGCGCAGGACCTCGATTCGTTCGACGTCGGCGAGGTTGACCAGCGCCGGCTGGATCCCGGCAAAATCGGTGGACTCACGGGCGTTGTTGAGCCGCTGGCCGTCAACCAGGATCAGGACCCTGTTGGAGGTCAGGCCCCGAATCACCGGGATGCCGCGGAACGGGCCCTCACCCTGGATCTCGACGCCCGGAATCTGCTTGAAGAGATCCGCCATCTTCTCGGGTTGCTCTCTCTCGATCTGCTCGCGGGTCAGAACCGAAACCGGCACCGGGGTCTGGACCGAAAGCTGCTCCTGGCGGCCGGCGGTAACCACCAGCTCATCCTTGAACAGGAGGCCCTGTTCGGCCGCGGCCTTTTCTTCGGCGGTCTGCTCCGTCTCCTTGGCCGACGGTGTCTCAGGCTCAGCTTCCTGAGCGAGAGCAGGCACCGCCGCCACCACCACCATCACGCACACCAGAACTCTGAAAATGGTTTGTACCATTGTGATTTCTCCCTGAGGATCGTCTGCGGCGCCGTCGAGGCGCCGCGAACTCAGGAGATCTTAACCAAGTACGCGACCACGTTCTCCTTGTTTTCCAAGGTTTTACGCTCAGGTGACAGTTCAGACCAAGATGCTGGATCCTTGATGCTGGAAGCGAGTGTCGGCTTCACCTGCCGCCAAGACGGTGGGAGGTTGGATCCAGCATCCAGCATCCGGCCGCCGGGCGGCCGCAGGCGGCTACCGCCTGATGAGGTCGTCGAGATTTCGGCGCTCGATGGGCCAGCCGTCGGGTAGGACGCTGTTGAAGGTCTCCGAGTCAAACCACCCCTCATCGCCGGCGTAGGTCGGGACCACCAGACGCGGAAATCGTGCCAGGATCTCGCGGTCCGGCACGCTGCGTCGGGCCAGCAGTTCGGCACGACGCGTCTCGATCCCCTCGAGACCGGCAAAGAAGCCCTTCGCCGCCCTGAGCTGCATGAGCAGAAACCCATCCTCGAGGGCCGGCGTTCCCGCTCGCGGTCCGAGAAGGATGCGCGCGATGAAGTGACGAGCGCTGGCAACCCAGCCCTGCTCTCGGACACGCCGCGTCCACCTGGTCTGAATCGAGGCGCTGTCGCCACCGCTGCCGAAGGGATCGGAGACCACCCTCTCGAGATCGGGTCGTTCGCTGGCGAAAGCCGTCAAACGGTGCAGGAAGGTTGCGGAAACGGCAGAGCCGAAAGCCGCCCGGCACTCGTCGTCCGCACACGCAAAGAAGGTCCGCAAAGCGTTGCGCTCGTAGAGCACGCCGCGGCGAAAATCGCCGAGGCCTGCCGAGGTTGCCCCTCCGCGGTGGCGGGCCACCGCGTCCGGGCACGCCACCACCTCGCGGCCCACTGCCCACAGACGCCAACCGAGATCGACGTCTTCAAAATAGGCAAAGAGGTCGCGGTCGAAGCCGCCGCTCGCGTCCCAGTCGGTGCGGCGTATTGCCATGTTGCCGCCGCACGGAAAGGCCAGGGCCTCCCCTGCTGCGGGCACTCCGACGTCCTCGATGGGAGAACCCTGACCCACCTGAAAGGCGTGGCAATCAAAGGTCACAACGCCACGTCCGAAATCGAGGCGTTCGCCGTCCCATGTCACGAGCCGACCCGCGCTCGCCGCCGCGCTTGGATGGGCCGCCAGGTTGTCGAGGTGGGCCTCGACAAAGCCCTCTGCCGCGGCCGCGTCATCGTTGAGCAGCACCAACACCTCACCGGTTGCCGCGTCAGCTCCGAGGTGGACGCCGCCGGCAAACCCGGTGTTGGTGTCCGAAGACACCACGCGCACCCACGGATAACGACTGAGCGCCTGGTCGCCACAGCCATCCGGTGAAGCGTTGTCCACCAGGATGACCTCGACGTCACTGCGGTCGCTGTAGGGCGCCAACGATGCGAGGCTGTCCTCGAGGTGATGGGCGCCGGCATGGACGACCACGATGACAGAGGCCTTCACCGATCGCCTCCCTGCCGCCGCAGCGCACGTTGAATCCTTCGCAGCAAGGGCTCCTCGGCCACGACCGCACCCGGGGCAAGACTCTCGAAACGCTCGCGGCTGGGATCGCGCCACGGATTCTCGGCAAACCGCAAGAGCGGCTCCGCCACTTGTTGCCAAGTTCGGCCGGCCGCCCACCTCTGTGCTGCACCTTTCGCCCGAATGCGACCCGGCTCGTCCTCGAGCAGACCACAGATCGCTGCGGCCAGGGCCTCGGCGTTCCCCGCCGGAACCACCGCACCTGCCCCCGCTTCTTCGACGATCTTGGCCATGGTTCCGCCCGCTGTGACTACCGCCGGCAACCCGAGCCACATGAGATCCACGAGTCGGGTGCGCAGGCTGAGGTCGGTCTCGAGCCCGCGGCGATGCGTGACCACCTCCAAATCGCTGAAATGCGGCAGCTCGAACC
This sequence comes from Acidobacteriota bacterium, assembly GCA_033791425.1. Classification (GTDB taxonomy): domain Bacteria; phylum Acidobacteriota; class Thermoanaerobaculia; order Thermoanaerobaculales; family Sulfomarinibacteraceae; genus Sulfomarinibacter. Next base: position 10,409 of record JASJGQ010000099.1, read on the forward strand.
GGCGCTCGAAGGTCCGCC
>JASJGQ010000100.1:0-6942 GCA_033791425.1 Acidobacteriota bacterium
CGCTACGACGCGAGTGCTCATGGCCGGTCGGATCTCCCTCCCGTAGCCTACTGGGATCACGCCGATCTTCGGGCGCTGATGGACCATCTCGGAATCGACCGTGCGGTTCTGGTCGGCCTATCCATGGGCGGCCGGGTGGCCATCGACATGGCGCTCGAGGAACCACAGCGAGTTCAGGCCGTCGTGGCGGTTTCATCCGGGTTGGGCGGGTATCTTTTTGAATCCGATTTTCATTTCGAAAACCGCAAAAGCATGATCGCCGCCTGGAAAAGCGGCGACTTCGACGCCGTGGTCGAGGCCTTTCAGCGCGAGTGGACCGATGGCCCCCGGAGGTCGCCAGACGAGGTGGACCCAGATATTCGTGAGCGAGTTCGTGCGATGGCTCGGGCGACGGTCGACTCGGTCATGGAGGGACGCTCCCTGTACCCGCCGGCAATCGATCGGCTGGCTGACCTCGAGGTGCCGATGCTGGTTGTTGTCGGAGCACTCGACATGCCGGGGATCCACGAGATAGCCGAACTTCTGGTAACGGCAAATCCACAGGCGGAGGTCGTGACCATCCCCAATGTGGCGCACATGGTGAATCTCGAGGCTCCGGAGGAGTTCAATCGGTTGTTGCTGGAGTACCTCGAGGGGTTCTGACTGCCGTTCGTTTCAGCAGCCGATGAAAGGTGCTGTGCGGCGGAGGTGCCATTTATCGCATTGTTTGGGCCACCTCCGCGTCGGCAAACCGAAGGCACCAGGGCAAACAATGCGATGGGTGGCTCCTCTCGGGAAGTACGATGTAAACATCGGGACCTCTCGAGATTGCGGAACCGGAAATCCCGAGGAGCGACGCTCAATGTGATCCGGCTTCGTTCGGAACTACGCCGTGATTGTGTGCTCCGTGCCGACGGCACCGGCAAACAAAAAAAAAGGCCCCGCGCGAACGCGGGGCATAAGAGGATAAATAGACCGAATGGCTGTTGCTCAGCCTTTTTGACTCTGGTAGAAGCCCATGAGGATCTTGGCAACCTCGGGGCGGGCAAACTCGGGGGGAAGGTCTTCGCCGGCGGAGAGCATCTCGCGAACCTTGGTGCCGGAAAGAAAGACAAAGGACTCTTTCTTGTGGCCTTCGGGGGCTTCGCGCATCATGATGACCTCGCCGAGCTCGCGGGAGTAGGCGGTGTGGTCGGCCTCGAAGATCGCGATATCCATGGAGCCCTCGGGAACCTCGTCGTGGAAGATGGCCTGGGCGTCAAAGGGACCGGAGTAGTCGCCAACGCCGGCGTGGTCGCGGCCGACGATCAGGTGAGTCGCACCCAGATTCTGGCGGAAGAGTGCGTGCAGCACTGCTTCGCGGGGGCCTGCGTAGAGCATGTCATAGCCGTAACCCGTGATCTCCACCGAGTTGGGCGGGAAGTAGAGCTCGGCCATCTTGCGGATGGCGGCGGCGCGGACGTCGGCCGGGATGTCGCCGGGTTTGAGTTTGCCAAGCAGCATGTGGATCACGGCACCGTCGGCGTTTTCGCGCTTCATGGCCATGCGGACGAGTTCTTCGTGGGCACGGTGCATGGGGTTGCGGGTCTGGAAGGCGATAACCTTTTTCCAGCCATTCTTCTCGATGAGTTCGCGGATCTCCATGGCGGTCCGGAAGGTCTCGGGAAAATCGCGCGCGAAGTACGAGTAGTTGAGGACCTCGATGGGACCGGAGATGAAGGTCTTACCGACGGTGTTGAAGGCCTTGACCCCGGGGTGCTCCATGTCATCCGTGGCGTAGATCTTCTGGGTCATGGTCGCCATCTGCTCGGCGGTGGCGGTCTCAACCTTGTCGACGGTCTGGATGGCGAGGACCGGGTTGCCAGACACGTTGGGGTCTTTGAGGGCGATGCGCATGCCGGGCTCGATGCCGGCGGCGTCTTCGGCGACGTTGACGATGGGTACGGGAAAGAACAGACCGTCGGTGGTCACCATCTTGTCGGCGACTGCCATCGAGTCAGCGAGGTTCATGAAGCCGGTCAAGGGGTTGAAGTAGCCCGAGCCCATCATCACTGCGTTGGCGGCAGCCTGGGAGCAGACGACGATGCTTTTCAGGTTCGCTGCCTCGGCCTCGAGGGCGGCGCGTTTGGCGTCATCGGCCACGTACAGGGGGTTCAAAGTTTCGGAGCCGTGTGGTTTTATCATGCTGTGTTCTCCCTTTTGTTATTGGCGCCTCGTCCGAGGCGGATTTTCAGAAACTACTCGCTCTCGACGGTCAGCCTTTCGTGGGCCATGGCCAAAGTGCGGTACAGAATATGAGCGAACTTGGAATAGGGGAGGGTGAGGAAAAGACAGAGCACCACCCCGAGGTGGATGATGTAGACACCGAACCCGACCATCGGGGTGACGCCGGGAATGAAACGGAAGACCTCGGTGAAGACGCCGGTGCCGATGACGGCGAGGACGATCCACAGGAAGAAGCGGTCGAACGGTGTGGTCACTCCCACCAGTTTGTCGGTGCTGTTGCGGCGGTTGAACCACAGCAGCAGACCGCCCAGGACGAGAGCGATGGCTGAGCCGTTGCCGAGCCATTTCACCCAGTGGGTGATCTCGACCGGGTAGCCGGGTGTTTCACCCGGGAGGATCTTGAAGAACCACGAGAACCACGGAGTATCGCCGTAGAGGTACACCACCGCAAAGCCCGAGGTAATGGCTGCGCCGACAAAGCCCCACATGACCAGGAAGTGGCCCCATCTGCGTTTGCCCATTCCACGATCGCAGTCAGAGAATTTGGAGTGCAGGGCGATGCTCACGAAGACTCCGGCCAGGGCGCCGATCAAGGTCCCTTGACGCTTCTGTTGTGTGCCGAGGGCCGCCCAGAACTTCTTGCCCTGCATGAAGAGGGCTAGAGCGACCCAGCCCACGGCGGTGAAGTAGACCGCATAAATCAGGGAGTGTGGCACGTACGCGTCGTAGAAGAATTGACCAAGGGTGGTCGATGCCTGCAGGTCGTGGTGCGGGTGCACAGGGGCGAGCCCGGTGTTCACGCCCAGCAGCACGATCCAGAAGATGATCGGGGCGATGACCAGCAGCGGCCAGGTCTTTTTGACGTTGCCCACCAGAGAGCCGAGAAAGGCGGGGAACGCCATCTTCTCGACCATCATCGCGCGGATCGAAGCCATGACGTCGCCCGGATTGACCTCGCGGGGACAACGGACCGAGCAGTCGTTGCACTGGTAGCAGAGCCAAGGCCCTGCATCCGTCATCAGTCGGTCCTCGAGGCCCCACTGGGCCCACAGTATTTGGCGCCGCGGGAAGGGCGCGTTGGCGGGGGCCAATTCGCAAACGCTCGAGCAGGTAGCGCATTGATAGCAGCGTGCGGCGTTCTCGCCTCCGCGGTCGAAGAATTTCTCTCGGAAATCCGATGACGATTGGATGACCGGGATCGATGCCATACCTCCTCCTTCCAACGGCTCCTAGAAGCCTTTGAGCGGGTTCGGTCCCATCTCGTCGAGTTCCTCAGCGAAGTCGTCGAGGAGCTGCGGGATTCGACCGGACTCGTCGTGGGACAGCTCGACAAACTGAATGCGTTCGGGCTCGAGAGCCAGGCGCTGCAGGGTCTCGCCGACGTTCTCGAGCCGGGTGTTGGCGAGTTCCGAACCGCGCACGTAGTGGCACTGGTAGTCGTCACCGTGTTTGCAGCCGATGAGAATCACACCGTCGATACCGCTCGAGAGCGCTTCGGCGAGCCACACGATGTTGGTGGAGCCAAGACAGCGTATCGGGATGATGCGGGTCCACGGGTTCCAGGTGGCGCCATTTTCAGCGGCCGCCTCGAGGGCGGGAACGGCATCGTTCTCGCACATCAGCGCGAGGATTCTCGGTTTCTCGTCGTCCTCGTCGGGGACCTCTATGGCCTTGATCATCTCGGCGATCATGAGGACCGAGTAGTCCTGGAAGTTGATGATTCGTTCGGGGCAGGCGCCCATGCAGATTCCGCAGCGGCGGCAGCGCAGCGGGAAGAACTCCGGGGTTCCCTTTTCGTCCTCGTTGATGGTCCCAAAGGGACATTCCTCGGTGCAGCGTTTGCACTGGGTGCAGCGCTGGAGGAAGAACTCCGGGTAGGAGGTATCGCCTGCGCGCGGGTGGACCGCTTCGCCCCGCTTCGCCATCTCGATGCACTGCACGGCCTTCATGGCAGCGCCGAGGCCGTCCTCGGCTGCCTGGACCGAGTCCATGGGCGAGTGCACGGTGCCGGCCGCGTAGATGCCGGTTCGTCGTGTTTCGTAGGGGAAGCAGATGAAGTGGGAGTCCGGGAAGCCATACTTGAGGGTCGGCAGATCGGGCCCCTGACGGTAGGTCAGGTTGAGGATCTCGGTGCCTTCATGGTCCTTGAGTTCCTCGGCTCGGGCCGCCGAGGCCTCTCGCACCTGCGAGCTCTCGGAATGTTCGGCCTGGTGGCGGGAATCGATGAGCTCGCGGACGAGTTCACCGTCGGCCGAATTCGGCACCATGCCCACCGCCAAAACAACGAGGTCGGCGTCGACGGTGACATTGTCACCGAGCATGCTGGTGCTCATGTGGATTGAAAGCTTGCCGTTGCATTCGATCTTGTCGACCTCACCGCGGGTCATCATGGCCTCGGCATTCTTCTGTGCCGCAAGGAAGAAGTATTCCAATTGGCCCGGCGCCCGGATGTCCTTATAGATCACCGCGTTCTCGATCGACGGGTCGATCTTCTTGACTTCCATCATCTGCCGTAGGGTGTTGGTGCAGCACTCGGAGGAGCAGTAGGGGAGGTGGTTCTCGTCGCGGGAACCGGCGCATTGGATGTAGGCCACGCGCTGAGGCGTGCGGCCGTCCGACGGGCATGCGATCTTGCCGGCCGCGAGCATCTTCTCGAACTCCTGTGAAGTGACGATGTCGGGCGAGGCGCCGTAACCGAGGTGTCCGAGCTTCGACGCATCGTAGGGCTTGGAGCCCGTTGCCTGGACGATGGACCCGACCGTCATCTCGAGACCTGACGAGCCGTTGAGTTGGACCTTGAACTGACCCGGCTGGCCGTCGATTTCGACGATATTGGTCGTCGTGAGGACCTTGATCTCGTCGTTGGCCGTGATCTCCTCAATGAGCTTGGGAACGGGATTGGCTTCCGGCGCTTCGTAGGGAGGCTCCTCCGGCACGATGGAGACCTGGTCGGCCAGCAGGCCGCCGAGCTTGTCGTCTTTCTCCACCAGGACCACGGGGTGGCCGAGCCCTGCGGCCGTCAGGGCGGCCTCGAGTCCGGCGCGGCCGCTGCCCACGACCATCACGGTGTCGCTGATTTCCTCGTCGAGTTTTTCGATGACCTTGAAGCCATCGAGACGGGCAAGACCCATACGAACCATGTCCTGGGCGAGCATGGTCTTGTCTTCGTCATCTTCAGCATCCTTGAGCGGCCACGCACAATGCTCGCGCAGAGCCACGCGGAACATCATCGGCCCGTCCTCGGTCAGTGATGCGAATTCCTGAGTCTTTGCCCGATCGGAACAGGCCGCAACCAGGATACCGTTCAGTTCGTTCTCGGAAATGGCACCCTTGATCGCCTCGAGACCTTCAGGGGCACACAGACATTCGTGAGTCAGATTGCAGGCACAGCCCGCTTCGTCGGCGGCCTCGATGACTTTGTCTACATCGAAAGCATCACTCAGACCGCAACCCGTGCACAGGAAAACGCCGACCTTATCCATTACGCCCTCCTTCCGGCTGCCACGAGCGCTCGAGCCGCAGCCCCTGTCGCGTCGCGGACCGAAGCGGCCACGTCCTCGGGCCGGCGGGCGACCCCGGCGACCGTGACGCAGGCCTCCATGTCGTCGAGCACGAAGCCGTCGTCATCCTTGCGCGTGAATACGGCGAGGTCTTCGTCGCCGGCGTTGGGCACCATCCCGGTGGCCAGCACCACGAGATCGGCCTCGGCCTCGATGATCTTTTCGTTCTCAACGTCTTCCACGTGGAGCTTGAGGTTTCCATCAACCTCCTCGATGCGTCCCACCTTGCCCTTCATGAGCGTGACGCCCTCGATGGCTGCGGTCTTGACCAGGACGTCTTCGTTGCGTCCCGGCGCACGGCGATCGATGTAGTACATGGTGACCTCGGCGTCCGGAATCTGATCTTTGACGTAGCTCGCCTGTTTGAGCGAGGCGAGGCAGCAGATTCCGGAGCAGTAGTTGAGGTGGTTGACATCGCGGGAGCCCGCACACTGCACGAAGGCGACCTTTTTGGGCGCCTCGCCATCCGAAGGCCTCTGGATCTTGCCGCCGGTGGGACCGGACGGCGCAGCCATCCGTTCCATCGCCACGTTGGCGATCACGTTGTCGAGAGTACCGCCGAGCTCCTCGAGATTTTCGAGCGAATAGGGCTTCCACCCGGTAGCCACGACCACCGCGCCCACGTCAACGGTTTCGACCGTTTCGGCGGCGTCGAGATCGATCGCTCCGTAGGTGCAGCTTTCGGCGATCTTCTTGGCCTCCGCATCATCCACCGCATCGCGGTCAAAGGTATAGATCTTCGGCCACGCGTTCGAGTGGGGGAGTCGAATCGCCTTGGCCATGCTCATTCCCAGGTTGTGGGGGTCGGGCACCTCGGCAGTACAGGCCTTCTCACAGTCTCCGCAGGCTGTGCAGTTGGCCTTGACGAATGCGGGATTACTGGTGATCTCGATGGTCCAGCCGCCATCCGTCTGTTCCCCGCCCGTGACCCTCGAATTGGTCAGTACCCGGATCCGGGGATTCCGCTCGAGCCGCCGGATGTTGATCTCCATGCCGCACGACGGAGGACACATCTTGGGGAAGTAGTTGTTGAGGCGCAGGACGCGACCGCCGACCGCCGCCTCTCGCTCCACCAGCGTGACCTCGGCTCCGGCCTCGGCCGCTTCGAGAGCTGCGGTGATTCCTGCGATGCCGGCACCGATGCGTCGGAGGGAATCGGAGTCAATCATGGAGTCCG
>JASJGQ010000101.1:0-3454 GCA_033791425.1 Acidobacteriota bacterium
TTTGACCAGTTTGGCGATGCCGAAATCGAGGATCTTGGCGTGGCCGTCCGCGGTCACGAAGATGTTCCCAGGCTTGATGTCGCGGTGGACGATACCGCGCGCATGGGCTGCTGCGAGGCCTTCAGCGATCTCCACAGCGAGCCGCAGCGACCGCCGCACCGTCAGATCGCCGGAATCCATGCGTTCCTCGAGGCTCGATCCTTCGAGCAGCTCGGACACCAGGTAGGGACGATCCTCGAACGTTCCTATGTCATGGACCGCGAGGATGTTCGGGTGATTCAATCCACCGGCTGCACGCACCTCCTTCTCGAAGCGGCGAAGTCGACTCGGTTCGTCCCTCAGGTTTTCAGGCAGGATCTTGATTGCGACGTCGCGGCCGATGCTCGGATCGTGCGCGCGATAGACCTCGCCCATGCCACCGGCGCCGATCTTGGCGCCGATCTCATATCTCGAGATGGTGCTTCCGAGCATCCCCTCGCCCCGGGAACGGGCTTTACCCATAACGTGAATTCGTCGATATCTGCAAAGAGTATCGTTTGATTACCCGCCGAGGGCAAGTCTCTACGGTACCGTCACCGTCCAAGAGGCGGTGTTGCCGGACTCAAACCCGTCGCGGAAAACCGACCCCAGGTAGCCGAGGCTCGCAGCGGAGGAGTTCGTGGCGGCGATTGCTGCGTCATTCGAGGTTCGGCTGGAGGACCTTGCCGGACGGCGGCGAGCACCCCATCTGGTACAGACGAGGGAGCTCGCTGCAACTCTGGGTGTCGAGCGATACGGACTCCGAGTCAAGGAAATTGCTGCGGCGCTAAGCAAGAGCGCAGAGGCGGTGAGCCGCATGGTGAGCCGCGGAACGGAGAAGCGCCAAGAGGACGCGGAGTTCAGGAGCCGCTACGAGGATCTTGATCGCTTGATCTGGCACCTTTTCTTCCTTCTCTTCTTACCTTTTTAAAGATTCAAGGCCAGGGCACCGATTCCGACATTGTGTTTATTTCATACCTGGTTTCAGCAGTTTGTTGCGACGAAGGCAAAACAGGACTATATTTGCGACTGTCCCATTAGCAAAAGGAGGAATTGTAAGATGCGCAGAAGTACCTGTATAGCATTGATTCTTGTCCTGTCGATCATGGTGGCGGCGCAGGCGGTTGCCCAGGTGAGCAACACGGGCCGCCTGCTCGATCCGACAACACTCGGCCACAACGTGCTCACCGAGGCCCGGGATATCAACGGAATAGGGGTGTCGATCCTATATGCCCCGTCCCATGATGACGACCCGGTCTTACGGGCCGACGTGGCCGACATCACCGGCGGCACGGTCGACTACTTCGACCCGCGCACGGCAACCCCGGATTCGACCTTGCTGAGCAACTATGACTGCGTCTACACTTGGGCCGGCTTCCCGTACCTCGACAACGTGGCCTTCGGCGACAACCTGGCCGACCGCGTCGATGTCGGAGGGGTGGTGATCCTCGGCTCCTTCGCCACCTACACGAGCGGGAACTTTCTGTCCGGCCGCATCATGACCCCCGGCTACAGCCCGGTGTGGTCGCCCACAGGTGGCAACCACTTTGTGACCTCCGGCTACGCCGGCGACGGAGTGACCCCGATCCACGACGGCGTCGTGGCCTACGAGGTCTCCTTCCGCGACGTTCTCGCCCTGCAGGGTACCGGGGTGCAGGACGGCAGCTACCTCGACGGCGAGATCGGCCACGCGTACCGACCCGACTTCAAGGTCATCTACTCCAACGGCGGCGGCGCCGCTCAGCTCCTCGGCACCGGCGACTGGCCCCTGCTCGTCGCCAACGCCTGCCGGGCCGGACACAGCGGGCCCGTTCTGTACGCCGTAGACGACTCCGACGACAGTCTCTACACCGTGGACATTGCCACCGGCGTCTCCACCCTGGTCGGAGCTTGCGGTTTCGATCTGTCGTTCAGCGGCATGGCGTGGGACTCCTGGCACCGTACGATGTACGTCTCCGACGTTGAAGGGCCGTCCGGCTGGTCGCTGGGCACGGTCGACCTTGCCAGCGGAGCGGTCACCGTTGTCGGTCCGCATGTGAACTCGGTCGACATCATGGGGCTGGCCTTCGACTCCACCAACAACGTGCTCTACGGTGTAGACACTGACTGCGTGCCTTCGGCCGGACTGGCCACCATCAACCGTGCCACCGGTGAGTCCACCTGCATCGGCCCATGGGGCACGGGTTCCGAAATTCGTGGAATTGCATACAACAACGACACCGACACCCTGTACTGCGCGGACGAGACCAACCTCTTCACCGTCGACCGCGCCACCGGGCTCGCCACCTTCGTGGGTCCCCACGGGGCATTATTTGGAGCCGCGTACATCGGCCTCGAGTACGACGCGGCGAGCGGGATCCTGTACGGCGCCGGCTCGGGCGACGGCTATCTCTACACTCTCGACATGAGCACCGGTGCGGCGACCCTGATCGGCTCAACCGGCATGGTCAACATCAGCAGCCTCGGCTCCATAAACGCACCCGGGGAGCCGTGCGGTCTGTTCTGCGACGGCTTTGAGTCCGGTGACACCTCGCGGTGGAACTAAACCCAGCCAGACTGGCACGATCCCAATGAACCCGTGGGCCGGCGCTGCCGGCCCACGCGCCCTGACCCGACGATCCCGCTCCTTGACCGGAGCGGGATCGTTCTTGTCTCAAAAAATGGTGCGAGGCACTCTATTAAGCTCTAACTCTGGTTCGTCCCAATGACGCCAATGCAATGATGCGATCCAGTTCATTGAGTTCAGCGAGGAAACCGGGATCTTCCGTCCGCCGACGGATGGCTCGCGAAAGCGTGTGGGACATCCCGCTAGGCGACTTGTGGAGAATTGCCGCGAGGGCGTTGACCTTGAGATGGTAGCGTTCGACGCCCAAAATCATCAACAATTCTCGTGCTCGCACAACTTTAGATGTCCGTTGACTTGAGCGAAGAAGGTCGATTTCCAGATCGAGAGCGCTTACCGCATTGATGATGAACTCGTCCGCTTCGACGACAGGTCGCCAATCCGGTCCAAGCTCCTCGTGATCCCGTCGGGCCCTCACAGCCTGTTCAGGGTCTTCGTCCTCGCCTTTTGGGGGTCTCCCGAGTTTCCACCAGGGAAGGCTTCCGGGTTCCTCGCCAATCCACTCTTCGCCGAGTGCACCCTTGAGTCTTCGGACGTATGCCGCTCTCCCCGATCTGCGGCTGGTCCCGAATACACGCAGCACCTCATCAACATCGACGATCGGGCTTTTGATCTTTCCGAGCAACTCGCAGTGTCCACTCCAGGGAAACTTTGCGGGGTCATCAACGATGCCCGCATGGAGCGGATTCAAGTGGATGTAGATGAGGAGTTGGTCCAGGTATCGTTGGTCCTTGACCAACTTCGCCCTGTACCGCCCCTGCCAGAGTGGGCCAAAGACATGGTTCCGCGCATTGATGCGCCGAGTGACTCGCT
>JASJGQ010000102.1:0-7463 GCA_033791425.1 Acidobacteriota bacterium
TTGTGCGCGAGGCGCCGCGATGCCGGGTGTTTGTACCTGCACAATAGCGTACCCGGCACGTCCCGGTGGGGAGTGATTTTTTGAGTTCTGGTACGGATGCGGCTCCGGTTACGGGCACGGGCACCGAGCAAGGTACACTTCTGACCATGACAGATCGAGAAAAGCTCTACCTCATCGACGGGCCGAACATCGCCTTCCGGGCCTTTTTCGCCATCGGCGGGATGACCAACTCCGCCGGCCTGCCCACCAACGCCCTCTTCGGCTTTACCAACATGCTGCTCAAGCTCATCCGCGACGAAGAGCCGGACTTCCTGGCGATCGCTTGGGACCCCAAGGGCGGCACATTTCGCGACCGCGTCTTCCCCGACTACAAGGGCACCCGCCCCGACATGCCGGAGGCCCTCCGTGCCCAGATGCCGTTTTTTTCCAGAATCGCGGAGGCCTTCGGCGTGCCGTACGTCTGTCTCGACGACTACGAGGCCGACGACGTCATGGGCACCCTTGCCCGCCGCCACGAGGATGAGCTCGACGTCGTACTGGTGACTTCCGACAAGGACCTGATGCAGCTGGTTGGTGACAACGTCACGCTTTTTGACTCGATGAAAGACCGCCGGATCTCCTTCCCTGAGGTGGAGGACAAGTTCGGCTGCGCTCCCGAACAGGTCCCGGATGCCCTCGGCATCTGGGGCGACTCGTCCGACAATATCCCCGGCGTCAAGGGAATCGGCGAAAAGGGCGTCAAGACCCTTCTCGCCCGTTGGAAGGACCTTGACGACATCTACGGCCATATCGATGAGGTGACCCCACCGGGGACCAAAACAAAGCTCGAGAACAGCCGCGACAACGCTTACCTCTCCAAGGACCTGGCGACCATCCGCATCGATGCACCGGTTAACGTCAGTCTCGAGGAGTTGGAACTCGACTTCCCTCCGCCGGAGGATCGGGCCCAGGAGCTCTTTGGCGAGCTCGAGTTCCGCTCCCTGCTGAAGGAGTTCGGCGGCGAGATGGAGTCAGTCGATCGCAGCGCCTACCGCATCGCTGTGACCGCGGCCGAACTTGAAGAGCTGCGGGCAACCCTGGCGGCGGCCCCTCGCTTCGCCATCGATACCGAGACGACGTCGCTCAACGCCCTGCAGGCCGACCTCGTCGGCCTCTCTTTCTGTTGCGATGACAAGGTTGCCTGGTACGTGCCGGTGGGCCATTCGACCGGAGAGGCTCAGCTCGAATGGAAGGAGGTTCGCGAGATTCTCGGGCCGATCATCGAAGACCCCGCCAAGGGCAAGAGCGGCCAGCACCTGAAGTACGATCTCAAGGTATTGGACCGGCACGATGTCGAGCTGCAGGGCATCGATGGCGACACCCTGATCGCCGACTATCTACTGAGCCCCGATCGTCGGTCACACAAGCTCGACGACCTTGCGCTGATCCACCTCAATCACAAGATGATTTCCTACGCCGAAACTGCGGGCGGGCAGGCATCGTTCGCCGAGGTCCTGATGGCCTCGGCGCGAGACTACGCTGCAGAAGACGCCCACATCACCTGGCTGCTCGATAACAAGCTCGAGCCATTGGTCGAAGAAAACGGCATGGGATCGCTGTACCGGGAGCTCGAGCTGCCGCTTATCCCGGTCCTGGCACGAATGGAGAAAAATGGAATCGCGATCGACCGCAAGGTCCTTGACGAGCTGTCCGTGGAACTCGCGGCCGGATTGGCCGAAGCCGAAGCGAGGTGTTTCGAGGCCGCCGGCGAGGAGTTCAATATCGGTTCGGTGAAACAACTGCGCGAAATCCTCTTTGAAAAGCTCGGGCTGCCTGTGCTGAAGAAGACCAAGACCGGCGCCTCCACCAACGAACAGGTTCTTCTCGAACTCACCGCCCACCACCCGTTGCCGCAGGCAATTCTCGACTACCGGTCGCTAGTCAAACTCAAGAACACCTATGTCGACCCCCTGCCCGGTCTCATAAACCCCGAAACCGGCCGCATCCACACCCACTATTCCCAGACCACCGCCGCCACCGGGCGGCTCTCCTCAACCGACCCCAACATGCAGAACATCCCCGTCCGTACCCCCGAGGGCCGTCGGATCCGCACGGCATTCGTGGCCCCGCCGGGGAGAGTCCTCTTGGCAGCCGACTACTCTCAGGTCGAGCTGCGCGTCCTCGCCCACCTATGCGGCGGCACCGGCGGTTTCGCTGACGCATTTGCCCGAGGCGCCGATGTCCATGCCGAGACCGCTGCCGGGCTCTTTGGCGTGAAATCTAATGAGGTCACCCGCGAATTGCGCGGCATCGCCAAGGCCGTCAACTTTGGCATCATTTACGGCCAGAGCGCCTTCGGCCTCGCCCAGACCCAGCGCATCTCGCGGGCTGAAGCCGCCGACTATATCGCCCGTTACAAGGAACGTTTTCCGGAAATCGAGGCCTACCGGCAGCGGACCCTCGCCCAGGCCGCGGAGCACGGCTACGTCGAGACATTGATGGGCCGGCGCAGACCGGTCCCGGATCTTGCAAGCGGGAACTTCGCTGCTCGATCCGCGGCGGAGAGAGTGGCGGTCAACACCCCGGTCCAGGGCAGCGCAGCCGATCTCATCAAAAAGGCCATGCTGACGGTGGACCGGCGCCTGCGCGAGGAATACCCCGGCCAACTGATGCTCCTTCAGGTCCACGACGAACTGCTGCTCGAAGTTGACGAAGAGCTGGCCGACGAGATCGGCGAGATGGTACGACACGAAATGTGCACCGCGATGGAACTCTCGGTGCCGCTGTCGTCGACCTCGGAACCGGAAGGAACTGGGAAGAAGCGCATTAGATAATTCGAAATTCGGAATTCGGAATTCGGAATTTCCGGACAGCCCCCACCTGCTTGTGCGCTCGGGTATTCAGCGGGAGTGGGGCCACTTGCGGCGAAGGTGATCGTCTTGTGGGGCAGGCGTCCCGCCTGCCGGTGAATCCGCGTGCGGCGGAGGTGCCATTTTCAATGTTGTTGGATGCACGATCATCCAGGTCGGTAGGTTGATTCGGGCAAACAATGTTGAAGGTGGCTCCTTTCGGGAACCTCGCAGGGATACGTGCCGCGTGCGGCGAAGGCTCAGAGAACGCTCCCCTTCCCGGCTTGACGCCGTTCACCGGTGGGCGTAGGGTCACCGAGACAGAGCGGTCACGCAAAAGTGCTCAAGGGAAGCCGGTGAGAATCCGGCGCGGCCCCCGCCACTGTAACCGGGGACGCACCGTTCACGGACGGGTCGATTGTCGGCCCTTCCAGCCACTGATCGAGGAGGTCCTGAGGGACCGCCGATTGGGAAGGCGAACGGCGGCGGCCGATCCGGGAGCCAGGAGACCTGCCGTTCTAAAACAGAGAAACGGGAGGTTTCACATGTCCGAAAAACCGCATGCCTCAGTTCTGTTTTTTGCCCTCTTCGCTCTCCTGGCTGTAGGGGCGCAACCGCTGTCCGCACAGTACGCGCCCCCGCGGCCAACCCCGACGCAGCCGTTCACCGGCGAAGTGACGGTCACCGCCACCGGAGTCGAGACCGATGTCGACGAGGCCCCGACCGCGGTCACGGTGATCACCCGCGACGAAATCGACGATGCCCAGGCGGCCTCGGTGGCAGAGATGCTGCGAAGGGTTCCCGGGCTGACGGTGCTCAGCTCCGGCGACGAGGGCAAGTTGACCTCGGTCTTCACCCGCGGAACCGGGTCGAACCAGACGCTGGTCATGCTCGATGGTGTCCGGCTGAACTCGCCGTACTTCGGCGGTTTCGACTGGAGCCGGCTCAGCACCGCCGGACTGCGCCAGGTCGAGGTCGTGAGAGGCCCCTACTCGGCGCTGTGGGGTGCCGACGCCGTTGGCGGCGTCATCAATCTCATTCCCGCGCGTTCACGCTCCGGTTTCAACGGCCGCTTCTTCGGCGAGGCCGGAAGCGATGGTCGGCAGCGCCTCGAAGCCGACATCGGGTGGGGCAACAAATCGTTCGACATCTATGCCTCGGGGTTTGACGGTCAGAGCGACGGGAGCCTCGAAAACTCGGATTCTTCATCCCAACAGCTCCTGGTGACCGCCGGTTGGAGTTTCGGCGATCACGGCAGTCGCATCGGCGTCCTGGTGCAGGACCTCGAGGCCGAAACCGGGATCCCCTACGCCGTGCCCGGCAGCCCGACACCGGACCGCCGGCAAAACAGCCAACAGACCCTTGTCGCGATCCCAATCAACATCTTTTTCAGCGAGTCGTGGAATGTCGAGATCACCGGCGCCTCTGTCGACGGCACCTTCAATTTCTCGGACCCGGATGATCCATTCTTCACCTACTCCACCACCGAGACAACGTCCACCCAGGCCCGACTGGCCAGCAACCACCGTTTCGCCAAACACACCTTCAGTTGGGGTGGCGAGTGGCGTGAGGAAGAGGTTGTCGACGCCTCGAACTTCGGTACCAACCTCGACGGAGAAACTGTTGACGTCACCAGCGTCTTCCTTCAGGACGTATGGAAGATGACCCCTGCGATGCGCCTTCTCGTGGGTGTTCGCTGGGATGACTCCGACCCCTGGGGCTCTGAGACCTCGCCCCGCGCCGATCTCGGCTGGAGGGTGAGCGAGACCACGGAACTGCGAGCCGGCTACGGCGAAGCTTTCCGGCCACCGTCGCTCGGCGAACTGTACTTTCCGTTTTCGGGAAACTCCGAACTCGTGCCGGAGACCTCCAAATCGACCGACATCGGTCTCACTTACACCACTCGAGAACGCCAATCGAGGTGGCAGGTGACCGCCTTCACCAACGATCTCGAGAACCTCATCGAGTACGACTTCGCCACATCGGCCAACGCAAATATCGGTTCGGCCACAATCCGCGGTGCCGAGATGTCCTGGGACTACCCCCTCGGGCGCCGCGGCGCTTCGTTTCTCCAAACCACCTACCTCGACACCGAGGATGACCTCGGACAGCCGCTGTTGCGGCGACCCGAGTGGAGCGGTTCGTGGACCCTTCACGGCGCCTTCTCGAAGCACCTCAACGGCGATCTCACCGTCGTCTACGTGGGTTCGCGGCCTGATGTCGACCCGGTGACCTTCGAACGAACGACAGCCGATAGCTACACGACCGCCAGCATTGCCCTCGCCTACAGCCTCTGGAACGGGGTGGAGATCACCGGCAGGGTGCTCAACGTAGCGGATGCCGACTACCAGGAGGTTCTCGGCTACCCCGCACCGGGTCGTCAGTACCTCGTCGGGCTCAGACTCGGCGTCGACACCGAGGCCCGGTGGAAGGCCAGGCGGTAATAGGCCATCACACCCGACACATCCCGAGCTTTGACCGTACTTTGAAACTCCCAAAACACATTTGCGTAGGTATTCATGTATAGTGTCAATGAGATCGTGAATCACTCTCCTGGATGGAGAGCAAGAATGAAAGGAGTTCGAAAATGAAAAAGGCAATGATTGTTTTTGGTGTACTGGCCTGTGTGACCCTGCTGGTGAATCCGGCCGTGGCGTGTGACGGCAAGGAGGCCAAGCAGGTCAGCAACGACGGTGCATCGTGCTCGAAAGCTGCAGCCCAACAGGCGAGCAACGAGGGTAGTTGTGCGACATCGGCGGCCAAGGCCGCATACGCTGAGACCCTGGAGAAGACCGGCTGCGAGAAGACCGCGCAGACCGCCTACAACAACACCGTGGCGGAAAACGTCTACGCCAAGACTGTTGCGGAATCCGGATGCACCAAGACCGCCCAGAAGGCCGCCTATGACGCGGTGTACACCAGCACCAGCTGCGAAAAATCTTCGACTTCCGCTGCAACCCATGCAGTTGCCAAGGCGTCTTACAACGAGACCCTGGCCAAGACCGGCTGCGAGAAGACCGCTGAAGCAGCCTACGCCAGCGTGACCAAGACCGCCGGCGCCAGCTGCGCCACCGCCAGCGCCAAGGCCGGTTGCGACAAGGGTGCGGAAGGTTCCGCTGATGCCGCTCCCGCCACCGCAGTCAAGATGGCTTCGAAGGACAACAACTAAACCACTGTTCAGACGCGTTTTTGACACCCGGGCCTTCTGGCTCGGGTGTTTTTTGTGACCGGGCGCACAGCGGCCCACCACCGATGAGTGCGACCTTTCAATTGAGGGGGCGAGTTTTTTGGAGAAAGGAAGAGCGATGGCACAACCGAGGTCGCGCCGTCTTCGCCTGCTCGAGAGCCTTCGCCGCACCATCAACGAGATGCTGCACGAGAGGGTTCGCCGTGCCGCCAATGACAAGGGCCATGGGGCGCCGGTCAACACCGGCACCATCTACTCGTCTGCCGCGAGAGAGGCACCAGAATTGCTGGACCAGCTACTGTTCGTTCACCAGAAGGTGGATGAGGAGCGTGGCCAGGCGGACGAAGCCACCCCACCCAATCAGCTCGCCGATCCCGACCGCAAGGCCATGTTGTCGGCGGTGAGGGCGGCCGTCAACCGGACTCGCGCGAGTCTCGAACAATAGGCGGCTGCGTAGGCATCACACACGGTCCGGAAGCCCCGAGGCGATAATGTCCCGGACCTCGTGTCTGAGCCGGTCGCAATCCGCCGCGGTACATCCCTCGACCTCGACCGGCGGGTGGATGACGAGCCGTGCCGAACCGGGCATGAGATCGAATGTGCCGGCAGGGAGAACATCCCGGGTCCCGGTGATGGTGAGTGGCAAGATCGGCAGACCGAGGTCGATCGCCATCCGAAAAGCACCCTTTTTGAACGGCTTCAGACGCCCGCTCCGGCTCCGCGTTCCCTCGGGAAAAAAAACGACCGAGGTGCCGTCGACGATTTTCTTCTTTGCGTCATCCAGTGTGGCGATGGCGGTGGCGCGATTGGACCGATCGATAAAGACGTGGCCCAGTCGATGGCAGGCGACACCAATGCCCAGCACGTTTCGCAGCTCCTTCTTCATGACCCACTTGAAGTCGACGCCGAGCCAGCCGTAGAGAACAAAAATGTCGTACAGGCTCTGGTGATTCGAAACCAACACATACGATTGGCCGGGATCGATATTTTCACGGCCTTCAACGCGAACCCCCATCGGCGTCACCCAGGCCATCACCTGGGCCCACGGCACCCCTGACAGACGCGACGCAGTCCGTGACCCGGTAATGAAAGGGAACGTTGCTCCGATAAAGGCAAAAACGGTCGTCGCCACAACCAGCGCCGGCATCACAACCAGGTACTTGTAGGGCTGGTAGAGCCACCAGGCGAGCGTTCGTCTCCTCATTGTGGTGTCATCATATCCAATCTCCTGCCCGTCGCGTCGAATGAGGCAGATGAAGAGAATGGTATCCTTCCCCGTCCGCGTGCAACCTCGGAGGCACTGTGAGCGACCGTTACTCCATCACGACACCCATCTACTCCGACAACGACATGCCTCACATCGGGCATATCTACACGACCGTGATGGCCGACATCTTTGCCCGCTACCACCGGCTGCGGGGTGCGGAGGTCCGCTTTCTCACCGGCAC
>JASJGQ010000103.1:0-13771 GCA_033791425.1 Acidobacteriota bacterium
GTGGTCCAGCCACTGCTCGACATCCGCAAAGGGAGTTGCAGCACCAGATCCATCGAGCCCGAGGAGGAGGGTGCTGACCCTGTCGAGCAGGTAGCGGTCGTGCGAAACCAGCACCAACGCGCCGGGCTCTCCTACCTCGAGAAACGCGAGTACGAGGCCATGGAAGAGACCATCCTCGACGCCGAGGCCGAACTCGGAGCGGCAGCCGAACACCTTGCCGATCCACAGGTGGCCTCCGATGCCGATGCCGCTCATCACGCCTTTCTCGCCCACGAAGAGTCGAAGGAAAGGGTCGCCGTTCTGTATCGCCGTTGGGCCGAACTCGAGGAAAAGGCTTAGGACGCGGCGCGCGGTTATCAGACCTGGCGGTCGCGCCCGGCGGCTCGACTAATTCACGGGGTCGCGCCCGTCAGCCGACATGGCGGCTATGAACTCACTGAGGGCCTGGGTCTCGGTGGCTGGAGCCCGGCTCCGCTTGATTCTGAGGTCACTCAGAGTCTCCTGCTGGTGCGCCGGGAGCCGTTTCGAAAAGCCCGGGAGAACCTCGAAATCGCCTGCGTACAGCACCATCGCGGCAAAAGCGAGGATTGCCTCATCCTCGGTGAAGATGCAATGGCCGTATCGGTCGATGGGGATGTTGAGGCGTTTGCTGAGAAACGAGCCTTCGATGAGGTTTTTGATGGTGTAGATCGTCTCGTGGAGGTAGGGCACCTGCTGGTCGGCACGGGTATGGATCGTGATCAGTGGTGATTCGAGCGCTCCCGTGGTCGTGTAGTGTTCCGCGATCTCGTCCAGCGCGACCTGACCGACGGCGACCCGGGGCACGAAGATATTGAGTCGGAGATCGTTCGAAGAGCCTCGATACCAGCGGCCGTAGTTCCCGAATGGAAAGCCGCCGAGCGTCGTTTCGGCATCGAGGATGTTGACCACCGCATACCTGAGGACATCCTGCGCGGATTCCTCGACGGTCTCCTGCCAGTTGTCCGGGTCGAAGGGCAACCTGGCGACCTGGACCCACTCGGCGAGGGCCTGGGCGTTTTCGGGTGCCGAGAGCGCGGGACGCACGACGGTTTCGAAATAGTCGCTCCAGTTTTCCGTGAGTTCGGCTGAAGGATCAAAGGGATCGCCAGGGATCAGGTCCGGGAAAAAGTACTCGAAGGTGGCCCGGGCATCGCCGAAATAGCGAAGCTGGTAGACGAAATTGCCGATCGGGCCGCACGCTGCGACCCCGGCGTCAAAGACCTCCGGTTGCTGTTCGATCAGCAACGCGGTGATGATGCCGCCCTCTGATGCGCCGATCAGGTACACCTTTTGTGGGGCGCCCTGCTCTGCGGCGTAAATCGAGACCAGATCGAGGATGTCTTCCATGCCGGGGCGCACGGCGAGACCGGTCTTGCTGTAGCTGTTAGTGGCAAATCCGAATCCGAGATCGTTGATCAGCCCGGGAAGCGAAACGTCTCCGATGGAGAGTTGGTCCTCCGGGATCTGAACCGGCGTCCCGGCATCCTGGAAGCCGTGGGCCCAGATCACCAGCCGGTTGTTGTAGTCCGGGCTGTCCGGCATGCAGATCCGGTAGATCGACCCGCTCCCCTGGACGCCATCGGGCCCGCAGGTGGAACTGGCGAATCCGTTGCTTGAAATTGTGAAAAGGACGACCGCAAAAATTGCCGATGCCTTCTTCATGATTGCCTCCTGTTCAGGAATCCTGGAGCCAGTATGGAACGCCTGCCGCCGTCTGTAAAGGTGAGTCTGAGGGGTCCGTGTGTGTGATCAGCCTCCCATGTACAGAGTCGTGGCAAGGAAGGCCCACCGCGGGTAGGGCGGCGCCGAAGAGGTCGGGTCGCTTGGAGAGGGTCGTTTCGCCTGTGTCGATGGCGTAGCTCCTAACGGTCAGCTCACTGGTGTAGGGGATCGTGCCGTCGAAGGAGAAATCCACGCTTGCCAGGTGATGCGAGGACAGCGCCAGAGACCACCACCGTGCCGGGTAGACGAATGAGAAAAAGCCGAGACCGGAGACGTCGGCGTCAACCTCAAAGGGCGCTCCTATGTCCGTCGTCGATGCAGTTCCGCGAAACTCGACCGAGATTTCTGGGCGGCCGATCTGGACCAGGCCGGCAGGATTTGCGAAGGCCGCTGTGGCGAACCGGCTCGGGTTACTTCTGCCTGTCCCAGCCCCAGTTCTCGTAATACTGCCAGCTCGCCATGGAGTTGAGCTCTTTGATCTGGCGGTCCTTGGCGAGCAGGTTGGCGCGCAGGACGTCGCCGATCGAGACCATACCGACGACGCGGTTATTCTTCTTGACCGGGATGTGGCGCAAGTAGAGACCGAGGAACATCTCCTCGAGCTGGGTCAGGGTGGCATCGTGTTGGGCGAAGTGCAACGGCGAGGTCATATGATCACCGACCTTGGCGTTCTTGGGGTCGAAGGCGGGATCGCTGCTGCCGCGAAGATAGTCGCGTTCGGTCCAGATGCCGATGAGATCATTGTTCTCCTCGATCAGGATGGCGCCGATCTTGTTTTTGTTCATCAGGTCGATGGCCTCGGCCACGGTCTGGGTCCTGGTCACCGAAATGATCTCGTTGTTCTTGTCGAGGATGATGTCTTCAGCGGTCTTCAAGTCTGCCTCCATGGAGATGTGGGCCCGCCGTCGGGCGGGAAAGAAGAAACGTTATCACGGCGGCCCCGATCAGCAACGAGACCACATTCCACGGAGCATCGAGCCTCGTCACCGACCAGGTGATCGAGGCACCGACCATGATGGTGGCCACGATCTTGGATCGCAGTCCAATGGCGCGGTGCTCTCGCCACGAATGGATCATCGGCCCAAAACGAGGATGTTCGTGCAGCCAGGTGTGGAACCTCTCGGAACCACGCGAGTAGCACATCGCCGCCAGCAGCACGAAGGGTGTTGTCGGCAGCAGTGGGACGAAGATGCCGACAAAGCCCACAGCGATGCTCGCGTGGCCGAGGAGGAGAAAGGTCGTTCGCATGCGAAGGTATCAACCACTAATCGAGCGAACTTCTTCCCCTACTCCGGCGGTGGGGGCAGATCGGGGAGTTCCCGGATCAAGTGAGGCCGTTCGCTCTCGCGATACTCTGCCAGAGTGCCGACAAAGAAGCCCGTCGAGCGGGCGGAAGTATTTCCCTCCTCATCGATAAAGGAGACCATGTTGTACTCACCCCAGATTTCGCCCGTCCGCGTGAGCGGTTCGAGACCATCGGCAGTGCGTTTGTAGTGCTCGCGGTGGACGATGCCGCGTTCGTGGGCCGCTTCCAACCCGTGGGCGATCTGGAGCGCGATCCGAAGGGCCTCGTCAACGGCGATCGGGCCGCGGGCGATGAGCTGGTCGAGGCCTTCACCGTCCACCAGCTCCATCACGAGGAAGGTGACCGCGGACGCTGGGGCGTCCGCGGTGAGTTTTGAGTTCTGAGTTTTGAATTCTCATCCGGCAGCCGGGACGGCTGCCCCACAAGAAGCTCAGGCGCTTCCGGGGAGTTTTGTGGGGCAGCCGTCCCGGCTGCCATTTGGGTGTTCACTCTCTCGAGACCGAAGAGGGTGGCCACGTTGGGGTGGTTGAGCGAAGCGAGGAACTTGGCCTCGCGTTCGAAACGGGCGCGACGTTCGGCATCTCCGGCGAAGGCCTCGGGCAGGACCTTGAGCGCCACATCGCGGTCGAGGGTGGTGTCGGTGGCGCGCCACACCGCACCCGTCCCGCCCTCGCCGATGGGCTCGACGAGACGGTAGTGAAGCAGGGTCGTTCCGGGTGAAAGTTCCATGTAATGTACCGGCCTTTGCGAGTATGCGCGACTCACTCTCAAAAAGAGTCGTGAGATCCTCGTCAACGTCCCAGGTGATACACTTGAGAGTGGTGCGGGGGTTGCCTGATCTCCGCTTCGCCTGGAGGGGCCTTGAACAAATTTGGACTCGTGGTGCTGGTGGCGGTGCTGTGTGTCTTTGTCGGGTGTCCAAAGGACGAGACCCAGTTGCCCGAGGAGAGCCTGACCCCAGCAGAGACAGTCTTGGTCGCCGTCGGCGACACGGCGCCCGGATTTGAATTGGTGACGCTCGAGGGCGAGATCTTCAACCTCGAGGCGCAGCGCGGCAAGGTGGTTCTGATCAACTTCTTTGCCACCTGGTGCCCGCCCTGCCGTGAAGAGCTGCCCTTTCTCGAAAACGAGATCTGGCGGCGCTTCGACCCCGATCTCTTTGCCCTCATCGTGGTCGGCCGCGAGGAAGACGACGAGGTCATCGGTCCCTTCGTGGAATCAAACGGCTACTCGCTTCCCTTTGCCGGCGATCCCGACCGGGTGGCCTACGATCAGTACGCCTCGCGCTTCATACCGCGCAACTTCGTGATCGGTCCCGACGGGATGGTGTTCTTCCAATCGCAGGGCTTCGAACGCGAGGACTTCGACCGGATGATCGCGGTGATCGAGGACGCGGTCGCGGCCCTCGACGAACCGGCGGAAGCGGACGCGGCCTAACCGACGTCGCCCAATCCTGACAACGGATCAGCTGATTGCCCGACCTCCCGGCCCCGCGATCGCGCCCTTTCGTCGGCTTTTCCGCGGTACCTGAAGAAGGCGACCTCGTTTCGATCGGTTGAGACGTGGTCGTGATGTCGACTTCAGGAGGGCCGATGATCATTCGAGGTTTGCGGGCGAGTCGAGTGGCGTCCATTCTGCTGATCTGCGTGACGGCGCTCGTGGCTGCGGGATCAGTGCGTGCTGAGGAGCAATCGACCGGTTCGACCTCAGGGCGAGTCGTACTTCGGAAGTCGGGAGGCGGGGGCTGCTAACGTTTTTTATCGATGTGCAGAATCTGACGAACCGCGACAACGTGCGCGGTATCGCCATCGCCGACCCTGAATACGAATACACCGACGCGACCGGGTGGGTCGTGACCTTTCCGGAGGAGTACTGGCTGCCGATCATCCCGTCGTTTGGCGTGAGCTACGAGTTTTGATCGGGAGCTCCCGCCCGTCTCTGATGGTGGGCTGAAGCCCACCCTACGGGTCCACTCGGTTTTTGGGTCCGACGTAGGGTGGGCCTTGGCCCACCTTCAGAGTTGTGCAGGGGAGCAGAGGAGAAAGGGAGACCGCGCGGATACGTGTCGCGTGCGGCGGAGGTGCCATCTTTTGCATTGTTTGACGCCTCGATCTTCAGCTGACCCGTGGGGCGTCTCGGGCAATCAATGCTAAAGGTGGCTCCTCTCGGGTAACGCGCACTGAAAGGCAGGCCCACTCGAACGCCCGAAAACGGCGCACCGCTTGAACGAAAGGCTTCCCTTCGAGAGATTTCTCCACTCGCTTCCGGCTTCGCCTCCGGCTACGCCTGGACAAGACGCTCGGTCGAAATGACAGTTTTGAGCACCGTAGGCAGGTCCTTCAGGGCCTGCCACCACGGTCGTTACCTGCAGCCTCAATTTGAAGGGCCCGGGTCAATGCAGCCGAGGCAAACCTTGGCCGTCAGAAGACCAAGGGCAGGCCCTGAAGGACCTGCCTACGCCTTTCAGGTTGTTCGTCACGCCTTCGGCAAAATGTTCTGATTCACCTTGAACAGGTTCTTTGGATCGTACTTGCCCTTGATCTTCGCCAACCGCTCGTAGTTGCCCCGATAACTGGCCTGGACCCGCTCCTGGCCCTCCTCCATCAAGAAGTTGACATAGGCGCCGCCCGATGAAAAGGGGTGGACAGCATCCCAATAACCCACCGCCCAATCGCGGAGCATATCCTTGTTGGCCGGATCGGGGTCAACTCCGACGATGACGCCGGCCCAGTTGGCCTCCCGGTAGCTCCACGCGGTGTCCTCGGCGCCGACGCGATGAACCGCACCATCAATGGGGTAGAGGTGCATCGTGCTCTGCATGGTGGGCATTGCGGCCCCCCACTTTGCGTGTTCGACGATGGACTCGTCGGAAAGCTCCTTGAAGAAATCAGCTCTCCAGTACCACTGGTGGCCCGGTGGGTAGACCGGGTCAAAGGCCGAGTTGAGGGCCGGCATTGGCATCTCCCCAACGCCGTAGAGATCGGGCTCGAGCGCGCGGACCGGGGCGAAGAGCTCGTCGGCCTTGGCCATGTCGCCCGAGTAACACCACACCACTCCACACATTTTTTTGAGGTGGAGGTGTTCGGGAAATGGCGGTCCGGGCGGCACGGTCAGAAACGCAAAAAATCCGGTGAGTTCTTCCGGAGCCTGGAGGATGAACTCGCGATACCACTTCATGATCTCCTCAGTGCGGTCGAGTGACCACAGGGTGGGTCCGCCGAAAATGGTGTCGACCGGTGCGCCCTGGTACAGGAAAGAGGTGACAACACCGAAGTTGCCGCCGCCGCCGCGCAGGGCCCAGAACAGATCTGGATTCTCATCGGCGCTCGCGACGACCATGGAGCCGTCGGCGAGGACCACATCTGCTTCGAGCAGGTTGTCGATGGTCAGACCGTACTTGCGGGAGAGGTGGCCGAGACCACCGCCGAGGGTGAGGCCGCCGCAGCCGGTTGTCGAAATGATTCCCGTCGGCACGGACAGACCGTAGGGGTGGGCGGCGTGGTCCACATCGCCCCACCGGCACCCGCCTTGGACGCGGACGGTGTTGTCTTTCGGGTTGACGCGAATGCCCCGCATGAGCGACAGGTCGATCACCAGCCCGTCGTCCACCAATCCGAGGCCGCCGGCGTTGTGGCCGCCACCGCGGATGGCAAGGGGCACTCCGTTGTCCCGCGCATAGTTGACACAGGTCTGGACATCGGCGGCATCCACGCAGCGTGCGAGGGCGGCGGGTTTTTTGTCGATCATGGCGTTGAAAATGGCGCGGACCTCGTCGTAGTTGGATGCGTCGCGGGTCACCAGTTCGCCTCTGAGGCTGGCGGCAAGGTCGTCAAAACTCATCTCTGTCTCCGTTCGTCAGTGGAGGCACCGCCTGGAAGCGGGCTGATTCCCGCCAGGGGTCGAACCATCCGAGGGTTGGTGTTTCCGCCGTGAAGCGAATGTCATTTTTAGATTGAGATCCTATCTCTAAATGAATGTATACAACTCCGCAACCAAGGAGTCAACCATGTTTAACAAGAAACACCCCACGCCGCGCTAAGAGTGACGGTGACTTTTGAGGCCCCCGCATCCTCATCGGCCGAGGCTTTGACTTCGCAGAGAGCCATCGTCCGGTCGAGATCGGCGTGAGCCGTGTGGTTTGGGTGAAAATGACGAAACGGGCATCTCGGTAGCTCGAGTTGTTCTCCACACCGTGTTGCTACACTGTGGCCCGATAATCCAAGAAACAGGAGGTAGGGGATGAGGTCTCGACACTGGCGAGTGATGGTGGTTCTTTTTGTGGCGCTGATTGTTGCCGGTCCTGCAATCGCTGAAGATGATGAGGTGGCTGCGGAACCCTCGATGAACTTTGTGACCACCGTAGATTTTTCGAACATGAAGAAGGCGGCGCTCGAAGGTTCGGCGGGTGGCGTTCAGGTGACGAGTGTGGAGTTCGTGGCATCGAGCGCGAAGAGCGGAGGGATCACAGGCGCCTTCAATTCGTCTGATACTGAGGTGGATGTTGCCCTCACGACCACCATTGGTTGTGCCGCCGCCTCGGACAAGAAGTGGAAGGTCGACTTCATGGTGGAGTTCCTGGACGAAGACGGCGAGGTCATCGATCGGGCCACCGGCAGCGGAAGCCTGAAGAAGGACAAGGTCTTCGACATCAAGCACACGACCCTCAGGTGGGTGCTCAAGCACATCAGCAAAGCCCGCATCTCAGTGGCGGCCAAACAGTAGAGGAACGGCTCAGCTGGATCAGCCGCGCGCCAGGAGCAGGATGCCTCCGCGAACGAAGATCACGGAGTAGACGAGTAGGACCGCGGCAAGGGCGCGGTTTGCCCACAGGTAGGCTGGTCCGCGGAGCACGCCGCGGGATCGGGCTACGAGAACGGCGAGAAGCGCCTTCGAGCCCACAAGCCCGATATAGAACACAACCAGGAATGCGGCGACTCCCGCCCAACCCCACTCCCTGGCGCGCAACAACAGTGGCGCGCCGATGGTGAGCCAGAACAGGTAGGGACTGGGATTGAGGAAGTTGGCCGCGACGCCCTTGCCGAGCGCTCTCCACACCCGGGGGGAGGCCAGCGTGTCAGAGATTTCTGGCTGGCCACCACGGAGCCCGGCAACCCCCCAGGCTGCGAGAAGTGCGCCGCCGGCAAGACTGACGATACCGAGGGCAGGCGCGGAGTCTTCGATGCGTCCGAGGAGAAAGACTGCGGCGGCGATGATGGGCCCGTCGGTCAGAAGGGGCGCGGCGGCAACCGCAAGACCGGCCTTCCTGCCGTGGGCAAGGGTTTGGGATACCACGAGTGCCAAGATCGGGCCTGGGGACAGCCCGCCCGAGAGACCGAAGACGGCTGCGGCTGCGAGAGTCTCGAACATCGGGTGATTGTACGCGTCGCCGCGAAAGTGCGTTCGCGTGCGGACGCCATCGGCTCACGAAGCGCGGCAGAAAATGGGCGGCGTTCTTTTCCGAACACCGCAGGCCGCGATGATCATTTCTTTTTGGCGACCTTTTTAGTTTTCTTGCTGACTTTTTTTGGCGCGTCTTTGGCCTTGACATCGGGTTTGGCATCGACCGCATCGGTGGCGTCGGTTTTGGCGTCGCCCTCGTCTTTCACTTCTTCGACCTTTTCAACCCGCGCTTTTTTCTTTGGCGCCGGCACGGGCTTCGGTTTTCTTGCCTCCCGCGGAGTGAATTTCTTGCGGGCCTGTTCGAAGGCCTGGCGAAGGTCATCGACCGTATCCATCTCCTCTTCGGTCAGTTCGCGCAGCTTGGGTTCGGCGATGTCCCGCCGGTACTCCAGAATGGCACCACGGTTCAGGCTGAAAAGGTAAAAGGTTGTCTCGGTTCCGGTACCCAGAGTCACGTCGCGAACCACTGGACCGCTTTTTTCCCCGGCCTCCAGATAACCGAACCACAAAGTTTCCTGTTTTGTTGCCATCTCCGACCCTCCATTGCTCTCTGCAGCAGACTTATATGGTGAAGCATGGAAGCCTGACAATCAAGGGGGTAGAGGGAAAAACTGAGGGTTTGCCGGAAAAAGATTAGCTGAGCTTCTGGCAAACTGAACTGCTGGGCAGTCGAGGTGGATGGAGTGTGCGCGTCAGGTCAGCTGGAATTTCGGCGGCTCCGGAGGCCGAACGTCGCCGGTCAAGACCCGCCAGGCTTCGAGGAGGTTCGGGTCAGAGTCGATGGGACGGTCGAGGCTCAAGAGGTACGCCTCACCGAGGGCCCGACCGATGCGGCGGAATTCGTCGAGACCGAGTGTCTGGAGGTCGAGCCCCACGAGCTCGAGATAATCGGTTTGAAGGTCTTCCGGCCAGCTCTTGACGATGGCCCGCGGAAAGGGGCCTTCCTCAAGAACGAGCTCGACGATCTTTGGCGGCATTGGTGTCATATCGTGTCTCCCGGGTTCAGCGCGCAACGGCTTGATCTCTTGTCTCAATGTCGGTTGTGGCGGCTTTGTGTGCTTGACGAGGAGCGCCGAATTTTTGACTTTTTGTGCCACGATAAAACGATCGGAATCCTCGTATGCCTATCAGCAAGGCGTAGGTTTTGTGATCCTGCTTGACAAATTGCGCCGGTTGATTGACATTTTGTGTCAGTTGACCGAACGGTAGGGCTGATGCGCCTCCGCTGAGGGGACGCTTTGGATCGGTTGGCCAACCGCCACGAAGGGTGAACATGCAGTTCTCGACAATTTCCTCCTGGGCGCGTTTGATTTGGGAAGGCCTGCGATCGTGCGGGGTCGACGCCGACGCGGTTTTTGAAGAAGCCGGTCTCGATCCGCGCGGGCTCAACGTTCCGGGAACCCGGTTTCCAATGACGGCGATGACCCGTCTGTGGCGGCTTGCAAGGGAGCGCAGCGGCGACCCGTGTTTCGGTCTGATCGCGGCGGCGCAATGGCACCCGACGACCTGGCACGGTCTCGGCTACGCCTGGCTGGCAAGTGCGACTCTCGAGGAAGCGCTGAACCGGCTGGTCCGGTACGCGCAGATCATCTCAACGGCTGCAGATTTCAAGCTGGTTGAGAGGGATGGCGTTTTCAGGCTGGTTTTTGCAGTTCAAAGCGAATACGACGAGGAGCCACAGGCGGTGGTCCTCGACGCGGTGACCTCCAACCTGGTCCATATGTGCCGGATGACCTATGGAAAGGACTTCAACCCGGTCCGAGTCGATCTCTCGCATCCCGGAAAGGGCTGCCGGCGGCGGAGGCGTGAGTTCTTCCGGGCACCGATTCGATATAACGCCGAAGAAACAGCACTGGAGATCGACCGTGCCGTCGCGCAGAAACCCCTCTCGACGGCCAATGCCGATCTCGCCCACGCCAATGAGAGGGTGATCGCGGACTACCTGGCCGAGCTTCGCGGTGCAGGCACGGTGGGGCGCGTCCGCGCGAGGCTTGTCGATGACCTGCCCTCTGGGACCGTGACCGAGAAGAGCGTTGCCGAGTCCCTCAACATGAGCCTGCGAACTCTCCAGCGTCGGTTGCGGGACGAAAACACCACGTATCAGGCAATACTCGACGATACCCGTCGGCGATTGGCCCGGCGCTTTATCCGAGACCGCACTCTGACCCTCAACGAGATCACCTATATGTTGGGGTTTTCGGAGATCTCGAGTTTCTCGCGGTCATTCAAACGCTGGACGGGGGTGGCGCCGTCGGTCTATCGGAAGACTGTTGACCAGGCAGACGAGGAACCTGTTTGATGCGCCCGCGGCAGCCGCCAGTCAGGACGTTCGTTTGACGACCACCAGGCTGATGTCATCCTGGGGCGGTGCAAAGCGCACCATGTCGTCGTGGATGGCAGTCACGATGTCCTTCGGCGGCAGGTGTTTGGCCCTTCGGATGGCGTCCTCGAGGTGTTCTGTCGAGTACGGTTGGTCGCCGAGGGTGTGTTCATAAAGACCGTCAGTCTGCAGCAACAGAATGTCGCCGCCACCCATCAGGTTGACCTGATTGACCGCGAAACGTCTGTTGCGTGGAAGTGGTTCCGAGGTCGATGGCTCATCGATGTCCCCCTCGGTGGGAAAGACTCCGATGGGCATCACGTTGTCCATCTGTTCCGGATTGATGTCGACCAGTCGATCGTATTCAGCAGAAAAAACGACCGGCTTTGGATGACCGGCGGAGATGAAACGGAACTTCCCGTCGTCGGCGATCTCTCCGTAGATCATGGTGATGAACTTGTTGACGCTCGACGACTTGGCAAACCGGGTGTTGAGGATCTCGAAGAGCTTGGCTGTGACGTGGCCCTTGGTCTCGAGCTCATACAGGACACCCGTGAGAAAGGCCTGGTGGAGCATCGCCGTGAGAAGGGCATCCGTCGTCCCGTGACCGGCAGAATCCGCGACGAGGATTCCGACCCGGTTGCGGCACTCTTCGAGGTGGCGAGCGATCTCGAGGCCCCCCTTTGTCAGGGCGCATTCGATGCGCCTCGTGAGGTTGTAGCGAGCCTCGAAGTCGACAAAGACAATGTGGTCGCCGCCGAGCGCTCCGTTCAAGGGAAAGGTTTCTCCGGAGGCCTCGATATTGGTGAGGCTGAGGGTGTCCGGGATCCAGTGGACGTAGTCCATCATCGACCGGAAGTTGGCGAGCTCTGCCTCGAGCTGTGCAATCCGTTCGTCTGACGTTGAGATGGTTGATGCTGCTTCCATTCTTTCTCCCTGTGTCGCGCCGCCCTCCAAAGCGAATCGACTCAACCGAGGTGCAACACCAGTGGCCGCCGGATCTATTCCACTAACCCACCCTTATTTCAGGAACTTCCAAGCTGCGCCCGTGAGGTGGATCCGAGCCCGCCCCTACAGCACATCCCACCCGTAGCCGCCGCGCTCGTAGGCGGCATCGGCGAGGCCCTTGACAAGCTCGTCGTCGTTGTCGTCGATCTTGCGGAAGTTGCGTCGTGCCCGGCCCTTCACCTGGCCGGCGAATACACGGGCGATCTCGACCTCCTCAACCGCCGCATCGACGCCGATGGCCTCGATCGACGAAGTGACCCGGCTGATAACGCAGGCGAGCACCCAGAGATCAATCATCACATCGGCCAATCGCCGGGTCGCGAACTGCTTGCCGATGATGTTCTTGCCGTGTTTGCGCAGGAGGCGGTCGGTCATGGCCGCGAGGTCGCGGGCGATGTTTTCGAAGGTGTCGGCCTCCGGCTTCAACGCGACGTGGGCTCGGGTCATCTCCACCGACGATACCGGGAGCCCGGTGGCCCAGGTGGCGCGGCGTTTGGCGTAGTCGTAGAGCAGACCGAATCCCTTGATGGGGTCGTCGAAGATGCCGCGCAACGAACCGGCCATCGCCTTCAGCCGTTGCCCGACGTCGTTGAGCGCCGTCAGCGCGACGTACAAACGCAGAATGTCGTTGGTGCCTTCGTAGATCCGATTGATACGGCAATCGCGGAGAATCCTCTCGTAGGGATACTCGCGCATGTAGCCTGTGCCGCCGGCGGTCTGCAGGGCCTCGTCGGCTGTCCGCCACAGCGCTTCGGTCGCAAAGACTTTGGTGCTGGCGGCCTCCACCGAAAAGTCTTCGTACTCTCGGTCGGCGAGAGCGGCCACCACCTGCACCGCGCTCTCGGTGGCGTAGCAGTCCACGACCATGTGACCGATCTTCTGTTTGATCAGACCAAAAGAGCCGATCGGGTGCCCGAACTGATGGCGTTCGGTGGCGTGGTTCGACGCCATCGAGATCAGCGTCTTCATGCCGCCGACACAACCGCCGGCAAGGCCCGAACGGCCGTTGTTGAGGATGTTCATGGCCACTTTGAAGCCGCTGTTGAGTGGGCCGAGGAGGTTTTCTTTCGGGACCTTGACGTCCTCGAGGTAGACCGTGCAGGTCGAGCTCGCGCGGATGCCCATCTTGTCCTCGTGGACCCCGACCGAAACACCTTCCATATCCCTGGTGACGATGAAGGCGCTGAGCCTCGAGCGTTCCTCCTTTTCGCCGGTCTTGGCGAAGACCGTGAAAAAACTCGCAATGCCGCCGTTGGTCACCCACAATTTGGCACCGTTGAGAAGAAAGTGGTCGTCCTTTTCAACCGCGTGAGTTTTGATGGCGGCGGCGTCGCTGCCGGCTTCGGGCTCGGTGAGGCAAAAAGCCGCGATCATCGTGCCGCTGGCAAGCGCCTCGTAGTACCTCGTCTTCTGGTCGTCGGTGCCGTACAGTTTGAGACCGCGCATGCCGATGGAGGAGTGGGCACCGATGGTCACCGCCACCGACGCGTCGTGCCGCGCGACCTGCTGAACGGTTCGCGAGTAGGCCATGTTGCCGAAACCCAAACCGCCGTCGGCCTCGGGGATGACCAACCCGAAGAGACCGAATTCACGCAACTCCTGGAGAAACTCCGGGGCCATTTCACCGGCCACGTCCCACGCTCGAAACTCCTCGCTCCGCCCTCCAAGCAGATCGTCGACCGACTCGACCACCGGTCCGAGGATCTCCCGTTCGTCGTTGCTGAGAGTTGGAAAGGGGAAGAGGATAGCCTCCTCGATCTCGCCGGCGCACAGAGAACGCATGAAGCTGATGCCGGTGTCGTACATAGAGGCCTCCCAGTTTATGCCCTGAAGAAATGCGTTCCCCAATCTGACCGCACCTTTGTTTGGTGTCAAGAACCCGAGTCTCTGCGGAACGCTTTTGCCCAAACTGGCCCCCGAAGGCAAAATTCTTGTACGATATGTTCCGTTCGGCCCCTCCGCGAACCGGGATTTTCCCGGGCGTGACGGCCGGG